>CAXUEQ010000086.1:0-11337 GCA_964250175.1 uncultured Sphingobium sp. | reverse complement strand
ACGTCGTGCTCGAACTCGATCATGGCGCGTTCGAGGAAGCGCTGGAGATCGCCAAGGAAGATCATGGCTACAGCCTCGACACCGAACTGACCGCCGCCGACTGGCAGGCGCTGGTCGCCGAATATAAGAACATCGTCCAGCAGCAGTGGGGCAAGCCCTTCCCGCAGGACGTGCACGACCAGCTCTGGGGCGCGATCGCCGCCGTGTTCGGATCATGGCAGGCCGACCGCGCGAAAGTCTATCGCCGCTTGAACTCCATTCCCGGCGACTGGGGCACCGCCGTCAATGTGCAGGCGATGGTGTTCGGCAATATGGGCGACACCTCGGCCACCGGCGTCGCCTTCACCCGCGACCCTTCCACCGGCGAGAACGCCTATTATGGCGAATTCCTCATCAATGCGCAGGGCGAGGATGTCGTCGCCGGCATCCGCACCCCGCAATATCTGACGCTGGCCGCGCGCGAGCGGGCAGGGGCCAGAGCCGTGTCGATGGAGGAGGCGATGCCGGAAACCTATGCCGAGCTGGCCAAGGTGTTCCAGATCCTCGAAACCCATTATCGCGACATGCAGGATATCGAGTTCACGGTGCAGCAGGGCAAGCTCTGGATGCTCCAGACCCGCTCGGGCAAGCGCACCGCCAAGGCCGCGCTCAAGATGGCGGTCGACATGGCGGCCGAGGGGCTGATCAGCGAAGAGGAAGCCGTCGCCCGCGTCGATCCCGCCGCGCTCGACCAGTTGCTCCACCCGACGCTCGATCCGTCCGCGCCGCGCGACGTGCTGACCAAGGGGCTGCCCGCCTCGCCCGGCGCGGCTTCGGGCCTGATCGTGTTCGACGCCGACACCGCCGAGCGCCGCAGCGAGATGGGCGACGCCGTCATCCTCGTCCGCACCGAAACCAGTCCCGAGGATATTCACGGGATGCACGCGGCCAGGGGCATCCTGACCGCGCGCGGCGGCATGACGTCGCACGCCGCCGTGGTCGCGCGCGGCATGGGCCGCCCTTGCGTTTCCGGCGCGGGCAGCCTGTCGATCGACGCGAAGGCGAAGATCCTGCGCATCGGTTCGCGCGAACTGGTCGAGGGCGACATCATGACGATCGACGGCTCGACCGGCGAGGTCATGTTCGGCGCGGTCCCGACCGTCCAGCCCGAGCTGGCCGGCGACTTCGGCACGCTGATGGTCTGGGCCGACAAGGTCCGCCGCCTGAAGGTGCGCGCTAACGCCGAAACCCCGCAGGACTGCAAGACCGCGCGCGAATTCGGCGCGGAGGGCGTCGGCCTGTGCCGTACCGAACATATGTTCTTCGACGCCGCGCGCATTACCGCCGTGCGCCAGATGATCCTGGCCGACAGCGAGAAGGGCAGGCGCGAGGCGCTCGAAAAGCTGCTGCCCGAACAGCGCGACGACTTCACCGAAATCTTCATGGTGATGGCGGGCCTGCCCGTCACCATCCGCTTGCTCGATCCGCCGCTGCACGAATTTCTGCCGCATGAGGAGGCGGAGTTCGAGGAAGTCGCCAAGGCCGCCGGCGTATCGGTCGATGTGTTGAAGCGCCGCGCGTCCGAACTGCACGAATTCAACCCCATGCTTGGCCATCGCGGTTGCCGCCTGGGCGTCACCTATCCCGAAATCTACGAGATGCAGGCCCGCGCCATTTTCGAAGCGGCGCTCGACGTCGCCGACCATAGCGGCGCTGCCCCCATCCCCGAAATCATGATCCCGCTCGTGGCCACCGCCAGGGAACTGGAGCTGATGAAGGCGATCGTCGACAGCCAGGCCCAGATCGTCTTCGCCGAGCGTGGCAAGACCATAGACTATCTGGTCGGCACGATGATCGAGCTGCCCCGTGCCGCGCTCAAGGCGGGCGAGATCGCGCAGGGGGCGGAATTCTTCTCCTTCGGCACCAACGACCTGACGCAGACCACGATCGGCATCAGCCGCGACGATGCCGGCCGGTTCCTGGGAACCTATGTCGACAAGGGCATCTTCCCGCGCGACCCGTTCGTCAGCATCGATGTCGAGGGTGTGGGCGAACTGATCCAGATCGCCGCCGACCGGGGCCGCGCCACCCGTCCCGGCATCAAGCTGGGCATTTGCGGCGAGCATGGCGGCGACCCGGCATCGATCGCTTTCTGCGAAAAGATCGGCCTCGATTATGTCTCGGCTTCGCCCTATCGCGTCCCCATCGCCCGCCTCGCCGCGGCGCAGGCGGCGCTGGCGAAAAAGGCGTAACATAAAGCCATAAAGGGGGTTGCCAGACCCAGCCCCCCCCGCTATCCGCGCCACTCCACTGCACCCATAGCTCAGCTGGATAGAGCATCAGACTACGAATCTGAGGGTCGGGCGTTCGAATCGCTCTGGGTGCACCATCAAAAGCCCCGCCAGGTCAAAGCCTTGGCGGGGCTTTTGTGTTTTGGCTGTAATAGATCCATGGCCAATGACATTCAGGGCGGTTGGCCCATTTCTCTCCGTCACCCGGCCCTCAGCCGGGGTCCCGCTTCGCGCCGTCGACCCTCTTCGCTGCGCGCTCGGCCTCGATCCGTTCGATCGCCTTCTGCGCCTTGGTGCGCCCGAATTTCGCGCGGTTCTCCGCCGCTTTCGCCTCCGCCGTCGCCCGGCTCTTCGCCTTGCGCGCCAGCCGCAGGTTGACGACCTCGCCCGTCACGGCACACGCCGCGCGCTGATGATGTGGATCGTCGGCGCCAGCATCTGCCCCTGCATCACCCCTTCGCCCGCCGTCGGCGATTTCGGCGCGGCCAGGATCGCCTTGACAACGTCCATCCCAGCGATCACCTGCCCGAACGCCGCGAAGCCCAGATTGTCGCCCGGCAGCTTCGGATCGGCGTTCATCGACGGCATATCGCCCAGGCAGATGAAGAAATCCGCCGTCGCGCTGCCCGGCGCATAGCGCGCCATCGAAATCGTCCCGTCCTTGTGGGTCAGCCCGGTCAGGCTGGTCGGCTCGTGCCTGATCGGCGGCAGCAGGCGCTTGGGATCATTCTGCGCGCCGCCCTGGATAAAGCCGCGATCAGGTTCACCGACCCCCCGATAAAAGGCCGTGCCGTCCAACCGTTTCTGGTCGACATATGTCAGGAAATTGCCCGTCGTGACCGGCGCGTGCTCCGTATCGACCGCGATGATGATCGGCCCCGCCTCGGTCTGAAGCACGATCTTGACCGGCGCAGGCGGCGTTTGCGCCACCAGCGGCGCGGCGAACGATGCGAGGAGGGCGAGGATGAGCGTGCGACGAATCATGGCCGCAGCTTAGCGCGCTGACGGCGGAGGCGAATAAGTTTTCTCCCACCGGTTGAACATCGCCCGCTACCGCCCAATTAAGGTTCGTATTCGAAATGGAAAAAGGCTTGGCGATGATCGACCTCTATTATTGGACCACCCCCAATGGCCACAAGGTCACGCTCTTCCTGGAAGAGGCCGGGCTTCCCTATCGCCTCCATGGGGTCAACATCGGCAAGGGCGATCAGTTCACGCCGGAATTTCTCGCCATCGCGCCCAATAACCGCATTCCCGCGATCGTCGACAATGATCCGGCCGGCGGCGGCGCACCGATTTCGCTGTTCGAATCCGGCGCCATCCTCCTCTACCTCGCCGAAAAGACCGGCCGGTTCATCCCCGCCGACCTGTTGGGCCGCGCCGAAGCGCTGCAATGGCTGTTCTGGCAGATGGGCGGCCTTGGCCCGATGGCGGGGCAGAACCATCATTTCCGCAACTATGCGCCCGAGAAAATTCCCTATGCGATCGATCGCTATGTGAACGAGACCAACCGGCTCTACGGCGTCCTGAACAAGCGGCTCGCGGATCGCGCCTTCGTCGCGGGCGACGACTATTCGATCGCCGACATGGCCAGCTATCCCTGGATCGTCCCGCATGAGGCGCAGGGACAGGATCTGGCTGACTTCCCCCATCTCAAGCGCTGGTTCGACGCGATTGCCGCGCGCCCCGCCACGGTCCGCGCCTATGATCTGGCCAGGACGATCAATCCCAATCCGCCCGGCGTCCGGAGCGAGAAAGAGCGCAAGATTCTCTTCGGCCAGAAAGCACGCTGATCTGGGTCAACTCCGGGAGCGAAAGGTGCAGCCGGCGGTTATCGCCCGGTAATGATCTCTTGCCCCCGGAGCGCGCCCCTTTGATCTTTCTGGAAATCGTCAAATGGGCGGCCTCGATCAGCGGCATGATCGCCGCCTTCATGGTCAGTCTGGACAGCGGCCGCCGCGTTACCGGATGGGGCTTTGTTCTCTTCGTCTTCTCCAGCATCTGCTGGATCGTCAGCAGCCTGATGGACAAGGAGGGCGCACTCGGCACCCAGAATGGCGTCCTGCTCGCGATCAACCTGTTCGGCGTCTATCGCTACCTGATCCGCAAGACGGCGCCCGCCTGATCCGGCTGGCTATAGCCGTTCAGTAATCGAACTGCTGCGCCGCCTCGACCGCGTCGATCACCTTGCCGCCGGCCATGAACACCGCGCCGGTGCAGCACAGCGCCAGCATATAGCCGCCATAGCCGGGATATTGCTGCATATAGACCAGCCCGCGCTCGGTCGCACCCAATGCTAGCGCATAGATGACGAGGAACGCCTCGAACTTCGTCTTGATCGTGAACAGTCGCTTGATCCGTCGCATGCCCCTACATGTCGTGGGTCAGCCACAAATGGTCAACATATGTTAACCACGAAAGTGCGATCTTGGATCAAATGCGCGATGCGTCATCGCATAGCCGCCATCAAAAATCGTAGATCAGCGTCACCTTGCTCAGCGTGTTCAGTCCCTCGACGGTGAAGCGCGACTCCCCTTCATATTGCATAGTGTAGGAGAAACGCGCCGTAAGCCGCGGAACGAACCGGCTTTCCAGAGCACTTAACGCCGCTGCGGACTGCACGCCATCCTCGACATAAAGCGACGCATTCTGGCGGAAGGTCAGCGTCGGCGCCAGTTTCCAGCCGAAATCGAGCGAGGTTCGCCCACCAAACTTGTCCTCGATCGTTCCGTCGATATAGCTTGCATGCCGCACGGATGGACCGGCATCCATCGACAGGTCGATCTTCCTGTCCTGGATCAGCCTGTAACCGATACCCGCTGATCCCGTGACCCGCGTGTCATAGCCGATCAGCGGGTCATGCTCATATTGCACCAGACCATAGACGAAGCCCTTCGGATCGAACTGGTAGCGCGGCTCGTAGGACAGCACGAACCGTTCGCGCGACGTTGCCCCGTTCGCGCGCCGGTAATCGGCGCTGCCCTGCAGCTTGTGCGACCATTTCAATCCCTGCCGCTGGAACGCGAAGCCCGCCGACAGGCCCACCTCGTCGGTCGATCCGGTCGACCGGAAACCACCCAGCTCGACCCGGCCTTTCCACAGATCGAACATGCCAGCATCCCTTACCTGCGCGACACGCTTGATCTCCCTGGTCTGGTTGTGCGCATTGACCATCGCCGCGATCTCGGCTTTGGCCTCCGGGTTGGTCTGTTCGGCGACCTTGGCGATCGCGGCGATGTCGGCGTCATTGTCGTTCTTGATCGCCGTTTCCAGCATGACCCGCACCGCCGCCGGCAGCGCCTTCGGCTCGACCTCGGCAAGGGCGGGCGTGACCGCCGCGCTCAACAGCCACAGGGGCATTGCGCAATAGGCTAGGGTTCGCATGTGCAGCATTATAGCCGACTTATCGCCAATGGGCATGACATTGGTCCGCAAGCGCCCACGTTTCGACGCAAAGCTGCATAGGCAGTCGGTCGAATCATCGGGCATCCCTCAGATCAGTTCGCGAAATTCCTTCAGTATGTCGCGATACAGCTTCTTCTTGAACGGCACGATCAGGTCGGGCAGCGTTTCCGGGTCGGCCCATTTCCATGCGGCGAATTCGGGATGCTTCGTCGCGATATTCACGTCTTCGTCGCTCCCCACGAAGCGCGCCAGGAACCAGACCTGCCGCTGGCCGCGATATTTCCCGCCCCAGATCGTGCCGACCAGTTCCTCGGGCAGGTCGTAGAGATGCTCGTCCTTCGCCTTGGCGATGATCTCGACATATTCGGGACGGATACCGGTCTCTTCCTCCAGCTCGCGCAGCGCGGTCTCGCGCGGTTCCTCGCCGGGGTCGATCCCGCCCTGTGGCATCTGCCAGGCCTCGACCATATTGTCGATGCGCTGGCCGACGAAGACCTTGCCCGCCATGTTCACCAGCATGATGCCGACACAGGGGCGATAGGGCAGTTCTTGGGGATCGGACATTATGGGCAATCTCTTTGGCGACCGGTGCAATGACAGGCCCGCGCGCGGGCCGCAGACAAGGCGTGAATCGGCAAATCGCAGCGATTGCCGCTTCCCCTGTCGGCGCGCTAGATAGGCGTCATGTTCCCGCTCGTCTACCACATGGATTATACCAATCGACAGGCGGGGGAGGGCAGCTTCCCCTGGGACAAATATGGCCTGCTGATCGCAAATCTGCGCGCGGGCTTGCCCGCCCCGGTCGAACATGAGGCCCCGATCATGCCCGAACACTGGCTGAGCGCGGTCCACGACCCGCTCTATGTGGCGCAGGTTCTTGCCGCCGACGTTCCGCCGGAAAAGGCACGCCGTATCGGATTTCCGATCGACCGCCGCCTGTCCGACCGCGCCCGGCGCACCAACGGCGGTAGCTGGCTGGCGGCGAAACTGGCGCTTGACCATGGCTATGCCGCCAACGGCGCGGGCGGCAGCCACCACGCCCTGTATGACAGCGGCGCGGGCTATTGCATCTTCAACGACATAGCGGTCGCCGCCAACCGGCTGCTTGCGGAAGGCGACGTCCGCCATATCCTCGTCGTCGATCTCGACGTGCATCAGGGCGACGGCACCGCCGCGCTCCTGCAAGGCCGGCATGACGTCACCACCTTCTCGATGCACGGCGAAAAGAATTTCCCCGTGCACAAGGCGCTCTCCACGCTCGATATCGGGTTGCCGGATGGCACGGGCGACGACGAATATCTGGCCCGCCTCGAACAGGCATTGCCCAAGCTGATCGACGGCTGCGCGCCCGACCTGATACTCTATCAGGCCGGCGTCGACCCGCATCGCGACGACCGGCTCGGCCGCCTCGCGCTCAGCGACGCCGGTCTCGCCGCGCGCGACGGCTTCGTCGCCGATCAGGCCCGCCTGCGCGGCCTCCCGCTCGTCTCGGTGCTGGGCGGCGGCTACGGTCCGGACCCGCACATCATCGCCCACCGCCACGCCACCACCATCCGCACCCTTGCGCTAAGCTATAACCGGTAGCTGGCGGAAAAAAGGATGTTATGTTGAGACATAATGCTCTCACATCTCCATCCGTTCGTCCTGAGTAGCCATTGAGCGAAGTCGAAATGGCGTATCGAAGGATTACACGCAGCGCAGAATGCTTCGATACAGGTCTTCGACAAGCTCAGCCCTACTCAGCACAAACGAAGTAAAAGGCGTTCACCATATTGGCTGTTGATGAATTTTGGCGCGGCCACTTTCAAGGAAGGCGTTCGTCGCCTCGCCAATAATATTATCCTTCGAAAGGATGAGCAACGCCATCGCCGCAGTCGAGCGTGCGAACAACCGCGCGCAGTTTGAGACGGGCGTGACGGTGGCGCGATGCTAAATGGCGCGCGATGGGACGATTGCGAGATAACGCGCCGCTAGTTCCGTCCGGCGCTCGATCGGGGCTTTGCCGCCTTCCATTTCACCGACAGCCTTGCGGCTCATCCCTAGTTCAGTGGCGAACGCGTGCTGGGTCAACCCCAACACCTTGCGGATAGCTTTCAGTTCCTCCGGTTGCATCGTCGCATCCCCTCCCATACATTCCACCGAACCCGTCCCGGTGATCAGACCGGGGAGCGGGAACCTTCAGGCTTGGAGTGGGACCGTAAAGGTCACTTTCCAAATTCGAAGGCGGATTGTAAAGTTCATTTCACTGTCCCTGTCGGTATTGTCAGCGGAATTAGGTGACTTCCCTCTCCGCCTTACAAAGACTTTATGTAACCTCACATTACATCTTGCAAGAGAAAAGTAATGTGATGTTTCTTTTATATTCGAAATATTGCGTCGGCCATTACTCAAAGCAGCGGCAACCGATAATCGTCGATAGGTCTTCTTCATGCGTTTGTGTCTTTGTGCAATTCAACTAAGCCAAATCCAGATTTTAAAGCCATGACCACCCCCACGATTCTCTGGTTCCGGCAGGACCTGCGCCTTTCCGATCAGGCCGCGCTGATCGCCGCCGCGCACGAAGGGCCGGTGATCCCGCTCTATGTCCTCGACGATAACACGCCCCGCCACCGCAAGATGGGCGCCGCGTCGCGCTGGTGGCTGCATCACAGCCTGACCAGCCTCGATTCGGCCCTGCGCGGGAAAGGCTCCCGCCTGATCCTGCGCCATGGCAGATGCGCCGACATTCTGCCCGCGCTCGCCAAGGAAACGGGCGCAAGCCGCGTTCACGCCATCCATCATTACGAACCCTGGTGGCGCAACGCGCAACGCGACGTGGGCAAGGCGCTCGACCTTCAGCTTCATGACGGCAATCAGTTGCTCCCGCCCGGCGCGGTGCGGACCGGGGGTGGGGGGCTGTTCAAAATCTATACGCCCTTCTGGAACGCGCTCAATGCGCAGATGCCGCCCCACACGCCGCATCCCGCGCCCAAAAAGATCGACGCCCCCACCCATTGGCCAAAGAGCGACACGCTCGCCGACTGGAACCTCCTCCCGACCAAACCCGACTGGGCAGGGGGCTTTGCCGCCGAATGGACCCCCGGCGAGGCAGGCGCGCACGATCGCCTCAGCGATTTTCGCAATGAAGCCGCCGCCTATGACCATGCCCGCAACCTGCCGAGCACCGAAGGCACATCGCGTCTGTCGCCCCATCTTCATTTCGGCGAAATCTCGCCGGCGACTGTCTGGCACCGCATCGCCGACGCGCCCGGCAATGTAACGACCTATCTCAAGGAACTGGCCTGGCGCGACTATGCCCAGACCCAGATCACGGCCTTCCCCCGCTATGGCGACACCAACGCGCGCGACGCGTTCGACAGCCTGCCATGGCGCGACCTGCGCGAAGCCGGCGCGGACTTCAGGGCATGGAAGCAGGGCCGCACCGGCTATCCGATCGTCGACGCCGGCATGCGCCAGCTCTGGACGACGGGCTGGATGCACAACCGCGTCCGCATGATCGCTGCAAGTTTCCTCATCAAGCATCTGCTGATCGACTGGCGTCATGGCGAACAATGGTTCTGGGATACGCTGGTCGACGCCGATTACGGCAATAACAGCGTCAACTGGCAGTGGGTCGCGGGCAGCGGCGTCGACGCGAACCTGTTCACCCGCATCATGGCGCCGCTCACCCAGTCGCCCAAATTCGACTCTGGCGATTATATCCGCGCCTGGGTGCCGGAACTCGCCGGCCTGCCCGATACCGCCATCCACGATCCCGAAGCGGCGGGCTGTCGCCCCGACGCCTATCCGGCGAAGATCATCCCCCACCGGGAAGCGCGCGAACGCGCGCTGGCCGCCTACCGAAAAACGAAAGGCTAGAGCGTGACTTCCCCTCACCCGTTCGTCCCGCGCCTATCCAATCCCGTTCGTCCTGAGTAGCCATTGAGCTTGTCGAAATGGCATTTCGAAGGATCATACACAGCGCCTGATGCGCTTCCACTTCGCTCAACCTCTACGCAGCACGACCGGCGTCGGCCTGACCGCAATCCTCACACCCCCAGCCTCATCGCTTCCGCCGCCGCGATGTCCCCCGCGTCATCGGATCGGGCTTGACCGGCTTGACCCACCCGTCCGGGGGGCTGCGCCGTTGCTGGCTCGTGCCAAGCCCCATCGCGCCGGGCTGTTGTCGCGTCAGTCCCGTCGCATCGAAGCTCTCGTCATCCTCGGCTTTGCCGCTCGCGCGCAACAGGCTGATCCGGTCGCGCAGCCGCCCGGCCTCCTCATAATCCGCCGCCGCCGCAGCGGCTTCCATCCGGATGCGTAACTGTTCGATCGTGTCCGCCATCCCGCCATAACGCCGATAGCGGCAAATGGATCACCCGCGCCGCAAAGCCCGATTGATCCCCGCCCGCCACTGATGCAATAGACCGCAATGAATGCCTATCCTCCCAAGCGCGGCCGTCATCTCGTGACCGCCGGACGCGCCGTTTCGGCGGGCGGCGGGGTGCTGGCGCGCGGCGCCACGGCGCTGTTCGCCACCGGCTTCCACCGCGCGCTCGACCGGATCGACGCGGGGCTGGCCGCCGGTTCGCTGGAGGCGCATCTGCCCGATGGCGGCATCCGGCTGCTGGGCGGGCGGGCGCCCGGCCCGGCCTGCATCGTTCATCTGCGCGACTGGCGCGCGCTGGTGCGGCTCGCCACCTCCGGTTCGGCCGGTTGGTATCGGGCCTGGGCGCTCGGCGAATGGGACAGTCCCGATCCGGTGCCGCTCTTCGCCCTGTTCATGGCCAATGCCCCGACGCTCGGCGAAGCGGGCAGGGCGCGCGGCCCGATCAAATTGCTGTCGCGCGCGGTCAAGGCGATCCGCCGCAACAGCCGTCGCGGTTCGCGCCGCAACATCGCCTTTCATTATGACCTCGGCAATGATTTCTACACGCTCTGGCTGGACGATAATCTCCATTATTCCAGCGCCTTGTTCACAAACCCTGCGGAAACGCTGGAAGTCGCCCAGCAGCGCAAGGTCGATGCGGTCCTCGACCGTCTCGACCTCCATGACGGCGCATCGCTGCTGGAAATCGGTTGCGGCTGGGGCGGGCTGGCGGAAAGCGCGCTCGCCCGCGCCGCGATCCGCTATGACGGCCTGACGCTTTCCGCCGCACAACAGGCTTATGCCCGTGACCGCCTCGCCGCCTCGGGGGAGCGCGCCCATATCCATCTCACCGACTATCGCGACGCCACCGGCCAATATGACGCCATCGCCAGCGTCGAGATGGTCGAGGCGGTCGGCCAGCGCTACTGGCCCGATTATCTCGCCGCCATCCATCGCCTGCTCAAGCCCGGCGGTCGCGCCGCGATCCAGTATATCCTGATCGACGACGCGATCTTCGACCGCTACGCCGCGAATATCGACTTCATCCAGGCCTATATTTTCCCCGGCGGCCTGCTGATCTCCGAAAGCCGCTTCCGCGCGCTGGCGGAGGCGCAGGGCCTGCTCTGGCAGGACCGCCGCGCCTTCGGCCCGGATTATGCTGAAACCCTGCGCCGCTGGCGTATGCGGTTCGACGCCGCTATCGAGGAAGGCCGCCTCCCCGCCAGCTTCGACGCCGCCTTCGTCAATCTCTGGCGCTACTATCTGATGTATTGCGAAGGCGGCTTCCGCGGCGGCGGCATAGACGTGGCGCAG
>CAXUEQ010000085.1:0-11353 GCA_964250175.1 uncultured Sphingobium sp. | reverse complement strand
TGCCGTTGAAATGGAATTCGCCGGACGGTTTCTTTGTCACGATGTTGACGGCGCCGCCTTCGGTGTTGCGGCCAAACAGCGTTCCCTGCGGGCCTTTGAGAACCTCGATATTTTCGATATCGAACAAGGCCGTGCCCAAGCCCTGGGCGCGGCCGAGATACACGCCGTCTATATACACGCCGACGCCCTGATCGCGAGCGGGCTGGTTACCGTCCGACAAGACACCGATGCCGCGGATGTTCACGATCAATGCCGAATTGCGGGAATAGAATGGGGCGACCTTGAGCGAGGGAATGGCGCCGTCGCCAAGATCTATCAGCGAGGTGACATGACGGTTGACGAGATCGTCACCGCGCATGACGGAAATGGATATCGGCGTGGCCTGGAGGTTTTCCGGACGCTTCTGCGCGGTGACGACAATTTCTTCCAGTCCGCCTGCCTCTGTGGTTACATCAACGACAGGGCCAGCGGTGGCCGCATCTGCGGCCGATGCCGGCGTTGCGCTCAGGGCGACGAGAATGAGGCTGGAGGCTGTGATGGCCAACCGGCTGCGGATGCTGATCATGAATTCCCCTATGGACCGAGGCGGCCTCTTCGACTGGCTCGGCGGGCAATTAGGGGAGAAATGTTTCGCCTTCGCGAACGAATGATTGCTGTTTTGTGTCTTTTTGTTTCCAAAAAATATTTCGGCGGCGGGCTTCCAAGCAATGTTACGAAAAATCCGATCAACCCGCTTCGGTGCGCCAATCCAATGCAGATGACTCGAATTCGCTTTCAATCTCGCTCCACAAGCTGACGCGACGGCCCTTATCCTTGAAGAATTCAATTTCCCGCGCCACGCCCGAGCTTATCTCCCAGCCGGCAATATCGACGACGATCAGTTCTTCCATCGCTTCCATGAAAACGGCATCGACAGGCGCCCAGATTGCCCCGATTTCCGCTTTGCTGAGATGAGACAATCGAGCATTTATGGGATGCGACATCGAAACCTGACTGAAAACGGTCGAGCCGCTGGCAATGATTCTCGCCGCCACCTGATTGGAAATTTCGAAGCGTTCTGCGACGACTGCGTCGTCGGAATGTCCATAAGGGCAGGCTAGAAATATTTTCCGCACATTGGTCTCCTGTAAATTGGACAGACGCGTCCCGCATAGTCTGTCTGAATCGCCCCCAATCTTGGGTCACTTAAACTTGTGCGGCGTGCGCCTTTCGGCTCAGAGTCTCGCGCTGAAGCAGCCATATCAGCGCCGCCAGACAGAAGCTGATGCTCGCCGTCGCCATGGCAACCGTCAGGCCATAAGAACCGGCCAGACCCGCTGTAATGAGCGGCGCGAAAAAGCTGATCACACGGCCCCAATTGAAGATCGACGCCGCCGTCGAGCGGAGATGCGGCGGGTAAAGTTCGGCCAGCCATGGACCCCAGATCACGCTGGAACAAACGGTCGCGCCATAGAGAAATCCCAGAATGCGCAGGAGGGAGATATCCGTCGGCACCGCGAGATAGGCAGCGATAGCCGCAGCGGCGATCACGAATCCGAGTGCATTGAACCGCCGTCCGAAGCGATCGCCTGCCCATCCCCAAAAAAAGCCGCCGATGATGTTGCCGCTGAACTGCCACGCGACAAGTTCCCCAGCGGCGGCGGCGGTAAGGCCGCGATCTTCGGTCAGATAGGTTGTCAGCCAGCCGCTATATGCTTCGTACCCAAAGAAATTGAGGCCGGTCATTGCAGCCAGCAACAAGGTCTGGCGTCGCACGCCGCGATGGAAAAGCTCGCCGATCGGCAGCTTTCCCTTCCGGACGTGGAAACGATCGATCGGGGAATGTCCGGGGATCAGCAGAAGGGCGGCGACGGACAGGAACAATGCCGGCACGCCGCCTATCCAGAGAAGAATGCGCCAGTCGCTATGGCCGACCAACCCCATGGCAAGCCCGAGCGCAACGATGGAAACACTGAAAAAGGCGTTGAGCGCCCCGGCCAGCCGGCCCCGGACGGTGGGATTGAACAGGTTCACATAGATGCCGACACCCACGGGAAAGGATGCGCCCATGAACAATCCCAAGGCGAAACGCTGGACCAGCAGTTGCGAATAGCTTTCGATCACCGTGCCCATGATGAGCATCGCGCCATAGCCGAAGATCAGCATGCTAAGCATATTGCGCCGTCCGAAGCGATCCGCGAGTTGCCCGATGACGATCGCACCCGTCAGCGCCCCGGCACCTTGCGCCGAATAGAGCGATCCTGCCTGTATCAGCGAAAGGTGAAGGCTTTCCCGCAAATAGGGGCGCAACACGTCGACCGTGTTCCAGGCCCAGCCATAGAGAAATTCGCTGACGAGCAGGAGACCGAAGATGGCCAGCCGCCGCCACAGCGGCAACTGATCGGACGAGGGAATGGCAGGCGCCTCATCCGCGAATATCGCTCCAGCCATCTTCCACCCCCATCAAACCGCCCGGTCATTATATCATTTGCGCAAAACAGCGCGCCGTCGTCAGTCCCGTTGCAACTGGATGAGCAACCCGAACTCATTGAACATGAACCATTCTTTCTGCACTTTGCCGCCATCGACGACCCAGTGGGTGATGCCCCAGATATCGACCGTCTTGCCGGTGGGGGCGCCATAGCGGCCCGGCCCTTCATGGGTGCCGGTCATGCTCCAGCGGATCGCGATCAACGCGCCTTCCGCCTCGTTGCCCATCCAGTAGATGTCATCGACCGAGAAATGCAGATCGGGGAAAGCGGCGAGCATGGACAGGATGAAGGACTGAAGTTGACCGACGCCGCGATAGACCCGGCCCGCCGTCGCCTGAACCAGTATGTTGGAACTATAGACCCGCTCGACGGCCGCCAGATTACGGCGATTCCATATGGTATGCAAAGCCGAGCGGACGAATTCGGCCGGATCGCCCACGGGGTTGGCCGGGATGGGGAGATTGGCCGGTTTATTCTGCCCGATCATCCGTTTGGCATCGCCCGCGCGGAAATTTTCCGGCAACAGCGCTTCCCCCCCGACATTGGCAAAGCGCCTGGCGACTTCCACCGGATCGAATCCGATCTGCTGAAGCAGGGACACCGTGTCGTAGACGACGTGCTCGTAAAAGATTTCATTATCGCGCGCGACGCAATTGGCCAGGCACCAGAATTGCGCACGGCGTCCGGTCGGCGCACCATAGCGCGAGAAGCCCGTGTTCGTTCCGAAGATGCGCGTCCGGTGCGATGTGTGGAAACCCACCGCGTCGTCTCCGGCCCAGATAACCTCATCGGCGACGATGCGGATATCCGGGAAGGCGTTGTTCATCTGAATGGTGTCGGCAACGATCTTGTCGCGGCCATATTGCAGGCCCAGATCGTCCCAGACTGCGCAATCATGGCTGTAGGTATCGTAGATATAGCCGATATCCTTTTCCTCCCAGATGCGATGGGTGATGCGGACGATATAATCGACGACGTTTACATAGGTGTCTTCAAACCCTTTTAGCGGTTGCCGCACCAGGCCGATGGGCGGCCGGTCGAGAAAAGCGTCGGTGCCGCCCCGCCGATAGGAGTCCAGCGATATCGTATAATCCGTCGGCATCTGGCTCGGCGTCAGGTCGCGAAAGCGTGCCCGCTGCTCGGCGATCGCAACGGGAGAGGGAGACGATGCTTCCCCCAAAGCGCGCGTACGCGCTGGCGCCTGGGCCGGCTCGCCACCCGTTTTGGCTTGAACATCACTCATATCGCCCTCCATACATGTATATGGGACTTGCTTACATAGCAATGACCGTTCGGTAAAGATGAATATTCATTCGGTCATAATTATCCCCCGAGCGGCGGAATGATGATTGTGACATTGGCAGCTTCCAGTGCGTTTGCGAGATCCTCGTTTGGCGCGCGATCGACCACCAGCCGGTCGAGACGGTTAAGGGGGCAGACCCGAAACAGGGCGGTCTTGTCGAGTTTCGACGAGTCGACGAGCACCGTCAGGAAGCGGGCCTGCCGGACCATCGCCCGCGCGATCTGCGCTTCCTCCAATTCGAAATCCATCGGCCCGCCGCTATCGAGCGCGCCCGCTGCAATGACTGCATGCGCCGCCTGGAAACGATCGATCTGCTCGATGGCGAGCGGACCGACCGTCTCGCCAAGTTCCGAGCGATATTCGCCGCCGATGACGAAGACCTTACCGCCGGCATCGGAAATTATTCGCGCGATTTCAACGCCATTCGTAATCACTACGACCCCGGCGCGGCGCGACAATTCCTGCGCGAAGGCAAGCGTCGTGGTGCCCGTATCGACAAAGACCGTGTCGCCTTCGTCATAAAGTTCGGCGGCGGCGCGCGCGATGGCCCGCTTCTCCTCGACCGCCGTCAGCATGCGTTGCGAGAAGGGGCCTTCCTGACCAATATCGGGCCGCATCGCACCGCCATGATATTTACGGATGCGACCGGTATCGGCAAGCAGCCCAAGGTCGCGCCGCACCGTCTCACGCGAACTGTCCAGCCTTTCCGCCAACTCGTCGACCGACACGCGCTGACGTTCATGCAGCAAAGCGACGATCTGCTCCCGCCGTTCCTCCGGTTTTACCGATACACGCTTCTTATTGACCATTCGGTCACTCCTTGTTATTCATTCGGTCATGAGCGCCCGATATCCCACAGTAGCAAGCGGCGTGAGTCCCAGCAAATCCAACGTCATACCGCATTTCGATGCCGTCATCATCGGCGGCGGCGTCGTGGGGTGCGCGACTGCGCGTCGCTTCGCCCTGGCCGGTGCGCGCGTGCTGCTTCTGGAAAAGGCGGACGATATTCTGGCCGGCGCCAGCAAAGGCAATAGCGCGCTGCTCCATACCGGTTTCGATGCGCCGGCGGACAGTCTGGAACTGGCGCTGATGCAACGCGGCTATGCCGAATATCGCGCGATCCGGGAAAGCCTCAACCTGCCTTTGCTCGAAACCGGCGCGATGGTCGTCGCCTGGACCGATGAGGAAAAGGCGAAACTGGACCAGATCAGGGACCGGGCGCTCGCCAACGGGGTGCAGGATGTGCGGCTGTTGAACCGGGCCGAGGTGCTGACGCGGGAGCCGTTACTTGCGGCGCATCTGCGCGCTGCCCTGCTTGTGCCGGGCGAACATGTCATCGACGGATGGTCGACCCCGCTCGCCTATATCACCCAAGCCATCGTGCATGGCGCGCAAGTCTGGCGCAAGTGTGCATTGCTGGGCGGCACCCATGACTCGCAAGGATGGCGCCTCGAAACATCGTCCGGCGCGGTGCGGGCGGATCATGTCGTAAATTGCGCGGGTCTTTATGGCGACGATGTCGAACGCCTCTGTCTTGGCGACGCCAGTTTCGAGATACGTCCGCGCAAAGGGCAATTCGTCGTTTTCGACAAACCGGCATCACGTTTGCTGACGCACATCATCCTGCCGGTCCCGACCGAGCAAACGAAGGGCATCGTGCTGTGCCGCACCATTTACGGCAATGTCTTGGTGGGACCGACAGCGGAAGAACAGCCGGAGCGGGATCGGGCGACCGTGGAGCAATCCACGCTTCGGGAATTGGTCGATCGTGCGGTCCACATTCTGCCGGCGCTACAGGATATCCCCGTGAACGCCGTATATGCCGGCCTACGGCCAGCCACTGAAACCAAGGCCTATCGCATCCGGCACGACGAAGCGCGCAACTGGCTGACGCTGGGAGGCATTCGGTCCACCGGTTTGACCGCAGCCCTGGGGCTGGCGGCCTATGCCGCCGAGACGCTGGGCTTTGCAAGCGCTGCGGATGCCCAGCCGATCGCTGTCCCCAATCTGGCCGAACATGAGACGCGGGATTGGCAGCGTCCGGGCTATGGAGAAATCATCTGCCATTGTGAAATGGTGACCAGAAGAGAGATTGAGGCCAGCTTCGCCTCGCCATTGCCACCATCGTCGGAAAGCGCGCTCAAGCGGCGCACGCGGGTCATGATGGGCCGCTGTCAGGGCTTCTACTGCGGCGCGCGCGTGCGCCGTTTGCTCCAGGAGCATGGCCATGACTGATCCGGTCGACGTGGCAATCATCGGCAGCGGACCGGCGGGACTGGGTGCGGCGATCGCATTGCGCGCCCGCGGCGTGAAGCGGGTCGTGATAGTGGAGCGGGATGTGGAAGCAGGGGGCATTCCCCGGCAATGCGCGCATCCCCCTTATGGACTGCGCGAATTTGGGCGTTTGATGACCGGGCCGACCTATGCGCGCCGCCTGCGCGCGCGGGCCATCGATCATGGCGTGGACATTCTCACCCGGCATAGCGTCACCGAGCTGCTTCCCGCCGGTATGCTTGCCATAGCCACCCCCCAGGGCGAGCGGCGCATCTCTGCCCGCAGGGTGATAGTCGCCACGGGCGCACGTGAAACGCCGCGATCCGCCCGGCTGCTCTCCGGCGATCGGCCATTGGCTATCGTCAACACCGCAACCCTGCAGGACGCGCTATATCTGAATGGCATGCGGCCATTTTTCCGCCCCGTCGTGATCGGTTCGGAACTTGTCGCACTCTCCGCGCTGTGGACATGCGTCAGCCATGGCATGCGCCCCGTCGCGATGATCGAGGAAGACAGCCGCGCCACCGCCCGCTGGCCCCTGGGTCTCTTCCCACACCTGTTGGGTATCCCGTTTCACAAAAATGCCCGGCTCCTCGAATTTGTCGGCAAGGACAAGGTGGAGGCGGTTCGGATAGAGCAGCCATCGGGCCAGCGGGAGATCGCCTGCGACGGCGTGATCCTGTCCGGCCGGTTTCTTCCCGAAGCCTCCCTTGTCCGCGCATCGACGCTGAAACTCGATCGTCATACGGGCGGGCCGGAGGTCGATCAGTTCGGGCGCTGTTCCGATGCCGCATATTTTGCGGCCGGCAACCTGTTGCGGCCTGTCGAAACCGCGGGCTGGTGCCATCGCGAGGGTCTGCGTGTCGGCGGGGCCGTGGCCGATGATCTGTTTGGCCTATTGCCCGTTCCGGAACGGTCGATCGCGATCAAGCCGGGAACCGGCATAGCCTGGGTTCTTCCCCAGCGCATGCTATTGCCCACCACGCAGGGCGTGGAATTGCGCGCGGATCGTGCGGTGCGCGGAAAATTGACGGTTCGCGCCGGTGATCGCCTGCTCTGGTCGCGCGCCATTTCGACGCGGCGCGAACGACGCCTGAAAATCCCGGCGATCGCCCTGGACGGTGCCGGGGCCGACATCATCGTCGCGATCGAATCCTGATGCGGATCCTGGCCATAGATCAGGGTACGACCAGCACGCGTGGCATGGTCTTTGACGATGACGGCGCGCCATTGATGGTCGGCAGTTTGCGGCACCGGCAGATATATCCCCGCGCCGGGTGGGTCGAACATGATCCGCGCGAATTGCTTGCGAATGTCCGCGCCTGCATCGACGCGGCGGGATCGATCGATGCAATCGCCATCGCGAACCAGGGGGAGAGCTGCCTTGCCTGGGACGCGGTGACGCTCGAACCGATTTCCCCCGTGATCGTCTGGCAGGACGGTCGCACCGCGCCCCTCATTGATCGCCTGCAGGCCGATGGACATGGTGAGAGGGTGACGGCCAGGACCGGACTGCCGCTGGACAGCTATTTCTCGGCCAGCAAGCTCGGATGGATTTTGCGCGAACTGCCGGCCGCGCAGCAGGCGCATACCGATGGCAGGCTGCGTCTGGGTACGACCGACAGCTATTTGATCGAATGCCTGACCGGCGTCTGGGCGACGGATCCCACCACGGCTTCGCGTACCGCGCTCATGGACCTTGATCGACTGCACTGGGACCCTGCGCTGTGCGACCTTTTCGGCGTTCCGGCCGATACGCTTGCACCTATACGGCCGACGGTCGGCGATTTTGGTCGATACGGGAATATTCCCATCGTCGCGTCCATAGTGGATCAACAGGCCGCGCTGTTCGGACATGGCGCGCGCAGGGCAGGGGATGCCAAGATCACGTTCGGCACGGGTGCTTTCGCGCTGGTCCATGCGGGCAGCGACCGGCCCGCGTCCGTCGCTGGCGGACTGATTTCCACCATTGCCTGGCAACGGGAGGACGACACCGCCTATGCACTGGAAGCGGGCGTCTATGATGCGGGTGCGGCGATAGAATGGGCGCTGCGCATCGGCATCCTTGGCAGCATGGAAGAGTTGCTTACCCTCTCCGGCGTGCCTTCCGTCGAAAGCGGAGTGGTCTTCGTGCCTGCGTTGTCAGGTCTTGCCTGCCCCCAATGGCGCCGCGACGCGCGGGGGGCCTGGACCGGCATGACGATGGCGACGACCCGGCTGGACCTGCAACGCGCGATACTGGAGGGCATCGCCTTTCAAACGCGCGAGATCATCGAAAAGCTTGACGCGCAGGTCGGCCTGAGCGGTGCCATCTCCGTCGATGGCGGCGTGAGCGGAAGCGATGTCTTCCTGCAATTTCTCGCCGATGCGAGCGACCGGACTATCAGCCGCAGCGGCAATGCCGAATTGACGGCCTATGGCTGCGCCCTGCTCGCGGGTCATGCCGGAGGCCCGCCGGCGCCGATGACGCAATTCCATCCCCGCATCGGCGCCGATCAGCGGCGGGCGTGGGTCGCTCGATATCGGGCGGCCGTGGACCAGACCCATCGTGCGAGCGGGGAATCGCCCGCGCTGTCGCCTTTTGCCTCGGCGCCGACCGGCGCCTGAACGTCAAGCGAAGGAGGTTAGATAAATATATATAATATTCAATAGCTTAGTTAAAATTCAGAATTTTTTAAGAACGCATATTCGGTGCGTCACAACCAAGGGAGTGTAAAAATGTTGGACCGCAAAATACTCGTGAGTGCCTCAGCTCTGGCCATCGCGCTTTTCTCCACCTCAGCCGCCGCCGCCATAGATGCGGTCCAGTCCACAACAACAGATATGGCCGCAGCCGATCAGGCCGCTCCGGGGGGAGACATCATCGTCACCGCCCAGCGCCGCAGCGAGCGACTGCAGGACGTTCCCGTCGCCATCACTGCGCTGTCGGCCGGCGACCTTGACCGGATGCACGTCACCAACGCCAGCCGCCTCGAATTCGCCACGCCCGGCTTTACCTGGGGTTCGCAGGGTTCGGACAGCTTCCCGGCGATCCGTGGCGTCCGCACCAGCCTGGTAAGCGCGCAAAACGATCCCGTTATCGGCTTCTATCTGGATGGCATCTATCAAAGCCGCACGCAGCAACAGAGCATTCCGCTGTTCGACATAGCGCGCGTCGAAATACAGCGCGGGCCGCAGGGGACGCTCTACGGCCGCAACACGTTCGGCGGCAATATCAGCGTCGTGACGCAGGAGCCGCTCGACATATTCGCCCTTGGCCTCAATGGCGATATCGGGAACTACGCCTCGAAACATGTCGATGGCTTTATCAATCTGCCGATATCCGATACGCTTCAGGTGCGCATTTCGGGCATTTATCAAAAGCATGACGGCTATGTCCGTTCGACCCGTGCCGGCGTCCGGATCAACGACAATGACGAGAATGCGCAGCGCATCAACATTAAGTGGAAGCCGATCGACGATCTGGAGATTTCACTTCATGCCGGCCATTGGCAGCGCGACGACGCCGGTGCAGGCTCTTATGGTTACAAGGTGGCCGGCACGCTCATCAATCCGACGACCGGTAATCAGTCGATCAATGGTCAGCCCTATGCGGTGAACCCGTCCGCCCCTAACGGTTCGCCCAATGTCGGCGGTCAGGATGTCGGCATTCCCGTCACCGCGGGCGCATGGACCAACGACTGGGATTATCAGCCCTTCGAGCATCTCAAGGAAAATTACGTGTCCGGCCAGATCGCCTATGATCTGGGCTTTGCGACGCTGCGTTCCATCACCGGCTATACCGACTTCAAGGCCAACCGCAGCGCCGACAACGACCAGAGCAGCGTCGTCTTCACGGGCCTGGGCTATGGCTCTGGCGTCCAGGAACCGCATACGCGCTCCAAGGCCTTCACCCAGGAAGTCCAGATCGCCTCCAACTCAACCACGCCGATCCAGTGGATCGTTGGCGCTTATTACCTTCACGATAACATCTTTGAAATCTATCAGCAGAAAATCACCGCTCCCGGAAACACCGTCAATGGTTTCAAGGCTACGACCCGGTTGCGCACCGACGCCTTGGCCGGCTATGCGCAGGGCTATTATTATATCGTTCCCGACACGCTGCGCGTGATTGCTGGTATCCGCTATTCGCATGAAAAAAAGTCTTTCGACTTCGCCGATTATGCGGATGGTGTGCCCGGAACCTATAATTTCACGACGCCCTACAGCGTGACATCCGGCGCACCCAGCTTCAGCAGTTGGACGTGGAGGGGCGGCCTTGAATACACGCCTTCGCGAAACACGATGCTCTATGCCACTGCGTCGACCGGCTTTGAATCCGGCGGTGTGAACGACACGGGCGGCGATCCGACGATTCCCAGTTCCTATGCGCCCCAAAAAGTGAACGCCTATGAAATCGGCGCCAAGAACCGTTTTCTCAATGGCCGCATACAGACGGAAGTATCGCTGTTCTGGAACCAGTTCGACAACCTGCAAATCAATGTCTACACGCCGCAGGTCTCCTACTTCGGCAGCGCGGGCAAGGCACGTAGCCGCGGCGCGGAATTCACGCTGCGGACAGTGCCGATCCCCAATTTCCATGTCGATGCGACGCTCGCCTACATGGATGCGAAATATACGAGCTATATCTCGGCCAACAACTTTTTCGGCCTGTCGGGTGGTGCGGATACGCAGTCGGTGGATCTCGCCGGCAAGCGGATTCCCCAGTCACCCAAGATCAAGACAACGCTGGCCGTCTACTATGATATCGATTTGAACGGCAATGGGAAACTGGCGCCCTATGCCAGTTGGCTTCATTCGGGCAGCTACTACACGACCGATTATAACACGCCGCTCGATTATCAAAAGGCATATGACAAGTTCGACGTGTCGTTGCGGTGGACCGCGCCCTCGGGGAAATATTATATCGAGGGATATGGAAATAACGTGTCGAACGTACCGGTGCTTTACAGCGCCGTTGTCGGACGCCGTCAGCGCATTCAGGTTTCTTATGGCCCGCCGGCAACCTATGGCGCGCGCTTCGGCGTCAAATTCTAAAACGTAAAACCAATATCAGCATTCATTGGCCGGCCGACGTCTTCGTCGGCCGGCTTTTTGCAAGCAGCGATAAACTGACAGCTTATGATTTTAATGCGATTTCTGAACTGCTAAGCCTCCCGCCGTTCGAGATCGTGCCATGATCGAGTTGCAGTTGGCCTGCGATTTCTGAACTGCTAAGCCCGCGGCTGGGTCAGCACGAGCCAGCGCCACGTTGCGGTTGGCCTGCGATTTCTGAACTGCTAAGCCCGGCGGACGCTGGCCGGGC
>CAXUEQ010000084.1:0-11551 GCA_964250175.1 uncultured Sphingobium sp. | reverse complement strand
GGATGTAGCTCAGTTGGTTAGAGCGCCGGCCTGTCACGCCGGAGGTCGCGGGTTCAAGTCCCGTCACTCGCGCCATTTTCCTCGGGAAAATAGGCCCCGCTAGGTGCCGCTATCGCTCTTGTCGCGGTGCGCGCGCGCCTCTGCGCTGCCCCATTTCCAGCTTCCGGTCTCCATCCAGGACAGGAGCGGTTTGAGCGGCAGGATCCAGACGATACCCAGCAGGATATAGACGATCACCTGAACTGCGACCGGCAGGCGCCCGATCAGGCCAGACGCGCTCGCCACAATCGCCGCCCAGACCGCGATCAGGCCGCAGATCGTCAACATGCCCACCGGCTTGCGCCAGCTTGGCTCCTGCTGCGGCTTGGGCCTATGTTCGATCACCGGACCGCTCCTTCGAAAAAAGCGACCTCGGTCAGCACCGCGTCGAGCGGCTGGTCCCACGGGTCGGCGGGCAGCGTCTCGAATTGCTGCACCGACCAGCCCAGCCCGATCCGCAGCGCGTCGGGATAGCGGGCGAAGGCGCGGTCATAATAGCCCCCCCCTTGCCCCAGCCGGCTCATCGCGGCATCGAAGCCAAGCAGGGGCGTGAAAATCGCATCCGGCTTGAGAGGATCACCGTCCGGTTCGGGATGACTCGTGCCGAAATGCCCCGCGACCAATATGTCGTCGGGCGACCAGCGGCGAAACTCCATCGTCCCCAGCCGGTCGAGCACGGCAGGCAGAAGGAGCGTCTTTCCCGCCAGCAGCAGCGCGGGCGCAAAACGCAGGGCAGGCGCTTCGTCATCGAGCGGAACATAGAGCGCGATCGTCTCGCGCCCCTCCAGCAATCGCGCCAGCGGCGTGGGCAGCGCCTTGAACGCCAGCCGGTGCGCCAGCGGGTCGAGCGTCGCCACGAAGCCGCGCCGCTGTGCGCGGGCAATGTCACGCAATTGCTGCTTGTCGCTCAAGGCGTAGGTCCTGTCCGGTAAGGAAGATCGTGCGGAAGAGGGGTGGCGGGACCACCTCGGCCGTGTGCTGGAATATCCTCTGACGCCTCAACGTCAGGTGGGGACCATGTAAGTCGGGCCGGAGCCCGGTCAGGGACAGCCCCCTTGGATGTGATTATCGCCTCAGGGATGTTCGCTAAAGCTCGTACCAGGCAGTGCCCGCCGCCCTGCAATCTAGGGATGTGCGGGCGCGGGGGCAAGGCTTTCCGCTAGCGTTTCGACACGCGCGGCGATTGCTTCGAGTGTTTGCGCGATCGCATCGACCCCGGCCCCGGACTCAGCATCGTCGGCGACATCCTGTTGCCGGCCCAGTTCCAGTTGGCCCTGACGTCCCGCCGCTGCGCGTTTCAGCGTATCCACCTCGTCCGCCAGGAACAAAGCGGCGTAGAAAAGTTGCCGCGCTTCAGTGGTTCCCTGCGTCTGGCGCGCCTTGCTGTCCACCAGCGCGGCCAGCGTGTCGAGATGGGCTTCGTCACCGTCGCGGCAGTGGATCGGATATTGGCGACCGGCGACGGTCAGGGTCACTTCAGCCATGTCCGGCGCGCTCCTGTGCGGTCTTCAACTCGGAGATCAGCGAATCGAGCGATCGCAGCGCCTGTGCGGCCTGCTCCCTGCGCGGTGCGGCGGTCGCGGGTTGCGGGGGTGCCTGCTCGATCCGATCGAGTGCGCGCTCTATGCGGTCCAGGGCCGCCTGTATCCGGTCGCTTGCCATGTGTTCCTGCATAGCAGCAAGTCCCGCCCGAGCGAAAGCGGCTATCTGTATGTCCCTGGGACGGGTGGAGGGCCGCCCATGGTTGACGCCTGTGCCTTCTGGCGACAAAGGGAAGCCGAATTTATCTCCGACTCGCCTTGTCCGCGGGCGCAGCCTGCCGGACCGGATCATATTTGGGACTCCCGGCACCATGACCGTTTCTGAATCGACTCTGGCCAATGCCATAAGGGCCTTGTCGATGGACGCCGTTCAGGCGGCCAACAGTGGCCATCCCGGCATGCCGATGGGCATGGCGGACGTCGCCACCGTGCTGTTTCGCGAATTTTTGAAATATGATCCCAGCCAGCCGAAATGGGCCGATCGCGACCGGTTCATCCTGTCGGCGGGGCATGGCTCGATGCTGATCTACAGCCTGTTGCACCTGACCGGCTATGCTGCACCGACGATCGGCGACATCGCCAATTTCCGTCAGTTACACAGCCCCTGTGCTGGTCATCCCGAAAATTTCGAGCTGGCCGGGGTCGAAACCACGACGGGGCCGCTGGGGCAGGGCCTGGCGATGGCGGTAGGCATGGCGATCGCCGAGCGGCATCTGAACGCCCATTTCGGCACCGATCTGGTCGATCACCGCACCTGGGTAATCGCGGGCGATGGCTGCCTGATGGAAGGCGTGAATCACGAGGCCATCGGCCTTGCCGGCCATCTGAATCTCGGCCGGCTGATCGTCTTGTGGGACGATAACAAGATCACGATCGACGGCGCGGTCAGCCTGTCGAGCACCGAGGATATCCGTGCACGCTATGCCGCGACCGGCTGGCATGTCGTGTCCTGCGACGGGCATGACATGGCGGATGTGCGCCGCGCACTGACCGAGGCGGTCGCCGATCCGCGCCCCTCGCTCGTCGCCTGCGCCACCAAGATCGGCTATGGCGCGCCGAACAAGGCCGGGACATCGGGCGTGCATGGTTCGGCGCTGGGGACGGACGAAGTCGCCGCCTCGCGCGACTATCTGGGCTGGACCGCCGCGCCCTTCGTCATTCCGGACGATATAGCAGCCGAATGGCGCAAGGCCGGCGCACGCGGCGCGGAACCGCGTGCTGCCTGGGAAAATCGCCTTGCAAGCCATGCGAATAAAGCGGAATTTCTGCGCCGTATGGCGGGCGACTTGCCCGATGGGTTCAGCCTCGAAGCCTATATTGATGGCCTGATCGCCGCACCGCAAAAGGTCGCGACACGCAAGGCCAGCGAAGCCGCGCTGGGCGCGATCAACGATCTGTTGCCCGAAACGGTCGGCGGTTCGGCCGACCTGACCGGCTCCAACAACACCAAGACCCAATCGACCGGCCCGCTGACCCGGGACGATTATGCGGGACGCTATATTTATTACGGTATCCGCGAATTCGGCATGGCCGCGGCGATGAACGGCATGGCGCTGCATGGCGGCGTCATTCCCTATGGCGGCACCTTCCTGGTCTTTTCCGATTATTGCCGTGGCGCGATCCGCTTGTCGGCGTTGCAGCGCGCGCGCGTCGTCTATGTGATGACGCATGATAGCATCGGCCTGGGCGAGGACGGCCCGACCCACCAGCCGATCGAGCATGTCCAGTCGCTGCGCATGATCCCCAATCTGGACGTCTATCGCCCCGCCGATGTGGTCGAAACCGCCGAATGCTGGGAACTGGCCTTGAAGGATACAAGCGGTCCCGGCCTACTGGCGCTCACCCGCCAGAATTTGCCGCAGCTTCGTACGGTCAGGAGCGAAAATCTTTCCGCCAAGGGCGCCTATCGCCTGCGCGCCGCGACGGCGGACCGCAAGGTCGTGCTGATCGCCACCGGGTCCGAGGTCGAGATCGCGGTCCAGATCGCCGAAGCGCTCGAAGCGCAGGGGATCGGCGCCGACGTGGTTTCCATGCCATGCACCTCGCTGTTCGACGGGCAGGACGCCGCCTATCGTGCCGGCATCCTGCCCTCCGGCGTGCTGCGCGTTTCGATCGAGGCTGGAACGACCTTCGGCTGGGAACGCTATACCGGTCTCGATGGCTTGCGCTTCGGCATCGATACGTTCGGCGCGTCTGCCCCGATCGAGGCACTCTACCCCTATTTCGGCCTGACCGCCGCCAACATCACGCCGCAAATCCTTGCGGCGCTCGCATAATCTTTCAGGGAGACCATGCAGATGGCTGTTAAAGTTGCAATTAATGGGTTTGGCCGCATCGGGCGTCTGGTCGCGCGGGCGATCCTGGAGCGCACCGATCATGACCTCGAACTGGTCAGCATCAACGATCTGGGCGACGCCAAGGCCAATGCGCTGCTGTTCAAGCGCGACAGCGTCCATGGCCCCTTCAAAGGTAGCATCGAGGTCGATGGCAGCAATCTGGTCATCGACGGCAAGCGCATCGCCGTCACCGCAGAGCGCGACCCGGCCAAGTTGCCGCATGCTGCGCAGCATGTCGCCATTGTCCTGGAATGCACCGGCTTCTTTACCGACAAGGCCAGCGCTTCCAAGCATCTGGAAGCCGGAGCAAAGCGCGTCGTCATTTCGGCGCCCGCCAAGAATGTCGACAAAACGATCGTGTTCGGCGTCAACCATGACTCCCTGACCGCCGACGACATCGTCATTTCGAACGCCAGTTGCACCACCAATTGCCTCGCGCCGATCGCCAAGGTGCTGAATGACGCGATCGGCATCGAGCGTGGCCTGATGACCACGATCCACAGCTATACCAATGATCAGAAGTTGCTGGACCAGATCCACAGCGATCCGCGCCGTGCCCGCGCCGGCACATTGTCGATGATCCCGACCACCACCGGTGCGGCCCGCGCAGTGGGTGAAGTTCTGCCCGAACTGAAGGGCAAGCTCGACGGCTCGTCGATTCGTGTGCCGACTCCCAACGTCTCGGTCGTCGATCTGACCTTTACGCCGAAGCGGGACACCAGCGTCGAGGAAGTGAACGCATTGTTGAAGGCCGCGTCGGAAAGCGGTCCGCTCAAAGGCCTGCTCGGCTATACCGACGAGCCTTTGGTCTCGATCGATTTCAACCATGACGCGGCCAGCTCGACCGTCGATAGCCTGGAGACCGCGGTCATCGACGGCAAGCTGGTCCGTGTGCTGAGCTGGTATGACAATGAATGGGGCTTCTCCAACCGCATGGTCGACACGACCGGCGTGGTTGCGGGTCTGCTGTAAGCAAGTCTCATACCCTCCGTTCGCCCTGAGCGTGTCGAAGGGTCTGCTGAGCGAAGCGAAGCATCTGGCCTCGCTCCGCTCGGCTAAAGACTTCGACTTCGCTCAGCCCGAACGGTTTTCCCATGTCGGAGACAATTTCATGACCAAGCCGTTCAAGACGCTCGACGACATGGGCGATATCGCCGGCAAGGCCGTGCTGGTGCGCGAGGATCTGAACGTCCCGATGCAGGATGGCGCGGTCAGCGACGATACTCGCCTGCGTTCGGCGATGCCGACCATCCTCGAATTGGCCGATCGCGGCGCGAAGGTGCTGATCCTCGCCCATTTTGGCCGCCCAAAGGGGGAGAAGAACCCGAAATTCTCGCTGAGCCTCGTCACCCGCGCGCTCGGCCAGGTGCTTGGCCGCGATGTGCAGTTCATTCCCGACTGCGCGGGCCAGGCGGCGGCGGACGGCATCGCCGTGATGCGCGGTGGCGACATCGCCATCCTGGAAAATACCCGTTTCCATGCGGGCGAGGAAAAGAATGACCCCGTACTGATCAAGGCGATCGCGGCGCTGGGCGACTATTATGTCAACGACGCCTTTTCCGCCGCGCATCGCGCCCATGTCTCAACCGAGGGCCTCGCGCACACGCTGCCCGCTTTCGCCGGACGTGCGATGGAAGCGGAGCTGGACGCCTTGCAGAAAGCGCTGGGCGCGCCGGTTCATCCGGTCGCCGCGGTCGTCGGCGGCGCGAAAGTCTCTTCGAAACTCGACGTGCTGACCCATCTGGTCACCAAGGTCGATCATCTCATCATCGGCGGCGGCATGGCCAACACCTTCCTCGCCGCGCGCGGGGTCGATGTCGGTATCTCGTTATGCGAGCATGAACTGGCCACGACCGCCGACGCCATCCTCGACGCGGCCGAAGAAGCCGGCTGCATCATCCATCTGCCTTACGATGTGGTGGTGGCGAAGGAATTTGCCGCCAATCCCCCGTCGGTCCGCATCTGCAACGTGCATGAGGTCGCGGAGGACGAAATGATCCTCGACATCGGCCCGGCCGCCGTCGAGGCGCTGGGCGACGCGCTCAAGAATTGCAAGACGCTTGTATGGAACGGCCCGCTGGGCGCGTTCGAGATGGCGCCGTTCGACACGGCGACCGTCGCGCTGGCACGCACCGCCGCCGCGCTGACGAAGGAAGGCTCGCTCGTTTCGGTCGCGGGCGGCGGCGATACCGTCGCCGCGCTCAACCATGCCGGCGTCGCCGATGATTTCACGTTCGTGTCGACCGCGGGTGGCGCCTTTCTGGAGTGGATGGAAGGCAAGGAATTGCCAGGCGTGAAGGCGCTGCTGATCTGACGCTTGTGGCTTCACGCGCCTGTTGCGGCTTCACCCTTCGCCAGCTATCGCGGCGCAAATAAAGACCAAAGAGGTATATGCAGATGCCAGATCAAGAGATGACGCAGAAGATCGTCGGCGGGAAAGGCTTTATCGCCGCGCTTGACCAGAGCGGCGGGTCCACGCCCAAGGCGCTGAAGGGCTATGGTATCGGCGAAGACGCCTATAGCGGCGAAGAAGAGATGTTCGGCCTGATCCACCAGATGCGCAGCCGTATCGTCACTTCGCCCGCCTTCACCGGCGACAAGGTGATCGGCGCGATCCTGTTCGAACGCACGATGGACGGCGAGGCGGGCGGCAAGCCCGTGCCGCAGGCGCTGATCGATCGCGGTGTCGTGCCTTTCCTCAAGATCGACAAGGGCCTTGAGGACGAGAGTAACGGCGTGCAGTTGATGAAGCCGATACCGGGGCTGGACGCGTTGCTCAACCGCGCCAGGGGCCTCGGCGTGTTCGGCACCAAGGAACGCTCGGTCGTCAACCTCGCCAATCGCAAAGGGATCGCCGCGATCGTCACCCAGCAGTTCGCGCTCGGCCAGCAGGTGCTCGCCGCCGGGCTGGTGCCGATCCTCGAACCCGAAGTGAACATCAAGAGCGCCGAGCGCGATCAGGCCGACCAGATATTGCTTGAGGAACTGCTCAAGGGGCTGGACGCGCTGCCCGGCGCCGACAAGGTCATGCTGAAGCTGTCGCTCCCGGAAAAGGCCGGCCTGTTCGATCCGCTGGTCGATCATCCCCGCGTCCTGCGCGTCGTCGCGCTATCGGGCGGTTTCAGCCGCACCGAAGCCTGCGCCGAACTGGCGAGGAATCGCGGCATCATCGCCAGCTTCAGCCGCGCGCTGCTGAACGATCTGCGCCATCAGATGAGCGACGCCGAATTCAACGCCGCATTGGGCGAAGCCATTGACGAGATTTATACCGCATCGACCGTCAAAGGTTGATTCCCGCACACACTCACCCGTCATTCCAGCGACTACCCCCGTCATTTTCGCTTTCGCGGGCGTGACGTGTGGGGTAAGCGCCCCATCATGACCGATTTTACCGAAGATGAATTGAAGCTCGCCCCCGATTTCGCCGCGCAATTCGGAACGCCGGGTTTTCGCCCTGCCTGCCAGCTCTACCTGATCTCTCCCCCCGCGATCGACGAGTCCTTCACCGACCGGCTTGCCGCCGCGCTTGACGCGGGCAAGGTCGCCGCCTTCCAGCTTCGCTTGAAGGGGATAGACGACCACAGGATCGCGGCGCTGGCCGAACCGCTCCAGCGCCTGTGCGCCGATCGCGATATCGCCTTCATCGTCAATGACAGCATCGGCCTCGCCAAGCGCCTTGGCGCGGACGGCGTCCATCTGGGGCAGGGCGACGGCGATCCGCGCGACGCGCGCGCGCAACTGGGACCGAAGGTGCAAATCGGCGTCACCTGCCACGACAGCCGCCATCTGGCGATGGAAGCGGGCGAGCGCGGCGCGGACTATGTCGCGTTCGGCGCCTTCCATCCCACCACGACCAAGGACACCACGCACCGGCCCGACCCGTCGATCCTTAGCTGGTGGACGACCGTGTTCGAAATGCCGTGCGTCGCGATCGGCGGCATCACCGCCGACAATGCCCGGCCGCTGGTCGAGGCCGGCGCGGATTTCATCGCGGTGTCCGGCGCGATCTGGAACGATGCCGAAGGCCCGGCGGCGGCTGTGCGACGCTTTCATCCGCTGTTAAGCTGACAGCGGGGGAAATGGCGCGCGCCTGAACCCTTCCTATTCTCGCGCGTTCGGTGCGCAACAGGAATGATGAAAGGGATATGCGTGAAATCCACCTGGTTCGTTGCAGGCGTCGCCCTGCTTGCCGCCTGCAACGTCACGGTCGATCAACCGAAGAAGGGCGCGACCGGTGAGGACAAAGCCAGGCCAACGACCGCCACCCCCGCGCCGAACCCATCGCTGCTGTTCGATGATGTCGATGACCGCGAAAACCCGGACACGCACCCCAATCCGATCCTGGGCGCGCAAATCGCGCTCGACCGGCTCGGCTTTTCGCCGGGCGTGATCGATGGCAAAACCGGTCAATCCTTCACGCTGGCATTGCGCGGCTTTCAGACGGCGCAGAAACTGCCCGTGACCGGCGAAGCGGACGACGCGACCCTGAAAGCGCTTAACAAATGGCCGAAAATGAAGGCCACCCGCCTCGTCCGTATCCCGCCCGCCTTTGCCAGGGGACCGTTCAATCCGGCGTTGCCCAAGGACGCATCGGAACAGGCCAGGCTGCCCGGCCTGGCCTATCGCGACCTGACGGAGGCGCTGGCCGAACGCTTCCATACCACGCCTGAACTGCTGGTAGCGCTCAATAGTCCGCAGACCAAAGTCGGCGCGAACCGGGTCATCCGCGTCCCCAATATTCCCAATGTCGATCCCGCCACTTTGGGGGAGGATGCGCGCGGCTGGAACCGCACGCTCGAAACGCTCGGTGTTGCGCCAGAACAGCCTGAGGCGGCAAAGGTCGTGGTCGACAAATCGGATGGCGTGCTGCGCGTCTATGACGCCGATGACAGGCTGATCGCTCAATTCCCCGCGACGATGGGCAGCAGCCATGATCCGCTGCCGCTCGGCACCTGGAAAATCCAGGGCCTCAGCAAAAATCCGGACTTTCACTATAATCCCAAGCTTTTCTGGGATGTCAGCGACAATAAAAAGGCGGTGACGCTGAAACCCGGTCCCAATGGCCCGGTCGGCGTCGTATGGATCGATCTGTCGAAGCCGCATTATGGCATCCATGGGACACCCGAGCCGCAGACGATCGGCCGCGCGGAAAGCCATGGCTGTGTGCGCCTGACCAACTGGGATGCGGCGCGCCTGGCGCAGATGGTGAAGGGCGGCATCCCGGCCATCTTCCAAAAATAATTGCGCAGTGGCGGGCGGCGGGCAATCACTTCCTGTCCGCCGCGTGTTGCGCCCGCCACGCACATGTTGCTTCGCGCCGAGCTTCCCGCTACAGGCCGCCACCGGCTCTTTCCAGTATCAAATAGGCAGAAGCGATGGCGAAGATCAGCGGCGTGGACATTCGTCCCGGCAACAATATCGAATATGAGGGCGGGCTGTGGCGCGCAGTCAAGATTCAGCACACCCAGCCCGGCAAGGGCGGCGCCTATATGCAGGTCGAACTGAAAAACCTGATCGATGGCCGCAAGAATAATGTCCGCTTCCGCTCCGCCGAAAGCGTCGAGCGCATCCGCCTCGACACCAAGGATTTCCAGTATCTCTATGCCGAGGGCGACATGCTCGTCTTCATGGATCAGGAAACCTACGAGCAAATCAACCTGTCGTCCGAACTGATCGGCGACGCGACCGATTTCCTCCAGGACGGCATGGAAGTGACGCTGGAAATGTATGATGAACGCCCGATCTCGGTCCAACTTCCCGACACGATCGAAGCGACGGTGGTGGAGGCCGACGCGGTGGTGAAGGGCCAGACCGCGTCCGCATCCTACAAGCCCGCGATCCTCGACAATGGCGTCCGCGTCATGGTGCCGCCGCACATCGTCAGCGGCACGCGCATCGTCGTCGATGTCTACGCCCGCGAATATGTAAAGCGCGCCGAGGGCTGACGCAAATAAGCCCCTCCCTTTCAAGGGAGGGGGAGGGGTGGGTGCGATTGCATTGCAATCGCCGGCGAAGCCACCTCAACCTTAGCGCGAGCTTGCTACGCTCGCCACCCACCCCAACCCCTTCCTTGAAAGAGAGGGGCCAAGGAAGAAAAAATGGCATCTCACTCCGGTCTTCTCACCGTCATGGAACGCGCCGCGCGCAAGACCGCACCGCGCCTGCGTCGCGACTTCGGCGAGGTCGAACATCTGCAGGTCAGCCGTAAAGGTCCCGCCGACTTCGTCAGCCTGGCCGACAAGCGCGCCGAGGAAACGCTGATCGAGGAACTGCGCAAGGCGCGGCCAGACTGGGCGATCCTGGCGGAGGAAGGCGGCGAATATCCCGGCGACCCCACCAAGCCGCGCTGGATCATCGATCCGCTCGACGGCACCACCAACTTCCTGCACGGCATCCCGCATTTCGCCATCTCGATCGCGGTCGAGGAGCCGCTGCCCAACGGCAAGCGCGAGATCACGACCGGTCTTGTCTATCAACCCATCACCGACGAAAGCTATTGGGCGGAGAAAAATCGCGGCGCCTGGCTGCATGACCGGCGGCTTCGCGTGTCGGCGCGGCGCGATCTGGCGGATTCGCTGATCTCGACCGGCATTCCCTTCTTCGGCCATGGCGATGTGGCGCAATGGAGCCGCATCTTCGGCGCGGTCGCGCCTTCGGTCGCGGGCATCCGCCGCTTCGGCGCGGCGACGCTCGACCTCGCCCATGTGGCGTCAGGCCGCTATGACGGCTTCTGGGAAAGCGGCCTGTCCACCTGGGATGTTGCGGCCGGCATGCTGCTGGTGCGGGAGGCGGGCGGTTTCGTCACCGATTTCCGTGGTGGCGACCAGGTGCTGGAACGGCGCGAATGCCTGGCCGGCAACGACGCGATCCACAGCAAGCTGCACAAGCTGGTGGCGGGGGCGTTGCGCTAAATTATCACCTACATCGTTCGCCCTGAGTAGCCGCTGAGCTTGTTGAAGTGGCATATCGAAGGGTTATGCACCATGCTGCGATACGGGGCTTCGACAAGCGCGGCCCCTACTCAGCACGAACGGACCGCAGAAACGAAAACAAGCCTACTTCTTGAGAATCATTCTCACATTTCCGGCCCTTGCTTCGCATCTGCAGCAGTCCTAAAGCCGCTCCCAACACGCCCATTTCGCCCGAGGGAAAACCATTGGTCGATCTCGCCCAATATCTGCCGATACTGCTTTTTCTGGGGGTCGCGCTCGTGCTGTCCAGTGCGTTCGTATTCCTGCCCATGGCGGTCGCTCGTCTTACCGGCGCGCATAAGCCCGACACCGCCAAGCTCAGCGAATATGAATGCGGTTTCCCCGCGTTCGAGGAACCGCGCAGCCAGTTCGACGTGCGCTTCTATCTGGTCGCGATCCTCTTCATCATCTTCGATCTGGAGGCGGCGTTCCTGTTCCCCTGGGCGGTCAGTCTCGACATGATCGGCTGGGCGGGCTGGGCGACGATGATGATCTTCATAGCGGAGCTGGTGCTCGGGCTGGTCTATGCCTGGAAGAAGGGAGCGCTCGATTGGGAGTAGAACTCGAACGGCCGAGCGACCTTGTTGCGCCAGACGCCGCCTATTTCAGCGACCTGAACGCCGAGGTGAATGACAAGGGCTTCCTCGTCACCTCGACCGAGGAT
>CAXUEQ010000083.1:0-11590 GCA_964250175.1 uncultured Sphingobium sp. | reverse complement strand
GGCAGGATAAAGGCACGCTGCGCTTCGATAGCTGGGACCTGGCGGCGGCGCGGCTCGGCGCGGTTGCGCGCCTGTTGAAAGCCTCTGGAATCGCACAGGAAAAGCTGGTGATACGCGGGCTGGACCAAGGCGCCGACACAGGTGGCGGGCAAGTGATCCGCATCGGTCCGGGCAGGGTGACCAAAACGCTGGCACGATAATTGCTGTTACCATGCTCGATTGCATGGAGATTTATATGCGCCGCATCCTTTCTATATTTCTCTTGGCCGCTGCGCTTGGTGCAACTCCGGCGCAAGCACAGCAGAAATTCGAGAATCTTGACCGGTTAGACAGCCTGGTGCAGATGACGATGGGGGCCAATCAGGGCCAGCCCGGCGGGCCGACGTCGCCAGTGGACCGGCGGCTGAAACTCGCCGCCTGCCCACAGACGCCAAGCATCGACGGGCCGGTCTTTGGCGCTGCGGTGATCAGTTGCGCGTCGGCCGGTTGGCGTATCCGCGTGCCGCTGATGGCGGGCGCTTCGGCCGCGATGGCCGGACCCGTCGCAACGACCAGGCCGATGGCAAAGGAAATGGTCGTCAAGAAGGGCGATCCGGTGCAACTGACCGCCGGCGGGCGCGCGTTTAGCGTGACCAAGCTGATGATCGCGGACGAGGATGGCGCGCTGGGTCAGATGATCCGGGTGCGGGGCGAGGACAAGAAAGCGAACCCGGTGCTGGCCCAAGTCGTCGATATGGGCATAGTGCGTATTCCGGGATTTAAGGAAAATTGAAGATTGTCGTATTAGGACTGCGCGGGACGAAGAGGGAATATTGCGATGATCAAGTCAATCGGCCAGCCGCTTAGCTCCGCCCTTGAGGCGACGAAGCTGCGCGAAGGGAGCAAAAGCCGCGGAACGTCCAGCGTTTCGAACGGCAGCACGGCCGTGGCGAACGCGATGGCCAGCCCACAGGCACGCATGGCGGCCGAAGGCGTGCCGGTCGATATGGCTCGAATCGCCGCGATCAAGGCGGCGATCGCTTCGGGCGACTATCCGGTCAACCCGGCCGCGATCGCGGAAAAGATGGTCGCGCTCGACCTGCGCCCTGTCGGTTGACCTGATGAGCCTGACCGCCCTCGATGCCCTGCAGCACGCATTCGCCGGCTTGCGAATTGCGCTCGACGGCGACGATATGGTCGCCGTCGAAAAGGCGGCGGCGACTCTGCATGGCGCGACCGAGCAGGTGCGCGCGGCAGGGGTTTGGCGCGACGAGCCTGCATTGCGCACGAAACTGGGCGAAATCCAACCGCTGATGGAGGCCGCACGGATTCGCGCGAACATCCTCGCGGATCAGACGCGGCAGCGCATTTCACTATTGGTCGAACGCGGCGTACAGGGCGCGCAACTGACATATAGTCGGTGAAGATTGTCCTATCGCTGAAGTGATGAGGCCGCGAAAGCGGCCTTTTTCTTTCGTCCATAGTCGTCACGCCAGCATAAGGGCTGGGATCTCCACGCAGGAGGACGGTTGTTTGCGCCCGAGACACCGGCCTTCGCGGGATAATGCGAGCGTCAAAACTGGCACGATAGTTGCTATTTTACTCCCGATACTAACGGGGGTTTTGAATGTCTGCATTTGCCGACACGGCAATATCGGGAGCTTCGCAGGGCAATCGCGTCACGAATGCGATTGCCATGGCGAGCCGCCGTACCGGCGTCGATTTCTCTTACCTGCTGGGTCAGGCGAAGATCGAGAGCGGGCTGAACAGCAATGCCAAAGCCGCAACCTCTTCCGCGACGGGCCTTTATCAGTTCGTCGACCAGAGCTGGCTGGCGGTGGTCAACCAGCATGGTAGCGAATATGGCCTGGGCTGGGCCGCCGATGCGATCAGCCAGGGCAGCAATGGCCGCTATTATGTGGCGGACCCCGAACTGCGCCAGCAAATACTCGACCTGCGCAAACATCCCGAAACGGCTTCGGTGATGGCCGCCGAACATGCCGCCGACAACAAGGCCTATCTGGAAAGGCGGCTGGGCCGCGAAGCTGCGCCGGCCGACCTCTATATGGCGCATTTCCTGGGCGTGGGGGGCGCGGCGAAGTTTCTGAGCGCCGCCGCGAGCAATCCTAACGGAGCCGCCGCCAGCCTGTTTCCCGCCGCCGCGCGCGCCAATCGCGGCATCTTCTACGACCGGCAGGGCAATGCGCGCAGCTTCGCGCAGATCCGCGATGGCTTCGCCGCCAAGCTGCAAAGGGGCGCAGCGTCGATCAACGCACAATATGTCGACATGCCGGCCAACTGGTCGCTGCCCGCAGGCACGCAGACCGTGCAGCCCGCCGACTATGTCCGCATCGAAACCGAGCGTCTGGCCAATACCGCCGACGTCGACGCCATTACGCCGCAGCCCGATACGGCGCGGCTCGCCTACCTCATGCTCGCGACCTTCGGAAGGTAATCGAACAAGATGACTCGCACTCAGGTAAACGGAAAAGTCTGGATCGGCGCGGCCAAGGGCGCGGTGCTGCCGTTGGCGACGCTGATGGTCGTGTTGTTCATGATGGTTCCGGTGCCGTCGATCATGCTCGATATCGGCTTCATCACCAACATCATGATCAGCCTGGCCGTGCTGATGGTGGCCTTGAACGCCGCCAAGCCGCTCGACTTTTCCAGCTTTCCGACCGTGCTGCTGTTCGCGACCTTGCTGCGCCTCGCGCTCAACGTGGCCTCGACCCGCGTCGTTCTGGTCGACGGGCATCAGGGCGCCGACGCCGCCGGCCATGTGATCGAGGCGTTCGGTCATCTGCTGATTGGCGGCGACTACATAGTCGGGATCTTCGTCTTCGCGATCCTGATGATCATCAACCTGGTCGTCATCACCAAGGGTGCGGGCCGCGTGTCCGAAGTGTCCGCCCGTTTCACGCTGGACGCGATGCCCGGCAAGCAGATGGCGATCGACGCCGATCTGAATGCGGGCCTGCTCACCCCGGAAGAAGCCAAGCTGCGCCGCGCCGAAGTCGCGACCGAGGCCGATTTCTACGGATCGATGGACGGCGCCTCCAAATTCGTCAAGGGCGATGCCGTTGCGGGTATCCTGATCCTGGTCATCAACATCGTCGGCGGCATCGTGCTGGGCATGGTCAGCCATGGCCTGTCGATCAGTCAGGCGGCGTCGACCTATATCATCCTCGCTATCGGCGACGCGCTGGTCGCGCAGGTCCCGGCGCTGCTGCTGTCGATCGCCGCCGCATCGATCGTGACCCGCGTCACCAGCGAGCATGACCTGTCGGGTCAGGTCGCCAGTCAGTTCGGATCGGCCAAGGCCTGGATACCGGTCGCGGGTATCCTGATCTTTCTGGGCATATTGCCTGGCATGCCGCATGTCATCATCCTGCCCGCCGCCGCCGTCGCGAGCTTCATCGCGTGGAAGCTGCACAAGGGCGCGAAGACCAGGGCGGCAGCGCCGGTCGTCGCGGAAGTGCCTGCCAACCCCGCCAATATCGAGTGGAACGATGTGTCCGAGGGTGCGGTGCTGAGCCTGGAAATCGGCTATGGCCTGATCGGCATGGTCGACGAGCGCAAGGGCGCGCCGCTCATGGCGCGCATCACCGGCATCCGTCGCCAGTTGAGCCGCGAACTGGGCTTCGTCATTCCAATGGTGCGGGTGAAGGACAATCTCGCGCTGGAACCCAATGCCTATCGCATTTCGATCGCCGGCGTGGTCGTCGGCGAGGATGAGATATGGCCCGAGGATCTGCTCGCGCTCGACAGCGGCGCGCTGGAGGGCACGGTCAACGGTCGTGCGGTCAAGGACCCCACTTTCGGTCTCGATGCCGTGTGGATCGCGACCGAGCAGCGCAGCGAAGCGGTGATCTGCGGCTATACGGTGGTCGATCCGGCCACGGTGATCGCGACGCACCTGAACCAGTTGATCGCGATGAATGCGAGCGAGATGTTCGGCCTGGACGAGACGCGCAAGCTGCTCGACACGCTGAAGGAGAGCGCGCCGCAACTGGTCGAGGGGCTGACGCCCGCGTTGCTGACGCTGGCGCAGATCAGCGCGACCTGTCGGGCGCTCCTGTCGGAGGGCATCGCGCTTAAGGATTTTCGCCGCATCTGCGAGGCGATGGTCGATGCCGCACGGCCCGACTATAGCCATGAGCAACTGGTCGAGGCGGTGCGCCAGCGCATCGGCTCGTTGATCATACAGAGCCTGGTCCCTGTGAAGATGCCGTTGCCGGTCATCACGCTGGACGGCGACCTGGAAGGGCTGTTGGCGCAGGCGATGCGTGTTGCCGGTGACGCCAGGCACCCGATCGAGCCGGCGCTCGCCAATCGCATCATCGAAGCGGTGACGCATGCCGCCCGGCCGGTCATGGGCCAAGCGCGCAATTTCGCCATCGTCACTTCGCCGATGGCGCGCCGGGCATTGTCACGACTTTTTAAGCCTCACCTGCCAGAAACGCCGATATTGTCTTTTCTCGAAATTCCCGACGGCAAGGCCGTGGAAGTCGTGGCGGTGGTGGGCGGCGAACGCCCCGCACCGCGACACGATCCACTGCCGGGAACCGCACTCCGCGAACGCGTGGCATAGGAGGCCTGATCCATGTATATGAACAAGGTCGCAACCGGAGACGCGCAGACCTATGGCCGTAGCGGGTCGATCGATGGTCCTGAACAATTGGCCCGCCGCTACATGCCGCTGGTACGCAAGATCGCCTGGCACGTTCACGGCCGGGTATCGAGCGCGATCGAAATAGAAGACCTGCTGCAAATCGGCATGGTCGCGCTGGTCGAGGCCGCCAATGGCTTTGAGGATCGCGGCTTCGGTTTTGCTGCTTATGCGCAAATGCGGATACGCGGCGCGATGATCGATCATTTACGTAAGACCGCCACATTGGCCCGGTCCGCCATGGCGACGCGCAAGAAACTGGTCGGTGCGCGTGCGGCGCTAGAGCAGACTTTCGGTCGGGCACCGACCGAAGCGGAAATGGCGGTCCATATGGGGATCGAGCCGGGCGATTTTCGGACGTTGGTCGATAGCGCGGAGATGGTCCAGCATAGCAGCATCGACGAGGTATATTCCGATCAGTCGATGTGGTTCGCCGATGTGGAGGATCGCGCCGACACCATAGTCGAACGCGAGTTTTTGAAGGTCGCGATCGCACGCGGTATCGGCAAACTGCCCCAGCGCGAGGCGATGGTGTTGCAGCTTTATTTCGTTGAGGAAATGAACCTGGAGGAAATCGGCTTGACGCTGGATATCGGGGCGGCACGAGTCTGCCAGATCAAGAAGGCGGCACTCGACAAGCTACGCACCATGCTGACCGATTGGGAATAGTCGATTAGGCGTCGTTGGCGACGATTACCGGCGGCGGGGCGACTTCGGCCTTGCCCACCGACAGGCGCAAACGCAACGGCCGATAATCGGGCATGCGCCACCAAGCCTCTGGCACACGGAATATATTTGCGCGTTCGGCGACGATGCCAAGATCCTTTCGTGCGGTTAGCGCGGCCAGGAACGGTGAACCTATCAAGCCGAAGATGATCGGCACCAGCCAGACCATGCTGATGGTCGATATATGGCCAGCGTAGAGAATCGCGCCCCCCAAAGCCACATGGTAGCGAAAGGTCCAGACTGATCCCCAAAAAGGCAGGCCGTCGCGGTCGCGGCTCTGCCCGCTCCAGGCGCTCTTGCGGCCGATCAATATGCCGATCAGGTTGATCGTCTGCGTCAGCATGCTGACCGGTGCCATCAGAATCGACAGCAAAGTATCGAGAATGACGCTGCCGATCATGGCGACCGCGCCACCGAAACCCGCGCGGCGTCCAGTATTCGCGAGCGCCCAGCCAAGCGCGAGCAGCTTTGGTCCGAACAACATCAGCAGCGTCAGGCAGAGTAGCGCGTCGGATGGCAATATGCCGCCAGCGGTCCATGCTCCGGCAAGCTCTCCCGCCATTACCACGACGATCATCGTCAGCCATAGCGGCGAAGTGAGATAAGCCGACGCGCCGACGAGAAGTTGGAAACGGTTGACTGGGTGAAGCCCCGCGATGCGCAGCAACAGCGGCACATGCTGGATATTGCCCTGACACCAACGGCGATCGCGCACGGCGAGATCGGGCAGGGAGGGCGGAAATTCCTCATAACTGTCCTCGGCCATCACCATATGCACCGCCCAGCCATTGCGGCGCAGCAATGCGGCCTCGACCATGTCGTGACTCATGATATGCCCGCCAAAGGGGGCAGGACCCCAAAGTTCCGGCAAGCCGCAGCTTTCGGCGAAGGCGCGCGTTCGGATGATTGCATTATGGCCCCAGAAGGTCCCTTCGGAGGCCGACCACCAGATCATGCCGGCGGCCGATATCGGCCCGTAGAGCCGGTTGGCGAAACGCTGCCAATGCTGAAAGAAGGTGCTCGCCCCAGCCACGACAGGGACGGTCTGAACGAGGCCGAGTTCAGGGTGGCGTTCCATATCGATTGCCAGACGCACCATGGTCTGGCCGCTCATCACACTGTCCGCGTCCAATACGATCATATAGTCGTATCCACCGCCGAAGCGCTGCACCCAATCGGCGATATTGCCCGGCTTGCGGCCGATATTCCGCGCACGCCGGCGATAATGGACGGGCCGGTGAAAGCTATCGCGTATCTGGCGATAGGCTTCGCTTTCCGACATGCCATTTTCCGCGTTCGAATCGCTCAGGATGAAGAATTCGAACCGCTCGCTGCCCATTACCCGGATCAGCGATCGCTCCATGATCGATAGCCGACTTAGCACGGTCAGAAAATCCTCGTTGCACACCGGCACGAGAACCGCCGTCCGGCCTTCGAGGCCGGAGACCGGCGCCTGAGGATAAGCGCGTATCCTGGGTCGTGGCGACCAGAGCTGGATAAAGCCTATCAGGCTGGTAGCGAAGCCGAAAGCGATCCACGCGAAGAGCGGGATGAAGAGCGCGACATACCCTAGCTCGAAGCTGGAATAGCCGTCGCTGCCGAGCGAGCGCTGCATTTCGTTAGCGGCGAGCAGCGCGGGAATGATCGACAGCGACAACAGCAATATGCGGCGGGTGATGGAGTCGATGTTGATGACGGAGGCCCGGCCGGTGCGTGCCGGGGCCTTGCGAAAATTCTGGACCGGCATGGCGATCGGCGCTTCAGGAGGGAGCGATTCGAACGGCAGGGGCATCTCCCGAACCACCGGGCGGGCGTCGTCACTTTTCTGGCGCACGGGTGCGGAAATCCTGTTCCTGGCGAAAATAAAAGCTTAGCGGGCATCACCGGTCAAACCCGATCTGGCGGTGAATTGTTCGCCGCCACTATGGTTCCGTCAGGCGTATAGCGGATAGTGCAGAAATTCGCTCAGCGGAACAGCGCCTTGACGCAACTGCGCGCGGATATCGACCGGTGCGTCGCTTGTCGCGACTATGTCGAGGACGGCGCGCCAAATATGGTGGCGTCCCACGACAGGGTAAGCCGCGCTCTTGACGAGTGTCCCGCCCTTGAGTTCGACCCATGCCGTCGCTTGGCCCACGGGCAGGTCGATCCCTGCGAAATCGACAACCAGACGGGTGACAGGGCGCGACCCCACCCCGCGACCGGCATCGCGTGTCCCGCGCCAGAGAGTGTCGACACGAGCAAGCGGCGTGCCACCGGACGCTGGCGCATCCGCCTGCCAGTCCAGGCGGTAGGAAAATTTGAGTGGCCGGCCAGCGGCGGCTGATATCTCAGGGGTCCAGTAGGCCACGACATTGTCGACATATTCGCTGTTCGTGGCAAAGGTATAGAGCCGCACCTGCCCCTGTCCCAAGGGTGCAACTGGGGTCGCGAACAACGACGGGCGACGATCGTAGAACACGCCGTCATCCTGATAATGGTCGAAATTCCTGTCGCGCTGGAGAAGGCCGAATCCCTTCGGATCAATCTCGGCAAAGCCATCCGTGCGGGGGGCGGGGGGATTGACCAGAGGCCGAAAATGCGCCGCCCCACTGGTCGAACAGATCAGCAGTCCGTCGCTGTCATGCACTTCGGGCCGCCAATCGGCGATCCGGTCCCGATGCGCCTGATCGAACCAGAACATGCTGGTCATCGGCATCAAGCCCAGTTCGGCGATCGGGCGGCGAGGAAAGAGTGCGGCGTCGATATCCTGATGCACGCCGTCGACGTCCAGGCGGTTGCGGAAGCGATAGGCCCCGGCGATGCTTGGCCCATCGAGCAATGCATAGACCGTGGTGCCGCCTTCGGCCGTCCGTTCGATCCAGAACTCGGTGAAACGGGGAAACTCCTCCGTGCCTCCGGCCGTGTCGATCGTGATAGCGCGCGCGGACAGGCCATATTGTTTCTGTGCGCCCGACGCGCGAAAATAGCTGGCACCCATGAACACCAGCCAGTCGGCATCGCGGGTCGGCGTCATGAAGCGGAAGCCGGAATAGGCGCCGCTGCGCCCGAGTCCGGCAACAGGACTGTCGATGGGCATGTCGAACAGGTCGGGGTCCCAGGCTAAAGTGCGGACCCGGCCATTTTCGACAAGGTTGATGATCACAGGCTGCGCCGCGCCGCCATGCAGGGGGAACAGCCGGAGGGCGGTGGCATCCTTATGTTCGCCCCAGATCGTGCATTCTTCGCGAAAATTCGCTTTGTTGAGGGCGTCATAGCCAATCGCCTTAGCGGCGGGATGATGGGGCGTGTCGATATAAGGCCCATGCGCGAGGTTGGCGGCGCGGGCGACAAGCATGTCCCATGAGAAGCCCTGCGTCGCAGCATCTGTGGCTGATGTGCGGGCGAGGAGGAGTGCCGCTCCGGAGGAGGCGAGCATGTGGCGGCGGGTGATTGCTATCATAATTCGATCATGAGCGATCCCTGCGGCAATTCAAGCATTGCCGGTCGATAACAGGATGAAACCCCCGTCCGGGGGGACGAGGGTTTCGGTTGATCCTTTGATCGAAAGACTGACCCCCGGCACGGTGGGGACTGTTGATAGCCGGGGGCCTATCGGAAAACGGGATGGATCAAGACCCCGCTTTCCAATTCTGGCTGGGTCTGATCCTTAGCGGATCAGGCTCAGGACGCCCTGCTGGCTCTGGTTGGCCTGGGCCAGCATCGCCGTCGAGGCCTGCGAGAGGATCTGCTGCTTGGCGAGCGCGGTCGTTTCGGCCGAGAAATCGGCGTCTTCGATGCGGCTCTTCGCTTCGGTCAGGTTGGTCACGGTCGACGTCAGGTTGTTGACGGTCGCTTCGAGACGGTTCTGGACCGCACCCAATGTCGCACGGTTGGTCGACAGCGTGGTGAGAGCCGTGTCGATCACGCTCAGAGCGCTCGACGCGCCGGCCGAAGTGCCGAGGTTCATCGAGGACAGGCCCAATGTCGTGGCATCGGCGCCGGTCAGGTCGATATCGACCGTCTCGCCCGACTTCGTGCCGGTCTGGATCTTTACGGTGGCCGAGCCGCTGATAAGGGCGGTGCCGTTGAACGTGGTCCGCGAAGCAATATCGCCGATCTGGCTTAGCAATTGCGAAACTTCCGCCTGGATGCCGGTGCGATCGTTATCGCTGACCGTGCCACTTGCCGACTGAACGGCCAGTTCACGAAAGCGCTGAACGATATTGGTGATTTCGCCCAGAGCGCCTTCAGCGGTCTGCGCCAGCGAGATGCCATCATTGGCATTGCGCGATGCGGCGTTCAGGCCACGAATTTCCGAGCTCATCTTGGTGGAGATGGCAAGGCCCGCAGCGTCGTCCTTGGCGCTGTTGATGCGCTTGCCGGTCGACAGCCGCTCGAGGGCAGTCTGCAGACCCATGTTGGCTTTTGCCGAGGCATTGGCCGAGCGCAGAGCAGCTACGTTGGTTCCGATAACAGTCATGTGAAATTCCCTTTCCCGCTTCAACTCAGGTCGCTTGCCTCAGTGGCGGTTGCGGCCTCGAAAGGGGATAACGGCGGGGGGTGGGGAAGCTTAAATGGATCAAGGGAATTTTTTCGCTTCGCCGCGCGCGCGTGATTCCTTGATATATATTCGGAGGGGAATTTCGCGGAATTTTTCTCAATCGCATGGCTTTCGGCACAAAGCGGCAAGGCGGAAATTTCTTGCCGCTTTCCGGCAATCCTTTCCGGTCGTTAACCATATCATAAACAATGGAGGCCAGATTGACCCCATCGGAAGGGTCGCGGACGGAACGGGGGTTCCCGAGGCGGCGCATATTTGGGGACTGGCATGTCGGCATTGGACATGAGCCTTGGCGTTTTGAAGCTCGTTCCGGGCCTCAAGACCTGGCTCGAGAACGGCTTCTATACAGTATGCACGGTCGATGCCGCCGCGCCCCGGAGCCGTGGCGCCGTGCGGGTGATGCTGGTCAGCGAGATCGCGTATGCCACGCATCAGGATATATTGATCGACTATCGAGACGATGAACCCGCCTATCATCCGGCAGCGGCGGGCTTGCCTGCCCGTATCGCTTTCGGGCTGCCCGACATGGGTCTGGCGATGGCGCTGATCTCCGAACTTGCCCGTCCTGCCGGATTGCCCGCCGTGGGCGACGCCGGTTCCGCCCGCCTGATGACGCTGGCCCAGCGGATCGCCCGCAGCGGCGCGACCGTGCTGATCCAGGGCGATACCGGCACCGGCAAGGAGGGCCTCGCCCGCTTCGTCCACGTCCATAGCGGGCGCGCGGCCAAGGATTTCATCGCGGTCAACTGCGCCGCGCTTCCCGAAACGATGATGGAAGCGATGCTGTTCGGTCACAAGAAGGGCAGCTTCACCGGCGCGGCGCAGGGCAGCGACGGGTTGTTCATGGCGGCCGACGGTGGCACTTTATTCCTCGACGAGATTGCCGAACTGCCGCTGGCGCTGCAGGCCAAGCTGCTCCGCGCGCTGCAGGAAGGTGAAATCCTGCCCGTCGGCGCGACGCATCCGGTGCCGGTCAATGTTCGCGTCATTGCCGCCTGCAACCGCGATCTGGCCGCCGAATGCGAGGCCGGGCGGTTCCGGTCCGATCTTTACTGGCGTCTCAACGTAATGCCGCTGGAGTTGCGCCCGCTCGCCGAGCGTCCCAACGATATCGCCGCGATCGCCGCCGCGCTGCTGCTGCGTCAGCATCGCCAGATGCTCGACCTTGGCGCGCTCGATCCCTTCCCCTGGCCGAGCACGGCCGCGGTGGAAAAGCTGATCGCGCATAGCTGGCCGGGCAATGCCCGCGAACTGGGCAATGTTCTTCAGCGGGCGATGGTGCTGCGCGAGGGCAACCGGATCGAGGCGCACGACCTGCATATTGCCGGGGCGCGTCCCCAACTGCGCGTGGATCAGCCGGTTCGGCTAGCCGAAGTCGCCCGCATGTCCAAGCTGGACGCCATTCGCCATGCCCTGCGCGAGACCGACGGCCACCGCGCCCTTGCCGCGCGCAAGCTGGGTATTTCCGAACGCACGCTCCGCTATCGGCTCGCCGAGATGCGCGAGCTGGCGGCAGCCTGATAGATTGGTCCGGGAGACAAGATCATGAGTGGGGTCAGCGGAATTTCGGCGGACAGCATCATGCAGATGCGCAACGCCATCCTGCAGAAGAACAGCGCCCTGCGCGACGCGGCTTCGGCCGGTTCGGCGGGCAGTGTCGGTGGCATCGGCGG
>CAXUEQ010000082.1:9057-11610 GCA_964250175.1 uncultured Sphingobium sp. | reverse complement strand
CGTCGGTCGCGAAAGAAGCCCATGCCCGCGCGATGCGCGCGCGCCTGCGCCAGATCGACCGTCGCCACCAGCGCGCCGAAATCCTTCGCGCCGGACTCCGCCAGATAATCGCCCCATTGGTCGGAGATGAAGCTGTGGCCATAGAAGGTCTGCGCGCTCTCGCCCTCGCCTTCGGTGCCAATCCGGTTGGCGGCGATCACCGGCATACAGTTGCTGACCGCATGGCCCAGCATCGCGCGCCGCCACATCCGGCTGGTATCGAGATCGGCGTCATAAGGTTCGGAGCCGATCGCGGTGGGGTAGAACAAAATTTCCGCGCCCATCAGCGCCATCACCCGCGCGCTTTCGGGATACCATTGGTCCCAGCAGATACCGACGCCGATCGTGCCATAGCGCGTCTCCCACACCTTGAATCCGCTGTTACCGGGGCGGAAATAATATTTCTCCTCATATCCCGGCCCGTCGGGAATATGGCTCTTGCGATAGATGCCCATGATCGCGCCTTCATCGTCGATCATCGCCAGCGAGTTATAATGATGCGGCCCGTCCCGCTCGAAGAAGCTGGTGGGGATATAGACGCCCAGTTCCTTCGCGAGCGCCTGCATCGCCGTCACTGCCGGATGGCTCTCCAGCGGTCGCGCGTTGACGAACAGCGCCTCGTCCTCGACGCGACAGAAATATGGCCCTTCGAACAATTCGGGCGGTAAAATGATCTTCGCCCCCCGTGCCGCCGCCTTGCGCACATGTGTTTTCACCAACGCGATATTCGCCGCCTCGTCGTCGGAAAAGCTCAGTTGCAGTGCGGCGACGGTCACACGGGTCATTCTTCACTCCAGGCCGGTTGGGGCAGGGCGCGATATAGGCGATGTGCCGGGGGAATGCCATCCAGGGCTGATCGACATTCAGCCCTTTCTCTCCTAATTCCCCAGCAACAGCTTCGCGAACAGCGTATAGCTGAACGGGCTTTTTCCATAGGCCGCATCCAGCGCCGCCGGTTTGGCATAGACCGCCCCCGATCCCCCCAGTGCCAGCGCGAACGTCTCGCCAAGCGGGATGCGATAGGCATAACCCGCCAGCGCCTTGCCGACGCGGAACGTCCGCCCGTGCAGCGGGTCTCCCTCGGCAAACAGTTCGTCATTCGCCACCCGCTCGATCCGGCCGAACAAAGTGTGCCGTCCGCGCATAGTCCAGTTCGCCTCCAGCAGCCAGGCGTCGAGTGTCCGTCCCGGCAGCCGGCTCTTGGCAGAGAAGGCACCGGTCAGCGACAGACGCTGCGTCGCATAATGCAGGCTGGCGGTCAGCCGTCCCTCATCTTCGCGCGGATGCAGTGCCTCGGGGCTTTTGATGCGCCCATAGCTGATCTGTGCCGCCCAATGGGGAGAGGGGGTCCATGTTCCCCGTGCCGACCAGCTATCCAGCTTGGGGGTTTCGATTCCCCATCGTTTCTCATCCGGCTCTCGCCCGCGAAAGGCCGAGCTTTCGATCTGGAACCGGCCGCTGGAGATGCCTGCCGTGATGACGCCATAAGTGATATGGGTGCTGTCGAACCAATGATGGGTGATCGGCGCATCGGCAATATAGCGCGACGAACGCCGCATCATGAACGCGCCCGGTCCCAGCGCCGGTTCGCCCACAGGCCCGCCGTAGAGAAAAGCCGTTACATCCGGCGCGATGGTGACGTCCACCCGCGCCGCCAGTTCCATGAACAGGTCGTGGGGATGCTGACGATCGATCAGGCCGACACCGTTCGCGGTCTCCCCGGTCGCGAACAGATTGGGATAGCCCCGCGCCTTCATGAGCGGCTCCAGGCTGAACATCGACTTCAATGTCAGCTTCACCCCGCCCCCCAACGGTCTCTCGCCCGTCAGCATCCCCATCGATTGCACATAGGCCTTGTCGTTGCCGCGCGGCCCGCCCTGATCGGTATAGGCGCCCCAGGCATAGCCATGCGCCATGATCATCCAGTCGCCGGTGGTGACGTGCAGCCCGTGCATGCCGCCTTCATATCCGGGCAGGCGGGACGTGCCGGAGCCGGATGCGGAGGAGGATGGGCGCCGATCCGCGACAAGCACCTCTTCCTGTTTCGCCGGTTCCGACCGTGCGGACGGGTTCGCCGCGCCATGGCCGGTTCCATGATCCATGCCCGGCATGGACCCCATATCCTGCGCCACGGCAGGCATTGCGAGCGTCGCCACGGCTATCGCCGCAGCGCGCGTGATGCGTCTGTTCATCATAATTATCCTGTCTGAAATAGGACGGGACGGCCGGACGGCGTTCCCGGATATATCAGGCGGACGGCTTGGGCGGTGGCGTGTCGGGGGAGGGTATGCCGCCCTTGTCCAGGCGCATGCGCGCCGCCGGATAGGCCGGCGTCATGACGAACCGGTGCGGCGTCATCATGCGGGCAAAACCGCTCCCCGGCGGAATGCAGCCGATGCATACATGATCGAGCATAACCGGGTGCGCAGGCGTTTCATGCCCCCGCACCGGCATTGCGTGATGATCCATTCCCGCCATCGCATGCGGCATCCGCTCTACGATCAGACGATCGGG
>CAXUEQ010000082.1:4679-9047 GCA_964250175.1 uncultured Sphingobium sp. | reverse complement strand
GCATCTCGTGCATGACCGGCATCGCCAGCGCCGGAAGCGTGAGGCAGGCGAGCAGCAGGGAAAGGAACAGCCGGGCGATCATGGCGACAGACTAGATCCCGCTTTGCACGTTCACAATAACGGCAAGGAAAAATATCAACCCTGGCTCAAACATTGAACCGGAACAGCATGATGTCGCCATCCTGCGTCACATAGTCCTTCCCTTCGGACCGCCATTTGCCCGCATCCTTCGCCCCGGCCTCGCCGTTGAACTGGACATAATCGTCATAGGCCATCGTCTCGGCGCGGATGAAGCCCTTCTCGAAATCGCTGTGGATCGCGCCGGCGGCCTGCGGCGCCTTCGATCCGCGCGTCACGGTCCAGGCGCGCGCTTCCTTGGGTCCTACGGTGAAAAAGGTGATAAGCCCCAGCAGATCATAACCGGCCCGGATGATCCGCGCGAGGCCGGCTTCCTCCAGCCCCAGCGCCTCCAGATATTCGCCCCGCTCGCCGGCGGGCATGGTGACCAGTTCGGCCTCGATCGCCGCCGATACGATCACCGCTTTGGCATTTTCCGCCGCCGCCTTTTCAAACACGCGCGCGCTGAACGCATTGCCGCTCGCCGCGCTCTCTTCCTCGACATTGCAGACATAGAGGACTGGTTTGGCCGTCAGCAACTGCGCCTGGCCGAAGAGCCGTGCCTCCTCGTCGTCGCGCGGCACGGTCAGCCGCGCGGGCTTGCCTTCACGCAGCAATTCCAGCGCCTGTCCCAGCACGGCGGCGGCGGCCTTGGCCTCCTTGTCGCCCTGTGTCGCTTTCTTCGCCAGCGCGGGGACGCGTTTTTCCAGGCTTTCCAGATCGGCGAGCATCAGTTCGGTCTCCACCGTGTCGGCGTCGGCGATCGGGTCGACCTTGCCCTCGACATGGGTGATGTCGTCATCCTCGAAACAGCGCAGCACATGAACGATCGCGTCGGTCTCGCGGATATTGGCCAGAAACTGGTTGCCCAGCCCTTCGCCCTTGGACGCGCCGCGCACCAGCCCGGCAATGTCGACAAAGGCGAGCTGCGTCTCGATGATCTTGGCCGATCCGCCGATCTTCGCGATCGTGTCCAGCCGGGGATCGGGCACCGCCACGCGGCCCTCGTTCGGCTCGATCGTGCAGAAGGGATAATTGGCCGCCTGCGCCGCCTGAGTCTCGGTCAGCGCGTTGAACAGGGTCGATTTGCCGACATTGGGAAGCCCCACGATACCGCACCGAAAACCCATGATGACCCGCCTTCATATGTCTTGATTGCCGGCCATGGGCCGCGAAACGCTGCCCGATACAGCGAAGCGCGCCGGATTGCCAGCGCATCGACGTCACTAGGAAAGGGACAGTGCGGGCCTTGCCGTCAATCCGCCAGCCGCAGCGCCACCTCGTTCATGAACCGCACATCGTCCCCCTTCGCCAGCCAGTCGCTTTCCGCGCCGATCGCGCCCAGCATATCCACCAGCGGGTCCATCTCGGTCTTGGCATAATTGCCCAGCACATAGCCATGCACCCGGTCCTTGTGTCCCGGATGACCGATGCCGATCCGCACCCGGCGGAATTCCGCGCCGATATGCGCGTCGGTCGAGCGCAGGCCGTTATGCCCGGCATTGCCGCCGCCGCGCTTAACCTTCACGCGAAAGGGCAACAGGTCCAGCTCGTCATGAAAGACGGTCACGTCCTGCGGCTCCAGCTTGTAGAAACGCAGCGCCTCGCCGATCGCCCGGCCGCTCTCGTTCATGAATGTCGCGGGCTTGAGCAGCAGGATTTTCTCGGGGCCGATCCGTCCTTCCTGAAACCAGCCCTGAAATTTGCGCACGGGCGCGGGGAAGTCATGCACTTCGGCGATGATGTCCGCCGCCATGAAGCCGACATTATGCCGGTTCAGCGCATATTGCGGTCCGGGATTGCCCAGGCCCACCCATAGCTGCATCGATGCATCCCCAAAAGAAAAGCCCCGTTCGTCCTGACCCTGTCGAAGGACTGCCCTTCTTCGCAAGGAAGAACAAGGCTTCGACAGGCTCAGCCCGAACGGGGCTTTGACATAGGCAGGCGGTAAAAGGCTTACGCCTCCGCTTCGCCTTCCGCAGCCTCGCCGCCTTCGCTGCTCTTCAGCGCGGACGGGGCGACGACGGTCGCGAAGGTGAAGTCGCTGTCGCTATTGGCCCACTGCGCACCCTTGGGCAGCGTCACGGCGCCGACATGGATCGAATCGCCGACATCATAGCCGGTCAGGTCCACGACGATATCGTCCGGAATTTCCGCGGCATCGACGATCAGCTCGACTTCATGCAGCACGACGTTCAGCACGCCGCCCTTTTTCAGGCCCGGCGACGCTTCCTCATTCTCGAAACGAACGGGAACGTTGACATGGATCACCGCATGCTCGGACACGCGCAGGAAATCGGCGTGGAGCGGTCGGTCGGTCACGGGGTGGAAAGCAACGTCCTTGGGCAGCGTGCGCACGGCCTTGCCGTTCACCTCCACCATGACGACGCTGTTCATGAAATGCCCGGTGCTGAGCAGCTTGTTCAGCGCCTTCTCTTCCACATGCACGATCGTGGGTTCTTCATTCATGCCATAAATAACGGCTGGTACGCGGCCCTCGCGGCGGAGAGCGCGGGAGGCTCCCTTGCCTGCCCGATCGCGTGCCTCGGCCGACAGTGTAAGCTGTTCGCTCATCCTATGTCTCCAAAAGCGGATTGTCCAAATCTCCCGCCACGCCTCCAGGGATGACCATGACGGGGGAGGCGCGCCTTTAGCAGGAAATGCGCGAAAGGCAAGGGGAGGGGGCTATTGCAGCCGGTCCACCCTATATCCCCGCGCCGCCAGCAGCGCGATGACATTGTCCTGTCCCGCCAGATGGCCCGCGCCGACCGCGATGAACGGCCGCCCGCGCATCGCCGCGATCCGTTCCGCCCACACATGGTTGCGCTCGGTCAGCAGCGGTCCCAGCAATTGCGGCTGCGGCGCGATTTCCTTGACGAACTCCGCCGCGATACGCTCCACGTCGCCCGTCAGCCACGCCTTGAGCATCACGTCATACTGGCTGCGCGCTTCCCTCGCGTCGATCACCGTCCGGGTCAGGAAGGTCCGCTGCGCCGCCTCGGGCAAGCGGTCGAACGCGCCGAACTGGTCGGCCACCGTTTCCAGCCCCGCGATCGGCTTGCCGTCCTGGCGGAACCGCCCGGTCAGCGCCGGCTCTACCCCGCTGCCGTCGTGCAGTTTCAGGTCGGCCTGCACCACGGTCGACAGCAGCATCGCCGCCGCCCAGCTTTCGAAGCGCGACATCTGCGCCTCGCTCATTCCGCTGCGCCCCATCAGCGCGCGCAGATCGGCCCGCTCTTGCGCCGGAACGCGCGCGCTGATCGGCGGCAGGCCGGGGCTTTGCCCCATCGCCGCGAAGGTCCGCCCCGCGCTGTCATCATCGCCGATCCCGGCCACCTCCAGCACCAGCCGGTCGGACCGGCCCACGGCCTCCTCGATCCTGGGGGTTTCCCACCGGGTGCCATCGGGCAGGACATGGATGGTGCCGAACAGGGTCGCCGACAGCCCGTCTTTTTCGACCCGCCATAGCGCCGGACCGCTGGTTCCCGCCGATGGCGCGGGCGCCCCACCACATCCGCCCAGCAACAGGCCAAGCCCCAGCAGCGCGCCCAGCGCCCGGCGCGCGCCCGGCATCAGTCGGCCCGATGCGGCACGCGCGTCGCCCTGATGCCCAGCTTGCGCAACTGGTCCTGCACGTCGCCCTTGCCCGACAGATGCCCCGCGCCCACGGCGATGAACACCGTTCCCGGTTGCGCCAGCCGCGCCTTGATCGCCCGCGCCCAGTTGGCGTTGCGCTGATAGAGCAATATCTTCGCCAGCATCGGCGTGGCTTTCAGCGAATCATTCATCTGCGCCGACAACTCTTCGGGCCGCCCCGCCGCCCAGCTCTTCACCAGCGTCTCGAATTCCTTCTGCGCCTCGGGTAGGCCGTCCACGGTCGCGTTCAGAAAGGCGATCTGGTCCTTCTCGTCCAGCCCCGCAAAAAAGCCGAGCTGCTGCTCGACCGTTTCCAGCGCGGCGATCGTCTTGCCGCTTTCCTTTGCCGCCCTGGTCAGCGTCGCTTCCACCCCGGCCTCCGCGGTGTAACCATATTTGCCCAGCGGCGCGACCGACAGCATCATGCCGGGGAACCAGGGGCTGAACCCTTCCATGCTCCGCCACGGCAGCCCGGCCCCGTTCATCGCCTTCTGGTAGCGGCCCGCCGCCGGGTCGCCCAGCTTCGCGCTCAGCGCCGGTCCGTCCTTCGCCACCGCCAGGCCGGCAATCCTGCCCGCCATCGCGGCGGGATCCGGCTCGACCACTTCCAGCATC
>CAXUEQ010000082.1:0-4669 GCA_964250175.1 uncultured Sphingobium sp. | reverse complement strand
GCGTGTCGGACGCATCGAAGGCGCGCTTCACCTCATCGTCGAACCAGACCGTGCCGGGTTTCAGCATATGCACCGAGCCGAACAGATAAAGCGTCGTGTCCGCGTCCTTCACCACCCACAAAGCCGGATCGGCCTTCGCCAGATCGACCGGCGCGGCGGGAGCGGGAGCCTTCGCGCCGGCGGCAGGGGCAAAGAGCAGGGCGAACGGCAACAGGAGCGAGAGCGACTTTTTCATGTCGGCACAGATGGACATATCCCGCCCGCCCGGCAAGCGCCTTTACCACGCTGCCGCATCAGGCCGCTCTTGACCCTCCCGGCCCCATGCGCCAAGGCGCAGCCGATTGAGCATATCGGATAATCGCGATGGCCGGACAGGCGAACACACTCAGCTTTCAGGACCTGATCCTGACCCTGCACGCCTATTGGAGCAAACAGGGCTGCGTCATCCTGCAACCCTATGACATGGAGGTCGGCGCGGGCACCTTCCACCCCGCGACCACGCTGCGCGCGCTTGGGCCGAACCCCTGGAACGCCGCCTATGTCCAGCCCAGCCGCCGCCCGACCGACGGCCGCTATGGCGAGAATCCCAACCGGCTCCAGCATTATTACCAATATCAGGTCATCATGAAGCCCAGTCCGGCCAACCTCCAGGACCTGTATCTGGGGAGCCTCAGGGAAATCGGCATCGACCCGCTGCTCCATGACATTCGCTTCGTCGAGGATGACTGGGAAAGCCCGACGCTCGGCGCCTGGGGTCTCGGCTGGGAAGTCTGGTGCGACGGCATGGAGGTGACGCAATTCACCTATTTCCAGCAGATGGGCGGCTTCGACTGCAAGCCGGTCGCGGGCGAACTGACCTATGGCCTCGAACGGCTCGCCATGTATATCCAGGGCGTCGACAGCGTCTACGACCTGCGCTTCAACGATGCGGGCGTTAGCTATGGCGACGTGTTCCTCGAAAACGAAAAGCAGATGTCGAAATGGAATTTCGAGATCGCCGACACCGACAAGCTGTTCCGCTGGTTCAAGGATGCCGAGGAGGAATGCAGGGCCTGCATCGCCAACGCCGTCCCGCTCGCCGCCTATGACCAGGCGATCAAGGCCAGCCACGTCTTCAACCTGCTCCAGGCGCGCGGCGTCATCAGCGTGCAGGAACGCGCCAGCTACATGGGCCGCGTCCGCGACCTGGCGAAGGGCAGTTGCGAAGCCTGGATGACAAGCAACGGATGGGCGGCGTGAATCCTCCCCGGCACGGGGAGGGGGACCGCCCGCAGGGTGGTGGAGGGGGGGTGCCCCAAACACGCCGCCCCCAAACATACGCCGCGCGCAAACTCCGCCGCGCAATGAGCCTGCCGGAAATCCTCCTCTGGCAACATATCCGCGCGCAACAAACCGGCGTCAAATTCCGTCGCCAACATCCGATAGGCGACTATATCGCGGACTTCTATTGCAGCAGTCTGAATCTGGTTCTGGAAGTGAATGGACAAGCCCATAATCAGGGCGACACTCCACAGCGCGATGTCCGCCTGGACGCGTTTATGAAAGAGAATGGATATCAGGTGCTCCGAATTGCAGCGGCAGATATTTTGAAGGACGTGGATTTGGTCGCCCAATCGATCGCAGATCTTGCCGCTAACCCCCTCCACCACCCTGCGGGCGGTCCCCCTCCCCGTTCCGGGGAGGAAAGCGCATGACCGATTTCCTTCTCGAACTGCGTTGCGAGGAAATCCCGGCGCGCATGCAGATCAAGGCATCGGAGGACCTCGCCCGGCTCTTCACCGAGGAACTGGCGAAAGCCGGCCTCGCCCCGCAAGCGATCGAAAGCTTCGTCACCCCCCGCCGCCTCGCGCTGATCGCGCGCGGCCTGCCGCTCCGGACGCAGGCCGTCAGCGAAGAGCGCAAAGGCCCCCGCGCCAACGCGCCCGAACAGGCGCTCGCCGGCTTCCTGCGCTCCACCGGCCTCACCCGCGCGCAACTGGTCGACCGCGACGGCATCCTGTTCGCCGTCGTCGAAAAGCCCGGCCGCGCGACCGCCGATGTCATCGCGCTCGCCGTCCCCGCGATCGTCCGCGCTTTCCCCTGGCCCAAGTCGATGCGCTGGGGCACGGCGTCGCAGACCACGACAAGCCTGCGCTGGGTCCGCCCGCTGCAAGGCATCGTCGCGATTTTCGGCGAAGACCTCGTGCCCCTCGAAATCGACGGTATCCAGAGCAGCTACACCACCCTCGGTCATCGCTTCCACCATCCCGATCTCATCACGATCGGCGGCGCGAACGATTATGTCGAAAAGCTGCGCGCCTGCCACGTGATTGCCTCCCACGAAGAGCGTCAGGCGATCATCGCGCAAAAGGCGCAGGCCGCCGCCGCCGCGCGCGGCCTGACGCTGGTCGAGGACAAGGGGCTGATCGCGGAAAATGCCGGTCTCACCGAATGGCCCGTGCCGCTGCTGGGCGACTTCGACCCCGAGTTCCTCGAAGTCCCGCCCGAGGTGATCCAGCTCACCCTGCGCACCAACCAGAAATATTTCGTGCTGCGCAATCCTCCCCGGCACGGGGAGGGGGACCATGCGCAGCATGGTGGAGGGGGGCCTCGACATGCCGCAACTCTCGCCCCCGCCTTCCTCTGCACCGCCAATATCGACGCGCATGACGGCGGCGCTCCGACGCCCGCTTCTTCTGGGAGCAGGACAAGAAGACCAGCCTTGTGGACCATGCAAAGAAGCTGGAGCGCATCACTTTCCACGAGAAACTCGGCACCATCGCCGACAAGGTCGAGCGCGTCGCGAAACTGGCGCGATGGCTGGTGGAGGAGGGGATTGTCCTCCCCGGCACGGGGAGGGGGACCGCTCGCGCAGCGAGTGGTGGAGGGGGGGTGCCGGCTGGCGCGGCCTCTCCAAATCTTGTGCCGGATGCCAACCCCCTCCACCACCCTGCGGGCGGTCCCCCTCCCCGTGCCGGGGAGGAATTGGCAGACCTCGCCGAACAGGCGGCCCGCCTGTGCAAGGCCGATCTCGTCACCGAAATGGTCGGCGAATTCCCCGAGCTTCAGGGCCTGATGGGCGGCTACTATGCCCGTGCCGAAGGATTGCCCGATGAAGTCGCCGACGCGATCCGCGACCATTACAAGCCGGTCGGGCAGGGCGACGACGTCCCCACCGCGCCGGTGACGGTGGCTGTGAGTTTGGCGGACAAGCTGGATAGCCTGACGCAATTCTTCTTAATCGACCAAGCTCCAACGGGATCAAAAGATCCTTTTGCGTTGCGTCGCGCAGCGTTGGCAGTGATCGTGCTCGTTATCGCCAATGGGCTGCGGTTTCGCCTGGAGCAGGTATTGCTGAAAGCTTGTGAGGACGATCTGGATAAGTTCGAGAAGGTCTTCTTCGGTAATCTGGAAAAGGGCCTTGGCACCTTCTTCGCCGACCGCCTCAAGGTCCAGCAACGCGAAGCAGGCGTCCGCCACGACCTGATCGACGCGGTGTTCGCATTAAGAGGCGAAGATGATCTCGTCCGCCTCCTCGCCCGCGTCCATGCGCTGCAATCCTTCATCATCACCGATGACGGCGCGAACCTGCTCGCCGGCTACAAGCGCGCCGCGAATATCCTGAAGAAGGAAGCGCCCGCGCAACCCACCCCCGTCATCCCCGCGCAGGCGGGGACCCATCTCCCAAGTTCGCATCCAGACGCCGCGCTGGAGGTAGATTCCCGCCTGCGCGCGAATGACGAGGGAATTGGGAATGCCGAAGGGAAAGACATAGTAACGCAATCTCTGTCCTACACCCCCGAAATAGCCGAAGCCGCTCTTTCCGCCGCGCTCGACGCGGCGGAACCCCGCGCGGCGCAGGCTGTCGCGGCCGAGGATTTCGCCGGCGCCATGGTCGCGCTCGCGACGCTCCGCGCGCCGATCGACGCCTTCTTTGAAACCGTCACGGTCAATGATGCGGATCAGGATAAGCGCACCGCCAGACTCGCGCTGCTTGGCCGGGTGCGGGACGCGGTGCACAGCGTCGCCGACTTTTCGAAAATTGCGGGATGACGCCACAATATTGCCTGATCGGCGGGAAATGTGCGAAGCTAAGCAAAAGCCATGGTGAATCCGGCTCTACTTGACGCGATGGACTTGCTATAAAATGCTGCGCCGCACAAGGAATTGCGAATCGACGTTCGCCGGAGCACCGCGGAGATGATCAAGATGGAAGAGGCCCCCATGAGCACCACCGCGACCCGTTATGTCTATCGTTTCGGCGGCGGCGTCGATGACGGTGGCCAGGGCGACAAGAATCTCTTGGGCGGCAAGGGCGCGAACCTCGACGGCATGGCCGCGATCGGCCTGCCGGTCCCGCCCGGCTTCACCATCACCACCGCAATGTGCACCCGCTATTATGTCGATGGCGAAGTCTTTCCCGAAAGCCTGAAGGCCGAAGTCGCGAACGGCATCGCCCATATCGAGGGGATCACGGGCAAGCGTTTCGGCGACAATGCCGATCCGCTGCTCGTCTCGGTCCGCTCCGGCGCGCGCGTGTCGATGCCCGGCATGATGGACACCGTCCTGAACCTCGGCCTCAATGACGAGACGGTGAAGGGCCTGGCCACGACCTCCGGCGACGATCGCTTCGCCTGGGACAGCTATCGCCGCTTCATCCAGATGTATTCGGACGTCGTGCTCGAACTCG
>CAXUEQ010000081.1:0-11921 GCA_964250175.1 uncultured Sphingobium sp. | reverse complement strand
CTTCTCGATCAGGCTGGGTAGCGCCGCCTCCGACGAGGAGGTGCCGAGCACCAGCAGCAGCTCGCTTTTCAGATAGCGGATCAGATGCAGGATGTTGAACCCCGCGAACCAGCCCACCGTCCCCAGCACCAGCAGCACGAACAGCGCCGACGTCAGGTAGAAGGTCGCGACCAGCCCGACCAGGCTGACCAGCGCGCCCAGCCCATATGTGCCGATGGTGAAGGCCATCGCCCCGAACGCGCCCACCGGCGCGGCGCGCATCAGGATCGCGACCAGCCGGAACACCGCATGGCTGGCCGCTTCGAACACATCCATCAGCGGCCTGGCCCGTTCGCCGATCAATGTCATGGCGATGCCGAACAGGATCGCGACGAACAGGGTCTGCAGGATATTATCTTCCGCCACCGCCGACAGCAACGTCGCGGGGATGATGTCCAGCAGGAAACCGGTCAGCGTGCGGGCATGCGCCTGGGTCGCGAAGTCGGCGACCTTGCCGCCGTCCAGCGTCGCCGGGTCGATATTCAACCCCGCGCCCGGTTGCAGCATGTTGGCGACGATCAGCCCGACGCACAGCGCCAGCGTCGAAAAGGTCAGGAAATAGGCGAAAGCCTTGGCCGCGACCCGGCCGATCGTGCCGACCTCTTTCATGCCCGCGATGCCGGTGACGATGGTCAGGAAAATGACCGGCGCGATGATCATCTTCACCAGCTTGATGAACGCGTCGCCCAGCGGCTTCAGCGCCGCCCCCGTCTCCGGCCAGACATGCCCGACCAGCACCCCCAGCGCGATCGCGACCAGCACCTGGAAATAGAGATGGCGATAGAAGGGCGTCGGCGCGGGCGGCGCTGTGTCGGAGGGCGGCGGCTGCATCGATTACGGCTCCTTCTGGCTGCGCGCGTCAGCTTATGGCCAGGCGCGGCGCTGTCCAGTTCTCCTGGAAGAAAGCCCGCAGATTCCCGCTTGCGCCGAATCGGCGCCCTCGCTAATGGCTCCACTCCCCGAAAGGGACCGTGGGCGTGTAGCTCAGTGGTAGAGCACTGTGTTGACATCGCAGGGGTCGCAAGTTCAATCCTTGCCACGCCCACCATGAAAAGCCCGCCAGGTCCAGGACCGGGCGGGCTTTTTATTCCGCTAGAAGCGATAGCCGATCGTCGCGCCTATTTCGCGGCGGTTGGCCCCCGTCACCAGCGGCGACGAGATCGAGAAGTTGGTCGTATCGAAGAACCGCAGACCGGCGACCGGCGTGGCGTTGTCGAACACATTGTTGGCGAACAGTTGCAGCGAGAGATTCTGGACATGTGCGGTCAGCCGCAGGTCGACATTGGTCTTCGCGCCGAAATATTGGAAATTGTCGGCCCGCAAATATGTCTTGGTCTGATACTGGAAATCGGCGCGCGCCTCGACGCTCGAGTCCGGACCCAGCGGCACGGTGAAACGGGGTGTGATCCCGACCTTGTGCTCCGGCACATAGGGCAGGAACTTGCCGTTGAAATTGACCGCCGGCCGCCCTGCCAGAACCAGCGTCTGCGCCAGTGAGTCATCGATGAAAGCGTCGTAGCGCGCATGGGTCCAGGCATAGTTCGCGCTGATCGAGAAATTGGGCGAGAAGCGCGCGACCATGTCCGCCTCGATGCCGTAGATGGTCGAAGCCGCGACGTTGCAGGTGTAGGTCCGGTTCGTCGAAGACCCGCCCGCCGTGATCGGATTCTGGCACGCCGCCTGCTGATCGTTCCAGTCGATATAGAATCCCGCGAGATTGACCCGCAGATGGCGGTCGAGCAAATCGGATTTCAGGCCGATCTCGTAATTGTTGCTGTTTTCCGGCTGATAGCTGCGCTGGTTGGCAAAGACGTTGAGGCCTGTATTAAATCCGCCGGTCTTCTCGCCCTTGGCATAGCTGGCATAGACCATCACGTCGGGGGTGATCTTGTAGTTCAGGATCACGCGCGGCGTAACGAAGCGAAAATCCTGCGCCAGATCAAAAATCGCCGAGGAGGGCGTGAAGGGCGTCGCTGCCGAGGTCGTGGTCGGCGATGGCGTCGCGCCGCATGCCACCGATGCGAGATACACCGTCTGGGCCGCAGCCTGCGTCGCGGTCAGCGGTGGCGTGAACACCGGCGCGGGGTTGGCGACATAGGTCGGGCACTGGGTAAAGCTCTGCTTCTCATATTCGTACCGCAACTCGCCGGTGATCGAGAATTGCTCGCTCGCATGCCAGGTCGCCGAACCGAACACCGAATAGCTTTTCGTCGTCAGCCGCGTCGCCGGGTAGGCATAATTCGGGTTGAACCCCGAATAGGCCGTCGGGCCGGAGGTCGAGCTGGCGCTCAGCCCGCGATCAATGCTGCTGGTGATATTGTCATAATAGAACAGCCCGAACAGCCAGTCGATCTTCCCGCCCTTCTGCGAAGAGAAGCGCAGTTCCTGGCTGACGTCGCGAAGATAGCCCTTGCTCGACGACAGGGCAAAAGCGCTGGACCCGATCGGGATCGCCGGGGCGAAGGGGAAGCCGAAATTGGGGCAGCCACCCGCCTGGTCGCATATCGTATTGTCGCCGTCATAAGTATATTCGGCGTTGCGCTTGGCATAGGAGGTGATCGACGTGCCGATCATCGTGCCGAAATCATATTCCAGCGTCACGCTGCCGCGAATCGACTCCTCGCGATCGCCATAGGTCCCGCCCGGCAGGTTGGGGGCGCTACCGGTGTTGACGAACACGCCGTTGGCCGGGATGGACGGCACCCGCCCGATATAGATAAGGTTGCGCGTCGGCGTGAAGACACCGGCCACGGCGCTGCCTGCGGGCGTGCCCGGCGCGCTGTTGTTGCGGATCACGCTTGACGCCGGCTGGCCGCTGTCGTCCTTCGAATAGCTTGCGCGCAGCGTCGCGGTGAAGGCCGGGTCGGGCTGCCATTCAAGTGTCCCGATGCCGCCATAGCTTTTCTCGAAATCGACCTTGCCGCCGTCGATCGCCGACCGATAGAAGCCGTCGAATGTCTTGTAATAGCCGCCCGCGCGAAAACGCAGCGTATCGCCCAGCGGGCCGCTGATGCTCGCCTGCCCTTTCCACAAGCCGTTATTGCCCCCCGTCGCTTCGGCCCGACCGCTCAATTCCGCGCTGGGGCGCTGGGTGACATAGTTGATCGCACCGGCGAAGGTATTGCGGCCATAGAGCGCCGATTGCGGTCCCTTGACCACCTCGATCCGCTCCAGGTCGTTGAGTTCAAGATCGACGCCCCCCTTGCCCGACAGATAGATGCCGTCGAGGAACACGCCGACGTTCAACTGGCCAAAGGTCTGCGCCGCGCCACGAATGATCGGCAACTGGTTCTGGCGCCCGAACAGGGGCGTATAGATCAGGCCCGGCGTCAATTTGGCGACATCGGCCAGGTCGGTGATCCGCGCTGACGTGATCTCCGCCGCATCGAAGGCGGTGATTGCCACGGGCACGTCCTGCAATCGTTCCGCGGCTTTTCGGGCGGTGACGACGATGTCGGTTATGCCGCCGGAATCGACGGTTGCGGTGGCGGGTGCCGCCTGTGCGCATGCGACAGCGGGGCATAGCATCGTGGCGGTCAACAACGCGGCGCGAAACAGGATCGGCATATATTCTCACCCTTTGATATTTTTGACTATTGCTTAGCCTTCCATTGCGCCGTCAATTTGTCCATACAAATTATAAATAATGATCGATTCGGTAGACAATTTTGATTGATCGCATGCTACTTTGAAAATCACAGCTTTTTCTGGACGATCGGTCCATAGGGGGGAAATAAACGAAATGGACAAAAGCATGATTTCGCGACGGTCGCTGATCGCCGCCGGCGCCGGATTGTCGGCCACGCTTGCCGCCCCCGCGACACTGGCACGCGCGAAGAACACCGTCCCCCCGGCGGGGCGGCTGACCATGCGCAACGACGGCGGATACGACACCGTGCCGCTGGCGCGGGATGCCTGGACGCTGGGCGTGGTCCAGTCGCGGGTGCTGGCGGTCGACGCCGCCAATCCGGCGAAAGGGCGCGCCGCCAATGTCCAGCATATGTGCGACCTGATCGACTATGCCTCGGGTTTTTCGGGCCGCAAGGACCTGCTGTTTTTCCACGAATTTCCGATCACCGGCTATAATTACAAATGGACCCTCGAAGAGGCCCGGCGCGTCGCGATCGAGCTGCCCGGCGAGGAGACCGAGGCGCTGGCGAAGAAGGCGCGGCAATATGGCAGTTGGCTGGTGTTCGGCTCCTATGTCCGCGATCCGGACTGGCCGAAGAACCTGCTGTCGATCACGACGATCATGAACGACAAGGGCGAGATCGTCGACCGGCAGTGGAAGGCGCGCAACATCAAGGGCGTGTTCTTCGGCTTCGAGCTGTTCACCACGACGATCTACGACGTGCTCGACCGCTATATCGAGATATATGGCCAGGACCGGGTCGTGCCGATCGCGCGCACGCCGCTGGGCAATATCGCGACCAGTTCGGTCCAGCGCGAACCCGAACTGTTCCGCGCCATGGCCATGAAGGGGGCCGAGGTCATCCTGCGCACCGCGACCGGCGGCTTTACGCCGGCCGACGTCGCCGCCACGGCGATGTATAACGGGGTCTATTGCGCGGTCGCCAACAATGCCGCCTCCCCCAATAACGGCCTGTATTTCGAAGATGCCGGCGGCGGCAACAGCGCGATCTACGACCCGATGGGCGAAAGCGTCGCGTCCGCTCCGACCGCGTTCGAAACATTGGTCACCGCGCGCATCCCGATCCGCGACTTTCGCGCGCGCCATCGCCAGCCGATCGTTCATACCGAGCTGGTGATGCCGGTGTTCGAAGCCTATCGCGCGAAATATGCCCCGTCGCTGTTCAGCGGCTATCAGCCGACCAGCATCGAGGATGCCGGACGCTATCTCGCCGACAAGGCGCGCTGGCCGAAATGAGCGCGGCGCGGTCAGCCAAGCTGTGCGCCTCTTTCAGAGCGCGAGGTCGCTAAGCGATGGGTGATCGTCCGGCCGCCGGCCAAGGGGCCAGTGGAACAGGCGCTCGCTCGCCGCGATCGGGCGGTCGTTGATGGAGGCGATCCGCTGCGCCATCAGCCCTGCATCGTCAAACGCCCAATTTTCATTGCCATAGGATCGAAACCAGTTGCCGCTGTCATCATGCCACTCATAGGCGAAACGCACCGCGATCCTGTTACCGTCATGCGCCCAAACCTCCTTGATGAGCCGGTAGTCCAACTCCTTCGCCCATTTGCGCGTCAGAAAGGCGACGATGGCGTCGCGGCCGGACAGAAATTCGTCACGGTTCCGCCAGACACTATCAGGGGAATAGGCCAGTGACGCCTTTTCCGGATCCCGACTGTTCCAGGCATCTTCGGCCATGCGGGCTTTCTGCGCTGCGGTTTCTATGGTGAAAGGAGGAAGCGGTGGTCGGGACATGATTGCGCCTTGAGCCATATTTACATCTGCCGGTACGGATATGACGCCGAAAGATCAACCATAGCCGCAGCAGGTAAGGATTTGCCGTTGCGTCGCGCCGCCACTTCGGTAGGTTGTCCGGACAAATACAGGAGCTGCGCATGCCCGCCTACATGATCGTCACCGCAAAGATCGCCGATCGCGACGCCTTCATATCTGGCTATGGCGCGGCGGCGGGCGCGCTGGTCGAACAGTTTGGCGGCAAATATGTGTTGCGCGCGCCGGGCGCCGCGCTGTTGGAAGGCAGCTTCGGGGACGGCGCATCGATGGTCATCTCCGAATGGCCGGACAAGGCGGCGGCGCGGGCCTTCTGGGACTCGCCCGCTTATGCCGAGGTCAAGAAGCTCCGCGCGGACATTGCCGATTGCCAGGTGCTGCTGATCGAAGCCCCGCGCATCAATGACTGACCTCATCAAACGCACGACGCTGATCGTCCGCGACGCCGACCGCGCCGCCGCCTGGTACGAACAGGTGTTCGGCATGACGCGGGTGATGGACACGCCCTTCACCCTGTCCGGCGCGCAATTGGCGGCAGGCGCACAAGGCGACCGGACGCGGCTCGTCATCCTCAAATGCGCCGACGAAACGGTCGGCATGATCGGCCTGCTGCAATGGGTGGATCCGCCGATGGCGGCGCCCGATGAACTGCCGACGCGAATCGCGTTCGGCGCGCCGATCTTCGTCGTCGCCGCGACCGACTGCCGCGCCACGGTCGGGCGCGCGCGGGCAGCCGGCAGCCGCATCCATTGCGAGCCGCGCGACTGGACCGTGACCGGCTTCGACGGCAAGCAACAGGCGATGATCGGCGCGAGCTTCTTCGATTCCGACGGCTATTTCTTCGAAGTGAACGAGCGCGTCGCATGAGCGCGCCATGGCGTCGCCTGCGCGGCAAACGGGGGGAATGAACATGAGTGGAGTACGTTTCCAGCGCGGCAATCATGTCGTCGCCGATCTTGATCGGGCATTGACCTTCTACCGCGATGTGCTCGGTTTCGACGTCACTTTCACTTTGCCGCACAATCCGCACAGCTATTCGATCCCCGTGTTCGACATGCCCCCCGAAGCGGTCATGCGCTTCTGCGTCCTGTCCACCGCGACGCAGGAACGCGTGATGGCGCTGACCGAAGTGACCGGTGTCGTCCTTGCGCCGGTGCCGCATCCGCGCCGTTCCGCGATCGTGCTGGAGATCGATGACCCCGATGCGGTGATGGCGGGCGCGCGGGCGCTCGGCCTGACCGTATATGACGAAGAGGTGCTGAAGACGAAGGACGGGCGCACCGGGCGGGAGGTCGGCATCGTCGATTTCGACGACAATCTGGTGGTGATCTATGCCATTACGGGCACCGCATGATGGACTATCCCCGCCCCCGCACCGCCTGGACGATGACCGTCCTGCTCACGCTCGCCTATATCCTGTCCTATGTCGATCGCTCGATCCTCGGGCTGCTGATTACCCCGATCAAGGCCGATCTGCACATCAGCGACGAGAAGGTCGGCTATCTGATCGGCTGGGCGTTCGGCCTGTTTTACGCAGGCATCGGCCTGCCGCTCGGCTGGCTGGCCGATCGCGCGCGCCGCACCTGGATCGTCGCCGCCGGCATGACGCTGTGGAGTCTGGCGACGATCGGGTCGGGCCTGGCGCGCGGTTTCCCGCAACTGTTCGTCGCCCGCATGGGCGTCGGCGTGGGCGAAGCGACGCTATCCCCCTGCGCCATGTCGTTGATCGGCGACAGTTTCCCGCCGGAGAAGCGCGGGCTTCCGGTCGGCATCTATTCGACCGCGTTGGCGCTGGGCGCCGGCGTTTCGTCGCTGATCGGCGCGGCCGTGCTCGGCTTGGGCGCGGGATCGGCCGATATCGCGTTGCCGCTGATCGGCGCGGTCCGGCCGTGGCAATTCGCGCTGATCGTCGTGGGCCTTCCCGGCCTGCTGCTCGCGCCGCTGTTCCTGCTGTTGCCCGAGCCGGTGCGGCGCAGCACCAATGCCACACCCGCCAGCTTCGGCGATGCCTGGGGTACGTTGCGCGCGCATCTGGGGGCGCTCGGCGGGGTCATGCTGCTCGCCGCGGTGATGACGACGATCGCCTATAGCCATCAGTTCATCGCACCGGCCTTCACGCGGACCTTCGGGTGGGAGGCAAAGGATTTCGCCAAGGTCAACGGCACGATCAATTTGATCGTCGGTCCGCTGACGGTGATCGGCATCGGCATACTCGCCGATCGCTGGCGCGCCGCCGGACGGTGGGACGCGCCGTTCCGGCTGCTGGTCATCGGCTTCGTGCCGATGCTGCCGGTCAGCGCGCTCGCGCTGTTCATGCCGACCCCGGCGCTGGCGTTCGCGATGCTCGCGCTCAGCTCGATCACGATCGGTACGGTGACGGCGGCGGCGATCATCGCGCTGCTCGACGTGACGCCGGGCGCGGTGCGTGGGCAGATCGTCGCGCTCTATTATATGGCGATCAGCGTCGCCGGGCTTGGTCTCGGCCCGCCGACCGTGGGCATATTGTCGACGCGCCTGTTCGGCGAGGCGCATCTGCGCTCGGCGGTCGCGACGATCCCGATCCTCTACGGGATCGTGCCGCTGCTGCTGCTCCCGCTGATCGCCCGCGCCTATCGTCGCCGTCTGGCAGAGATGCCGTAAAAGGAACACAGCATATGGCAAAGATCGCCCGCATCGCCGCAGTCGGCGGCCCCGAAGTCATCGTCTGGCACGATGAGACAGTGCCGCCGCCCGGACCCGGCGAAGTGCGGATGCGCGCGACGGCGGTGGGATTGAACTATATCGACACCTATCACCGGCGCGGCATCTATCCGATGGCGCTGCCCAGCGGCCTGGGGGTCGAGGCGGCCGGTGTCGTCGAAGCGATCGGCGAAGGCGTGACGACGCTCAAGCCCGGCGATCGCGTCGCGACCTTCGGCCCGATGCTCGGGGCCTACGCCACCGAGCGCAACATCGCCGCCGACGCCCTGTTCGTGCTGCCCGACGACATCAGCGACGACACCGCCGCCGCCGCGCTGCTCAAGGGCTGCACCGCCGAATTTCTCGCCGATCGCGCCGCCCATGTCGCGTCGGGCGACTGGGTGCTGGTCCATGCCGCCGCCGGCGGTGTCGGGCTGATCCTCGTCCAGTGGCTCAAGGCGCGCGGCGCGCACGTGATCGGAACGGTCGGCGACGCGGAGAAAGCCCGATTGGCGCGCGCCGCCGGAGCCGAGGAGATCATATTATATCGCACCGAGGACGTGGCAGAGCGCGTCCGCGCGATCACGGGCGGAGACGGCGTGCGCGTCACCTATGACGGGATCGGCCTCGATACCTGGGAAGCGTCGCTCGACGCCACCGGGGTGCGCGGGTTGATCGTCAGCTACGGCAATGCTTCGGCCCCCGTCACCGGCATCTCGCTCGGTGTGCTGGCGATGAAGGGGTCGCTCTACAACACCCGGCCCATGCTCTATCATTATTACGCCAAACCCGAAGAACGCGCCGCCGGCGCAGCGGCCCTGTGGGACATGATCCGCAGCGGCAAGGTCGAGATCACGATCGGCCAACGCTATCCGCTGCTCGACGCCGCGCAGGCCCATATCGACCTGGAGGCGCGGCACACCACCGGCTCGACGGTGCTGGTGCCGTAAAAAGCATATAACAAGAAATAAGAATCGTTCGCCTGGACTCATCGAAGCCACGCATGAAGTCGCGCGTCAGATTTCTGCATCAGGAAGTATCAGGATTCCTGTAGGTTTTGACCTCATGCAAAGTTGTGATTTTCGGTTCGGGATTCGCCGATCAGCCCTTCCTGTTATTCCCAAATAAATTTGCTAGAAGCTGCGGCGGACGACGCACATCGAAAGCGCAAAAGGATGGGAAAGCCCATTGGTTTCAGAGATGCCTAAGGGCCATGAATGGCAGCCTGACCAGTTGCGGCGCGCAGTCACGGCAGCCGGGGTCGCCTTGTGGGCCTGGAACGTCGATACCGATGCTTTCACAATGGATGAAGTCGGATTCAAATTGTGGGGCCTGACTTGGGGCAATCACGTCACGTTCGAGCAACTATCCGCGCGGATCCATCCTGCCGATCGCGATCGTGTACGTTCCGCCTTTGCCGCCACGCGCATGACTTTTGGGCCTTATGAAACCGATTTCCGTATCCTGATCGGTGACGAGGTGCGCTGGATTGCGGCACGCGGCGAGGGTGACGATGCTGGGATAGTAGGCCGGACCATGTTCGGCATCTTCCTTGACGTGACAGGCCGCAAACAGGCTGAGGAAGGGCATGAACTCCTTGCCGGCGAAATGAGCCACCGGGTCAAGAACCTCCTTGCTATTGCATCGGGGCTAACGGTGATTTCATCACGCTCGGCCGCAAGCACAGAGGAGATGGCGCGCGAACTGACCGAAAGATTGTCGGCGCTCGGCCGTGCCCATGATCTGGTGCGTCCACTTCCCAATGGACAGGGAAACGCTGCGCTTCTGGGCGATCTGCTTTCCGTGCTGCTCGCGCCCTATGACGACATGGGGGCATTCAAGGGCCGCGTCCGGGTTGCAGTCGAGCGAATGGGCGTCGGAGAGTCAGCCGCCACCGGAATTGCCTTGGTTATTCACGAGCTTGCGACCAACGCGATGAAATATGGCGCGCTTTCTGTGCCTCTCGGCACGCTGGACGTTTCCAGCATGGCTGATGACAAGGACATTATGTTGACCTGGCGGGAGCATGGCGGGCCAGACGTCAGCGAGCCGGAAGGGGCCGGAGGCTTTGGCAGCAAACTCGTGCAGCGCAGCGTATCCGGCAACCTCGGCGGCACCATTGATTATGATTGGGCAGAAAGCGGTTTGATCGTAACCCTTAGAATTGATCGTTCCCGCCTGGCTTCATGACATTCTGACGCGAAAATTTTGATTTTTGCATCATGATTCCCCCGGCCTTGAAAAGCCGCATCCGGGCATCGGCTCGGCTTCAGCCACGGCATCCGGTCTGGCGCTGGAAATCAGGATTGCGCAAGCGGCATAATCTCCACCAGCTCCAACAATTCGCCAGCGCTACCGCGCACCGTCGCGCTGCGCCGTCCGGCATAGACCGGACCGTCGCGCACGATCGGCGGCGTGATGAAATCCAGCCCGCGCCCGTCAAGCCGGTCGACCGCCAGCGTCACCATCGCATTGCCCGGCGGCAGCCCCCCCGCCCCGCCAACACGCGCCTTGGCAGCGGCGGGATAATCGTCTATTTCAACGATCGGCATCCGCCCCTTCTGCGCCATGCTCAGGCCGTGCAACGTGTCGAGCGGCAGGCCGAACGCCTTGCTGATCATCGTATAGGGAATGACGTAGCTGCCGCCCTCCTCCAGCTCTAGATGATCGCGATACCATGCCATCGTCGCGGCGCGGTCAGCCGTGGCGAGGATGGCGATGAAGATGCGGTCGACCGGCGACGCCGCCGGGGGAAGGTCCGACGTCGGCGTATCGAAGCGCACTTCGTTCAGATAGATCATCTCCCGCCCGCGCCCGAGCATCTGCATCGCGACGAAATAGGGCAGTCCCGGAATCTCGCGCGGCGGGCCGATAATGTCGAAGCCACTGCCCGACAGCCGTTCCGGCCAGCCGAATACGTCCTGCACGGTGATCTCGAACGCCGCCCAGCCGAAGCTGGTGGTCGGCAGGAACCCGGCCGGCAGTGGCTGCTCGACCAGGCGCAGCGTGCACGGTGTGCCGCTGACCGGCTGGAGCGCGGCATAGCGCGATCCGGCGTTCGCCGGACAACCCCAACTCGCCGCAAGATCCGCTGGCACCGCGCCATGCTCGACAACCGCCAAGCCCAGTGTATCGCGATAGTCACGCAGCGCCGCATCCAGATCAGGCACGGTCGCGGTGGCCCCGAGGATACGACCATGGGTGAGGAAATCGATCAAAATACCGGCCTCCGCTTGCCGAGAAACGCCGCGACCCCCTCCTCGAAATCGGGCAGAGCAAAGGCGTCGGCGAACAGCGTGCGCGTTTCCGCGTCGTCCGCCGCCTGCCCGTCGAGGATGCGGCGTATCATCGCCTTCGATTGCATCACGCTATGCGGCGAATTGCCCGCGATCGTCTCCGCCAGCGCGAGCGGATCAGCATCGAGCAGGTCGACCAGCCCTATCCGGTGCGCATCGGCCGCGTCGATCAGCTCGGCGGTGAACAGGATGCGCCGGGCCTGCGCCGGGCCGACCAGATCGACCAGCAGCTTGGTATCGTGCAGCGAATAGACCAACCCGAGCTTCGCGGGAGTGATGCCAAACCGTGCTGCAGAGGTCGCGACACGCAGGTCGCACGCCAGCGCGAGGCCACAGCCGCCGCCGACGCAATCGCCCTCGACATAGGCGATCACCGGCTTGGCCGCGCGGGCAAGCTCGAACTGCGCGCGCGCGATCGCCGTCTGGTTGGCCACGCGCCAAGCCGGATCGCGCACGCCGGTCGCGAATTCGGCGATGTCGGCGCC
>CAXUEQ010000080.1:0-12035 GCA_964250175.1 uncultured Sphingobium sp. | reverse complement strand
TGTTGCCGATATTGGCGTTGATCTTGACCAGGAAATTGCGGCCGATCGCCATCGGTTCGGATTCGGGGTGGTTGATATTGTTGGGGATGATCGCGCGGCCGCGCGCGATTTCGTCGCGGACGAACTCGGGGGTGACGTAATCGGGGATCGCCGCGCCGAAGCTTTCGCCGTCGCGGGTGTAGGAGGCCAGGCGGGCGCGACCGAGATTCTCGCGCTCCGCGACATATTCCATCTCGGGCGTGATGATGCCGCGCCGGGCATAGTGCATCTGGCTGACGTTCGCGCCGGATTTGGCGCGCAAGGGGCGCTTCACGACATTGGGGAATTGCGCGACGCCGCCGGAGCGGTCCGGGCCTTTGAGGCCGTTATCCTCGGGCTTCAATTCGCGCGCGGCATAGCTTTCGATGTCGCCGCGCGCCTCGATCCACGGACGGCGCAGTTGCGGCAGGCCGGCCATGATGTCGATGCGGGCGGCAGGGTCGGAATAGGGACCGGACGTGTCGTAGACGCGCACCGGCGCCTCGCCGCTGCCCGGTTCCAGATGGATTTCGCGCATGGCGACATTGAGCGGGCCGACATGGATCTTCCTGGAACCGCGAATGGGTCCGGTAGTGACGCGCATCTCGGTGCGGGCGGGAACGTCGGCCATATATCTTCTCCTTAGGGCAGGAGAAGCGCTCGGTCCTCGCCGATCCCCCGGATCGGCTGCGGTCTCACGCCCTCCCTACGCCAGTGTCAACTGGATCAGGTTCGGCGGATCAGGACGCGCATCGTCCTATCTCAACCCTGAGCGCAGGGTCCTCCGGGGATGACGGGCAGGATAGGGGGGGAAGCGGCTATGGTCCAGCGTTGTTTGAGGAGGGCGGCCCGAAAGGCTTCAGAATGTATAACCGATGCCGAGCGCGGCGATCCACTGATCCTTGTCACCGGCGATCGCGACGACCGGCGAGTCGGCATAGCGGCCGAGCATCTTGGAATAGCCGCCCAGGGCGAAGAGGACGAACCCCTTGCGCAGGTCGCCCGACAGCGACTGGCCGACGGTCAGGTTCGCGCCGGCCGACTTGAACCCGGCCTTGTCGCCCGCGCGGCTATAGGCGGGGAGGAGGCTGGCGGCGCTGCCCGCCGCGCTGATGTCGTAATAATAGCGGCCATAGCCCTTGCCGACATAATCGGCCGATACGGATAGGCCGACCAGCGTCGTCTTCGACAGCGGCGTCGCATATTCGATCGCGGGGGTGATGACATAGCTGCCATGGCCCTTGCTCGATACGTCCTTCAGATAGGAGACGCGGGCCGAGAAAGAGTCATAGGCGCTGGTGATGACGCCGGTCTTGCCGAAGCCGACAAAGCCGCCGACCTCCATGCCGGTCTTGGCCTTGCCGAGTGCGCGGACTTGGGGGTCCTTGATCTGGCGCACCCGGTCGCGGCGGAGGTTGCCGACCGGGCCAAGCTCGAAGTCCCAGCCATTGGGGTCGCGGTTCGGGATGGCGTCGACGAACAGGCTGGTGCCGCGCGTCCAGAAAGCGAAGTCGTGCAACTGCCCCTGCGCGGCGGCGGCGGGGGAGAAGACATAATCGTCCGACCCTTCATAGCTTGGCAGATAGGCGCCGCCGCCGCCGATGGTCAGGCGGCTATGGTCGGCCTCTTCCTGGGCGAGGGCAGGCGTGGCGGCGGCGAAAAGAGCAGCGGTGGCAAGCGTGGCGAAGCGGCGCGAAAACGTCATCGATCGAAAATTCCCTGTTGGATGTTGCGCCTGAATGTTTCGGATGGGTTACAGGTTCCCTGACGCGGGTCAGAGAAAATATTTGATCCGCACCTGTTGCCATATGGCCACGTCGCCGACCGCGAAGCGGGCGCTGCGGAAACTGGGCGGTCCGAAACGGAGCGGCGGATTTTCGGAAAAGCCCACGCCCTCGCGCGGGATGCCTGCAAAAGTGTCGAGCCGGCGATTGCCATTCTCGTCATGGATCAGCGCCAGCGCATAGTCGCCGGGCGGAAGCGCGCCGATCCGCACGCCGCCGGCCTCGCTCACCGGCACGACATAATGCCGCCGGTCGGGATCGCCCGCACAGTCCGGGAAATGATCGGGCAACCGCGTCAGGCAGATCATCAGCATCCCGTGCTGCGACCGCAGGCCGGTGACGCCGATCGTCAGCGCCGCGTCGGGCGCAGGCGCCGCGGCGCCGGCCGCCATCCAGAACAGCGCGGCGGCGCTCGCGCGGCATGCCATCTTCAACGGCCTGTAAATTGCCCTATCCCCTTGTCCGTGCCGCACACCCGGTCCCATGCCCGGAAATAGAGACCATAATTGCAATTATACTGCGCGTGATGCCGTTGATGATGGCTTGCGGTGATGAGCAGCGACCCGATCGGACCATCGACCATCCAGCGCGGAAACATCTCCCACCCCATATGATTGCTCACCCCCATGATCGTCATGATCGCCAGCACGCAGCCAAGCGCGGCGACATGGATGGGGATCAGGAACACCAGCACCGGCACGACCAGCGCACCGGTCAGCGCCTCCCAAGGATGAAAGCTCATCGCCGCCCAGGCGGTCGGCGGTCGGCTGGCATGGTGCACGGCATGGGCGACGCGGAACAAAGCCGGCCGGTGCAACCAGCGATGCGTCCAGTAGAACCAGGTGTCGTGCGCGGCCATGTAGAGCAGCACCGACAGCGGCAGATACCAGAGCGGAAATACCTGCACGTCATCATATATCCGCGTCCAGCCCCGCGCTTGCCAGCCCCAGGCGACGATGCCGGCCGGGATACCGTAGATGAGCGCGGAGGCAAGCGACCAGGCGATCTCCCGCCTGATCTGGGGTGTGAGTCCCGCATAGAGGCCCGGCTGCCTGATCCGTGTCGCCAGCGCGAACCCACCGCTCGTCGCCAAATAGCGCAGGGCGACGATCAGGCTCATCGCCAGAGCGGAGACTGTCAGGGCGAACGTGATTTCCATTATCGCGGGGCTATAGCGAAAAAGCATCCGGCCGTCAGCGACATTCCACCGTGACATGCGCAAGTCCCGGAATGTCGACCAGTCGCGCATGCACCGCCGCCCCATCGGCGGGCGGGGTCATGCTGACGATCGCGGCATGCGCGCCGGGGCCGATGCGCCAGACATGCAGATCGGCAAGCGTGCCGCCGCACTCCTCCGCCAGGTTGCGGATGCGCGCCAGCAGCGCCGGGTCGGCGGTGTCGAGCAGCACGTCGGACGCATCGCGCATCAGCGTCATCGACCAGTGGGCGATCAGCACCGCGCCGATCAGCCCGGCCAGAGCATCGAGCCAGATCCAGCCGGTAAGGCGCGCCACGACCAGCGCGGCGATGGCCATCGCCGACGTCACCGCGTCGGCGACCAGATGCAGATAGGCCGCGCGCAGATTATTATCCTGTTCGGCCGGATGGGCATGGGCTTGGCCATGCGCGTCCTTTCCATGATGATCCTGTCCGTCATGGCGGTCATGTTCGTGTCCATGCGCATGGCCATGATGCGCATGCGCATGCCCGTCGCCGCTCTTCATCAGCAGGAGCGCGCTGCCGACATTCACCGCCAGACCGATCACCGCGACGATGATCGCCTCGCCATATCGGACCGGCTGCGGGTGCAGCAGCCGCAGGCCCGCCTCCCCGGCGATGCCGATCGCCGCAAGGCCCAGCACGATCGCGGAGGCGAAGGCGGCGAGGTCGCCCACCTTGCCGGTGCCGAAGGTGAAGCGCGCGTCATGCGCGTGCCGCCGCGCATAGCTATAGGCCAACGCCGCCACCGCCAGCGCGCCCGCGTCGGTCGCCATATGGAACCCGTCGGCCAGCAGCGCCATCGATCCGGTCCACCAGCCGGCGGCGATCTCGGCCACCATGGCGATGGCGTTCAGGATCATGACGATCCAGGTCCGCCGGGCGTTGCGGTCGTGCGCCCGGCCCAGATAGACATGATCATAATAATGACGGATCGGATCGCGCGCGCTCATGATGCTCTGGTAGCGCGCGAACCGGCCGGGTCAATCGCGGGCTATCGGGCGACGGTGCAAAGTCCTACAGGAGCCGGGGAGGAGATCATGATGCTGCATTATCCCGCCGTCAGCCGAGCGATGGCATGACCATGCCGCTCTCCTGCGACCTGGCGATCGTCGGCGGCGGCCTGGCGGGCGGCTTGATCGCGCGCGCCTTCGCGGTGAAGCGGCCACAGGTGCGGCTGCTGCTGGTCGAACAGGGCGCGGCATTGGGCGGCAATCATCTCTGGTCCTTTTTCGACGGGGACATAGCCGACAAGGATCGCTGGCTGGTCGACCCGCTGGTCGCGCATCGCTGGACGGACGGGCATATGGTCGCCTTTCCTGGCCATGGCCGCATGCTGCCAGCCTCCTATAACAGCATCACTTCGGCGCAGTTCGATACGCATTTGCGCGGCCTGCTGGGTGAGCGGGTCGTCACCGGCGCGGCGGCGCAGGTGCGGCCCGATGGCGTCACGCTGTCCGACGGACGCAGCATCACCGCCGCGGCGGTGATCGACGCGCGCGGGCAGGCCGACCTGTCCGCGCTGCACTGTGGCTGGCAGAAATTCGTCGGCCGCACGATGCGCCTGTCCGCGCCGCACGGGCTGACCCGCCCGGTCATCATGGACGCGACCGTCGAACAGATTGACGGCTATCGCTTCGTCTATCTGTTGCCGATGGGTCCTGACCGCATCTTCGTCGAGGATACCTATTATAGCGACGACGCGTCTCTCGACGTGCCGCGCATCCGCAACCGCATCTCCGCCTATGCGATGGCGCGCGGCTGGCGCGTGGAAGCGCTGGAGCATGAGGAAACCGGGGTGCTGCCGGTCGTATACGGCGGCGATTTCGATCGCTTCTGGCCGGCCGCCGATCCCGTCGCCCGCGCGGGGGTGGGTGCAGGACTGTTCCACCCGATGACCGGCTATTCGCTGCCCGACGCGGTCGCCTTTGCCCTGCATCTGGCCGATCGCTGGCCGCTGGACGGCAAATGCCTGGCGGAGCACAGCCGCGCCTGGGCAAAGGCGCACTGGCGCAGCGGCGGCTATTACCGCCTGCTCGGAACGATGTTGTTCCGCGCCGCCGCGCCCGCCCAGCGCTATAAAATTTTCGAGCGCTTCTATCGGCTGTCGCCCGGCCTGATCGGCCGCTTCTATGCCGGTCGGTCCACCCCGTTCGACAAGGGGCGCATCTTGTGCGGGCGTCCCCCGGTGCCCATAAGGGATGCCATGCACGCTATATTGAACCGCTCCGCCTGATGGACCGCCCGAACGACCCCGTGAAGAGTCAGAGCGCGATCGTCATCGGCGCGGGCTTTGGCGGCCTCGCGCTTGCGATCCGGCTGCAGTCGGCGGGCGTTGCGACGACGCTGGTCGAGGGCCGCGATCGCCCGGGCGGCCGGGCCTATGTGTGGCACAAGGACGGCTTCACCTTCGACGCCGGCCCGACCGTCATCACCGATCCCGCCTGCCTGGCCGAACTGTGGCGGCTGACCGGCCACGACATGGCGCAGGACGTGACGCTGGTTCCCGTCATGCCCTTCTATCGCCTCAACTGGCCGGACGGCACGAATTTCGATTATAGCAACGACGAAGCCGGGTTGCGGCGCGAAATCGCCAAGCTCGATTCGGATGATATCGGCGGCTATGAACGCTTTCTGGATTACAGCGCCGGCGTCTTTCACGAAGGCTATGAGAAGCTCGGTTCGGTCGCCTTTCTCGATTTCATGTCGATGATAAAGGCCGCGCCCGCGCTCGCCAAATATCAGGCGTGGCGCTCGGTCTATGCGATGGTCTCGCATTTCGTGAAGAATGAGAAGCTGCGCGAGGCGCTGTCTTTCCACACGCTGCTCGTCGGCGGCAACCCGATGAACACCAGCGCCATCTATGCGCTGATCCACAAGCTGGAAAAGGATGGCGGCGTATGGTTCGCCAAGGGCGGCACCAACCGCCTCGTCCTAGCGCTTGCCAATCATTTCGAGCGGATCGGCGGCACGCTGCGGCTGGGCGATCCGGTGGCGCGGATCGAGACGATCGGCGACCGCGCCACCGCCGTGCGTACGAAGAGCGGCTGGCATCAGGAAGCGGACGTGATCGCGTCCAACGCCGATCTGATGCACAGCTATCGCGACCTGCTGGGCGATCATCCGCGCGGCAAGGCGCAGGGCGAAAAGCTGGCCCGCAAGAAATGGTCGCCCAGCCTGTTCGTCCTGCATTTCGGCATCAAGGGTAGCTGGCCCGGCATCCCGCATCACATGATCCTGTTCGGCCCGCGCTATAAGGGGCTGCTGACCGACATTTACGATCATGGCGTGCTGCCGCAGGATTTTTCGCTCTATCTGCACCACCCGACCGTGACCGATCCGGCCATGGCGCCCGATGGCTGCTCGACCTTCTATGCGCTCGCCCCGGTGCCGCATACGGGCAAGCTGCCGATCGACTGGGACGCTTATGGTCCGATCTATGCCGAACGCATCCTCGACGAAATCCAGCGCCGCCTGATCCCCGACATTCGCGACCGTATCGTGACGCAATTCCATTATGCGCCGCCCGACTTCACGCATGATCTGAACGCGCATATGGGCAGCGCCTTCAGCCTGGAACCCCTGCTGACCCAGAGCGCCTGGTTCCGCGCGCACAACCGCGACGATGTGATCCCCAACCTCTATCTGGTCGGCGCGGGCACCCATCCCGGCGCGGGCATCCCCGGCGTGGTCGGCAGCGCGAAGGCGACCGCCGCGCTGATACTGGATGATCTGGCGAAAGCGCGCTAACGCGGGACATCTGGTTGAACCAAACCCGTTCGTGCTGAGTAGAGACTGAGCGAAGTCGAAGGCTCGTATCGAAGCATCGCGTCCATATGCTTGTCCTTCGATACGCCATTTCGACAGGCTCAGTTTCTACTCAGCACGAACGGATGTAGGATTAATTTAAAGTCGTCCGACTATAACGCCGTCGCAGCTCCAGTGAAAGAACGCTCCCCATCATGAAGCGCCTTGCCGTCTATTGCGGCTCCGCCACTCCCGCCGATCCGGTCTATATCGATTGCGCGCGCCAGGTCGGACGCAGCCTTGCCGAACGCGGCATCGGCATCGTCTATGGCGGCGGGCGGCTGGGGCTGATGGGTGCGCTCGCCGACGCCGCGCTGGCGGCGGGCGGCGCGGTGATCGGCGTGATCCCGGCCGCGCTGGTCGGCTCCGAAGTCGCGCATCAGGGTTGCACCCACCTGCATGTCGTAGAGACGATGCATCAGCGCAAGGCGATGTTCACCGATCTGTCGGACGGCTTCGTCACCCTGCCCGGCGGCGTCGGCACGATGGACGAATTGTGGGAAGCGATAAGCTGGGCGCAGCTTGGCTATCATGCCAAGCCGGTCGGGCTTTTGAACGTCGCTGGCTTTTACGACCAACTCATCGCTTTCAACCGGCACATGATCGCCACCGGCTTCATCCGCCCCGCCCATGCCGGCATTCTGATCCATCGCGACACGATCGGGGATCTGATCGACGCGATGGCGGCCTACGAACCGCACCAGCCGATCTTCCGCATGAAGGCGAATGATCTTTAGAGCGTATTGATTTAACCTCCGTTCGTCCTGAGTAGCCATTGAGCTTGCCGAAATGGCGTATCGAAGGATTAGGCGCATGAACGCGATACTTCGATACGAGCCTTCGACAAGCTCAGTCTCTACTCAGCATGAACGGCTTTAGGTTAACCTAAAGTCACCATATTCTAACCCCTCCCGCAGGCGTCGTATCGAGTCCCGCGCCTCGACACGGGGGGCGGGGCAGGGCATGGCACGATCATGTCCTCAACACCCGCTCTCCCAGCCTCTCCTCCCGATAAGCGCGCCGCTCTGGTCGCCCACGCCAGCGCCAGCATCGCCCGCGGCTCGAAATCCTTCGCGCTCGCCTCCAAACTGTTCGATCCCGTCACCCGCGAACGCGCCTGGCTGCTCTATGCCTGGTGCCGCAAGTGCGACGATCTTGCCGACGGGCAGGACCATGGCGGGCAAATGTCCTCCGTTGCCGACGCACAACTGCGCCTCTCGGTCATCCGCACGCTGACGGCGCAAGCGCTGAACGGCGAACCGACCGGCGATCCCGCCTTTGACGGCTTTGGCCTGGTCGCGGCCGAATGCGCGATCCCGCACCGTTTCGCGCATGATCTGGTCGAGGGGTTTGCGCTTGACGCGGCGGACTGGCGCCCGCGCACGCAGGGCGATCTGATGCAATATTGCTATCATGTCGCCGGCGCGGTCGGGCTGATGATGGCGGTGGTCATGGGCGTCGATCCGCGCGACGACGCGACGCTCGATCGCGCCTGCGATCTTGGCCTGGCGTTTCAGCTCGCCAATATCGCGCGCGACATTGCCGAGGATGACGGGGCGGGCCGCTGTTATCTACCGGCGGAATGGCTGGCGGACATGGACATTCCGCCGGGCGAACATATGAAACCCTGGGCGCGGCCGCAACTGGCGGAACTGGGACGGCGGCTGGCGACCCTGGCCTCCGCTCATGAAGCGAGCGCGCGTCATGGCGCCGGTGCGCTGCCCTTTCGCAGCGCATGGGCGGTGCTGAGCGCGGCGGGCATCTATGGCGACATCGCCCGTATAGTCGCCGCGCAGGGGGAGAAGGCCTGGGACCGGCGCATCGTCACGCCAAAGCGCGACAAGATCGGCTGGGTCGCGCGCGCGGGCTTTCAGGCGGTCGGCCGCGCGAACAGATGGCCCGCCGATACGCCCCGCGCCGATCTGTGGACCCGCCCCAAATGAAACGGGCCTCCCCCGTAGGAAAGGCCCGCATCGATACGCATCCGAAGATGGTAGCGGCGATCAGCCGTTCAGCTTGTCCTTGACGGCTTTGGCCGGCGAGAAGCCCAGCTTCTTCGCGGCGGCGATCTGGATGGTCGCACCCGTCGACGGGTTGCGGCCTTCGCGGGCCGGCGTATCCTTGACCTTGAACTTGCCGAAGCCGTTCAGCGAAACTTCCTCACCAGCGGCAGCGGCGTCGGCGATCGCGGCGAAAACGCCGTCGACGACCTTCTTGGCGTCGGCCTTGGTCAGGCCGCTGGTTGCGGCAATCTTGTCGGCGAGGTCGGCATTGTTCATAAAATATCCCTCTCTAGCATTGCGGATTGCGCCCCATAGCCGGGAAAATCCGTGTCGGTCCAGCTTTCAACGCCGGACAAGCCCGTATTTTCGCCGCAAAAACGCACGCCCGCAGGGGTATTGCGCCAAATTGGCTCGGCTTCAAGTCACGTTCTGCGTGTCCTGACGATTCGTGTCGTCTTCATTGCCCTGATAACCGACCCGATCCTCGTCCGCCGGGTCCAGATCGTCACTATCTTCTATCGCCTGTAGATGGTCGGCATCGTCCTCGATCTCGTCGTCATCGGCATCGCCGCCGCCCAGGTCGGGACTGATGTCGATCTCGATGATTCCGTCGGTCGGGCCAACGCTTTCGGCTTCGAGTATCTCGGCGCGCTGCGTATCGTCATAGCCCTCGGCATCATAATGATCTTCCGGACCCGCGCCGGGTTCCCTATGCTTGCCATCCATGGTCATTCTCCTTCTTGCCCTCTGCCAACGGCGGACGGGGAGGAGAGTTCCTGATATAGGGCAGGCGAATGACGCCCTATCGGTTGGCGCGATGGTTGAGGTCGTGGCCCAGCGCCAATATCGCGACGCCGACGATCGTATAGGCGCTTTCGACCATGCCATGGTCCAGCGTCATCGCCCCCGCCATCACACCCAGCCCCAGCGACCCGATCGCGGCGGGCATCATGAAGCCATGGACCATCGCGCCATGGCCCAGCGCGATCGCGCCCAGCAGAATCGCGATCGTCAGGCCGGTTTCATGAATGATCGGGGCGGCCAGGACGCCACCGGCAGAGGCGAGCAGGCCCAGCACCACCGCCGTCGCGACGCAATGCGCGGCGCACAGGCCCGACAGCATGACGGCGGCGCGGTCTATCGCGCCGCGCGAAAGCAGGGATTGAAGGCTCGCGGTCATGATTCGCCAGATAGGCGCAGCGAAGGAAAGATACAACATATCCTTGCGCGGTGTGAAGGGTGGGGCGGATCGAAACGCATGGCCCTTGCAACCCTCCGTCGTCCGCCGCATGACGCACGGCATGACGCCTTCCACCGCTCGTCCCCTTACCCTGTCCGTCTGGCTGTTGCTGGTCGCTGTCCTCGTCTTCGCGATGGTCGTGGTCGGCGGGGTAACGCGCCTGACCGAATCCGGCCTGTCTATCACCGAATGGAAGCCGGTGACTGGCGCGCTTCCGCCGTTGAGCGCCGCCGACTGGCAGGACGCGTTCCACAAATATCAGCAGATTCCCGAATATCGCCAGATCAACCGGGGCATGAGCCTTGCCGATTTCCGCTTCATCTTCTTCTGGGAATGGAGCCACCGGTTGCTCGGGCGGCTGATCGGCCTCGCCTTCGCGTTGCCGCTGGCCTGGTTCGCATGGCGGCGCGCGATTCCCAGGGGCTATGGCCCCCGCCTGGTCGCGCTGCTGGCGCTGGGCGGCCTGCAGGGCGCGATCGGCTGGTGGATGGTCGCTTCGGGTCTCGTCAACCGCACCGATGTCAGCCATTATCGCCTCGCCGTCCACCTTTTGACGGCGCTGTTCCTATTTTCCGGACTGATCTGGACCGCGCTCGACCTGCGGGTGCTCGCCCGCAACGGTCGCGCCCGCCCGGCGCGCCTTGCCGGTTTCGGCTGGGTCGCCGCGCTCATCCTTGCCATCCAGTTGCTGTTCGGCGCCTTTACCGCAGGACTCGACGCCGGCTATGTCGCGAACACATGGCCGCTGATGAACGGGCGTGTCTTCCCGGCGGGCGTGCAGTGGACGGGCCTCTGGCAGACGATCAGCAGCGATCCCTATCTGGTCCATTATATCCATCGCTGGTGGGCCTGGATCGCCGCGCTGGCGCTGATCCTGCTTGCGCGCCGGGCGAAGGCTGCCGGGTCGCGCGGCGCGTCGGTCGCGCTCAATGCCGCGGTCGGCACCCAGATAGTGCTGGGCATCGCCACCGTTCTCAGCGGCATCGCCCTGCCGCTCGCCGCGCTGCATCAGGCGGTCGGCGCGCTCGTCGTCGCCGCGACCGCCTGGGCCAGCCACGCGATCGGTGTGCGCCAAAGATAGGCTCGGTATCCTGATACCCGTCAGGAAAAGCCTACAGCGCTTGACTTATCCGGGGGCAGCCGTCATCAGCGCGCATCTTCCGAGCGGCGGGTTCATCGTTCGGTTTCTCATCAACCAGGAGTTTTCGGCCCATGAAGGCGCTGATGAAGACGACCAAGTCGGCCAACGCCGCCACGGTCGAAAAGAAATGGGTGCTGATCGACGCCGACGGCCTCGTCGTCGGCCGCATGGCCTCGACCGTCGCCAACATCCTGCGCGGCAAGCACAAGCCCAGCTTCACCCCCCATGTCGATTGCGGTGACAATGTCATCATCATCAACGCGGCGAAGGTGAAGTTCACCGGCAAGAAGCTGACCGACAAAATCTATTACAAGCATACCGGTTACGCCGGCGGCATCAAGGAAACGACCCCCCAGAAGATTCTGGAAGGCCGCTTCCCCGAGCGTGTCATCGAAAAGGCGATCGAGCGTATGATCCCGCGCGGTCCGCTCGGCCGTCAGCAGATGCGCAACCTGCGCGTCTTCGCCGGTGCCGACCACAGCCATGAAGCGCAGAGCCCCGAAGTCATCGACCTCGGCGCCCGCAACCGTAAGAACAAGGTGGGTGCATAATGTCCGATAACCGCCAGTCCCTGTCCGACCTCGCGAACCTGACCTCGGCCGCGCCGGTCGCTGCCGCCAATGCCGCGCCGGTCTCGGCCGAAGCCGATGCGCCCGCCGCCCCGGTTCAGCCCGCCGCGCCCACCACGCCGCTGCGCCAGCAGGAAATCGACAGCCTCGGTCGCGCCTATGCGACCGGTCGCCGCAAGGACGCCGTCGCGCGCGTGTGGGTCAAGCCCGGCTCGGGCAAGGTCACGATCAACGGTCGCGACCAGGAAATCTATT
>CAXUEQ010000079.1:0-12064 GCA_964250175.1 uncultured Sphingobium sp. | reverse complement strand
GTATGCTCGGCACCGCCAAGCGGGTCACGATCGACAAGGACAACACCACCATCGTCGATGGCGCCGGTGATGCCGATTCGATCAAGGGTCGCGTCGAAGCGATCCGCGCGCAGATCGAGAATACCACCAGCGACTATGACAAGGAGAAGCTCCAGGAGCGCCTTGCCAAGCTCGCCGGCGGCGTGGCGGTTATCAAGGTCGGTGGATCGACCGAGGTGGAAGTCAAGGAGCGCAAGGACCGTGTCGACGACGCGCTGCACGCAACCCGCGCAGCCGTCGAAGAAGGTATCGTCCCCGGCGGCGGCACCGCGCTGCTTTACGCCACCAAGGCTCTGGAAGGCCTGAAAGGCGCGAACGACGACCAGACACGCGGCATCGACATCATTCGCAAGGCGATTACCGCCCCTGTGAAGCAGATCGCCCAGAACGCAGGCGTCGATGGCGCCGTCGTTGCCGGTAACCTGCTGCGCGAAAATGATGAGACCCGTGGCTATAATGCGGCGACCGACACCTACGAAAATCTCGTGGCTGCCGGCGTGATCGATCCGACCAAGGTCGTTCGCACCGCGCTGCAGGATGCGGCTTCGGTCGCCGGCCTGCTCATCACCACCGAAGCGGCGATCTCGGACACCCCGAGTGACGACAAGGCCGGCGGCGGCGGTATGCCCGGCGGCGGCATGGGTGGCATGGGCGGTATGGACTTCTAAGTCCCCTCGACCAAGTATGGAAAGAAGGGCCGGAGGGAAACCTCCGGCCTTTTTTTGCGCATTTTTCCCAAGATCACGCCGGTTTCTGTTGCGCTGCAAGACATTCGGCATAGATGCCGCCGCCTATTCCCTTTAGGGGTCCATCATGGACGACGCATCCGTTGCAGATTCTGGGAGCCATAAAAGGCTGGCTGTCCTCAGCATCGGCGCGATCGGCGTGGTGTTCGGCGATATCGGCACCAGCCCGCTCTACGCGTTTCGCGAAGCGCTGAACCAGGCCGGCGAACGCGGCATCGGGCCGGATGCTATCATCGGCGTGCTCAGCCTCGCGCTCTGGTCGCTGATATTGGTCGTCACCGTCAAATATGTCCTCTTCCTGATGCGTGCCGACAATGAAGGCGAGGGCGGCGTTCTGGCGCTGCTTGCGCTCGCGGGGCGCGCGCTGGGCGGGCGCAAGCCGTTCCTGATCGCGCTGGGCGCGATCGGCGCGGCGCTCTTCTACGGTGACGCCATCATCACGCCCGCGCTGTCGGTGCTGTCGGCGGTCGAAGGACTGAAGACCATTCCAGCCTTGAGCGCCTATATCACGCAGGACATCATCATCTACACGGTGCTGTTGATTCTCGCACCGCTCTTCCTCATTCAGTCGCGCGGCACGGCGAGCGTCGCCAGGCTCTTCGGCCCGATCTGCATCCTCTGGTTTCTGGCGCTTGCGGCGCTGGGCATCATTCATATCTTCGACGAGCCGGGCATCTTCGCCGCCTTCCTACCCCATCATGCGGTGCTGTTCCTTGCGCATAACGGCGTCACCGGGCTTTTCGTACTGGGCGCGGTATTCCTCACCGTCACCGGCGCGGAGGCGCTGACCGCCGACATGGGGCATTTCGGGCGCGTTCCCATTCAGCTTGGCTGGTTCGCGCTGGTCTTTCCCGCGCTGGCGCTCAATTATCTGGGGCAGGGGGCCTTCGCGCTCGCCAGCTATGAAAGGACGATCGCCGCGGGCGGCACATTCATCAACCGGGACTGGTTCTTCCTGATGGCACCCGATGCCTTTCGCGTGCCGCTGGTCGTGCTGGCCACGCTCGCCACCATCATCGCCAGCCAGGCGGTCATCACCGGCGCTTATTCCGTTACGCAGCAGGCTATCCAGCTTGGCCTGCTGCCGCGCATGCACATCCGCCAGACCTCGGAAAGTCATGCCGGGCAGATCTATATGCCCACCATCACCTGGCTGCTGCTGGCGGGCGTCGTCATCCTGATATTCGGGTTCAAGACCAGCTCGGCCATGGCCGCCGCCTATGGTATCGCCGTCACCGGCACGATGGTCGTCACTACCTGCCTTGCTTTCATCATCCTGCGCTATCTATGGAAATGGCCGCTGGCCGGCGCGCTTGCCTTCATCCTGCCTTTCCTCCTACTCGATATCGTCTTCTTCGGCGCAAACATCCTGCGCGTGGTCGAAGGCGGCTGGGTGCCGCTGCTGATCGCCGCGATCCTTGGCCTGCTCATCTATATCTGGGTGCGTGGAAAACGACTGATCGCGCTCTACGAAACGGAAAATGCGACCGATCTATGCGATTTCGTGGCCGTATTATCGAAGCGCCCGCCGCAGCGGGTGACGGGTATCGCGGTCTATCTCACCGCCAATCCCAACAGCACGCCGGGCGCGCTGCTGCATAATCTCAAGCATAACCGCGTGCTGCATGCAAAAAACCTCATCACCACGATCAAGACGCGCAGCGTGCCGCATGTGCCGGCCGGGGACCGCCGCACGATCGAATGGCTGTCGGACGATTTCGCCCGCGTCCAGATCGCCTATGGCTTTATGGAAACGCCCGATATACCGCGCGACCTGGCCGGCGTGACCGAGGGCGTGGACAAGGCAAGCTATTTTATCGGCCGTAACAGCCTGCGCGCTTCGGCCGATCAGGGCTTGCCGCTGTGGCAGGACCATATCCTGATTTTCTTGCAACGAAACGCCGCCGACCCGACCGATTTTTTTCAGGTTCCGCCCAACCGCGTGGTCGAACTGGGATCGCAGGTGGTCATCTAAACATCGCCAAAGCACAAAAAACCCGACGATCTTCCGATCGCCGGGCCATAGTAGGCGCGCTTGGGAGCCATCGCCTATTCGTGACAACGCATCACTTGGGTTCTGGTGCCAGCGTGATCTTAACATTTTCACCATTGCGACCCGGAAAGTCCACGAACATCGCATCGATCAGGTTCGGCACCAGATAGGTAAGCCGATTGCTGAGCGATTGCGCCGATGCCGTTCCCTCGAACAGGCGCCTGCCGCTGCCAGCCTGTTCGATCTTCAGTTCGAGCTGGCTGGTATAGACGGTATAGCTGCTCACGTCATTATAGCCGGGGCCAAAAAGAAACGGATCGTAAAAGCCGCCATAAGCGAAGCGACCGCGACCATAAAGGCCGCCATAAGGACCCCAGCCGCCCCAACCACCCGGACCCCAGCCACCATATCCGCCACCGAAGCCGGTGCTGCGCACCTTTTCGCGGCCATTATCGACGCCATAGCGCAGGCGCACGATCAGATTCGCCGAAGCTGGATCGGCCGCCGGCACATAACCAAGCTGGCGCAGATGGCCAGCCACATCATCGGCATAGGTGCTGAATTCCAGTCCGCCGGCCAGGCGCGGATCGTCCGCGACCACGGCGAAACTCTGCCCCTGCGGCGCCGGCAACTGCTGAAAGCGCGAGACATTGGCGTTGAAATTGGTCGCGCAGCCCGACAGGGCGGTCAGCGCAAGGGCGGTAGCGGCGATCAGGCCGAATTTGCGAAACTGGCTCATTGTCTCTCTTCCCGAACAGGGCATCTGCGCTTTATGCAGCAGCACTGCGCCTACAGATAGCTAAGCGCAACTGAACATCAATTGAACGCGGCAGATAAACCGCTGAACGACAGGATGTTTCCGTGGATGGGGGACGATGCGGCGAACCGAAGCCGTCAGCGCATCAACCCCAGAGCGTCATAGGCGGCAAGCAGGGTAGGCCGGGCGGCGGCGGCGGCTTTTTCCGCGCCCTTGACCAGGATCGCGTCGAGCGCGGCGCTGTCATTCTTCAACGCCTCGAACCGCTGCCGGATCGGGCCCAGGCTTTCCACCAGCACTTCGGCCAGCGCCGGTTTGAACGCACCAAAGCCCTGGCCGGCAAATCGTGCGCAGATTGCGTCCGCGCTCTCCCCGCTCAACGCGGCGAAGATGCCGACGAGATTGGCTGCCTCGGGGCGCCCGGCAAGATCGGCGGCGCTTTCGGGCAGGACGTCCTGGTCGCTCTTGGCTTTCTTGACCTTGGTAATGATCGCGTCGTCATCATCGGTCAGGTTGATCCGGCTCATGTCGGAGGAATCGGACTTCGACATTTTTGCCGAGCCATCGCGCAGCGACATGATGCGCGCGGTTTCTTTCGGGATGATCGGTTGCGGGATCGTGAACAGGTCAACGCCGAAGTCGCTGTTGAACTTGGCGGCGATGTCGCGCGTCAATTCCAGATGTTGCTTCTGATCCTCGCCGACAGGGACATGGGTCGCCTGATACAGCAGGATGTCGGCGGCCTGCAGCACCGGATAGACGAAAAGGCCGACCGATGCGCCTTCGCGATCCTTGCCCGCCTTGTCCTTGAACTGGGTCATCCGGTTGAGCCAGCCGATGCGCGCGGTGCCGTCGAGCAACCAGCATAGTTCGGCATGGGCGGGGACGCGCGCCTGGTTGAACAGGGTGCTTCGACCGGGATCGATGCCCGATGCGATCAGCGCCGCCGCCATCTCGCGCACATTGCGCAGGCGTTGCGCGCGGCTTTCGTGGACGGTGATCGCATGCATGTCGGCCAGGAAGAAGAAGCATTCGCTGCCCGCGTCCATCTCGTCCTGCATCTTCACCCAGTTGCGGATCGCGCCCAGATAATTGCCGAGGTGCAGATTGCCGGTCGGCTGGATACCGGAAAGGACGCGCATGATGGTTCAGCTCTTTTTGGGCGCGCGGCGGAAGAGGCCGCGCAATTCGGAGATCGCATAGGTTTTGAGACCCAGCACCGCGACGCTATAGACCAGACCGCCAACGCCGCACAACAGCGCAAGGGCGACGACACGCTCAACGAGGCCCTTGTCCATCCAGGGATCGGCCAACCGGTTCATGGCCAGCAGGGCGAGGCCCATGATCGCGCTTGCGCCGAGGATGCGGATGGCTTTCGCCTTGAAACGATTGTCCATTTTCAACTGATCCCGACTATGAAGCAGACTGTATAAGACAAGTACGTTGACCCAGGCGGCGATGGCGGTGGAGACGGCGACGCCGATATGGCCCAGCGGCCAGATGAGGATGAGGTTCCCTACCAGATTGAAAAGCATGGAGAAAACCGCGACGCGCACGGGCGTTCTGGTATCCTGGCGCGCGTAGAAGCCGGGGGTCAGCACCTTTATCAGCACATAGGCGGGAACACCCACCGCGAAGGCCGCGAGCGCGCCCGCCGTGCCGATCGTGTCGGTGGCGGTGAAGGCGCCGTGCTGAAGCAGACCGCGGATCAGCGGCACGGCGGACACGCAAAGCGCGACGGCGGCGGGCAGCGCCAGGAACAGCGACAATTCCATCGCGCGATTCTGTGTGTGCGCCGCCGCCGCTTCGTCGCCCGCGCCGATCTGGCGGCTCAGGGCGGGGAGTATGGCGGTGCCGACGCCGATGCCGATCAGCCCGAGTGGCAACTGGTTCAGCCGGTCGGCATAATAGAGATAGCTGACCGCGCCCTGCGGCAGGAAACGGGCGGCGAGGCTGGTCGAGATCAGCAGGTTGAACTGCACGGCGCCCGCGCCCAGCGCCGCAGGGCCGATCAGCAGGAGCAGGTGCTTCACCTGCGGCGTCAGGCGGGGAAGGCCGAGCCGCAGAACCACGCCCGCGCGGCGGCAGGACCAGACCAGCCAGAGAAGCTGCGCCGCGCCCGAGACGGTGACGGCGATCGCCTGCGTATAGCTCGTCTCGATCGGCGTAGCGCCGCGAAACAGCAGCACCGCGCCGATCATGCAGATGTTGAGCAGCACGGGGGCGGCGGCGTTGACCCAGAAACGGTCGAGCGAATTCAATATGCCGCCCATCAGCGACACGAGGCTGATAAGCGCGAGATAGGGGAAGGTGATACGGGTGAGATTGACCGCGAGGTCGAATTTCTGCTGGCCGCCATCGGGGAAGCCCCCCGTCATCGCCCACACGACCGGCGCGGCGGCGAGCATTATGACGACCGTAAAAACTGTGACCACCGGGAATAGCACCGATAATATCTGTCCGGCAAAGGCGATGGCCGCGGCCTTGCCGCTGTGCGCTTCCCGCTTGTCGCTTTCCGCCATGGTGCGGTTGAACATCGGCACAAAGACGGCGGCGAACGCGCCCTCGGCAAAGAGCGCGCGGAACAGGTTGGGCAGGCGCCAGGCGATCAGGAAAGCGTCGGAGGCCAGCCCCGCGCCGAGATAGCGCGCGACGAGCATGTCGCGCACCATGCCCAATATGCGGCTGACCAGCGTCAATCCGCCGATCGTGCCGGAGGCTCTCAGAAGGCCCATCGGATACGCCTGACATTGATCCGTTCGCCCGAGCGCAAGCGAAAGCATTTCACTGCGTTCAGTAGAAGGCTCCGACTTCGCTCAGCCCGAACGGATGGCGAGAGCATATGCGACGTCAGGCGTTGCCGGCGGGGATGGCGTTGGCGGTTTCCAGCGCGGCCTGCGACTGTTGCAGGTAGAGCGCGGTGAAATCGATCGGGTCGAGCAGCAGGGGCGGAAAGCCGCCGTCGCGCACGGCGTCCGACAGGACGCGACGGGCGAAAGGAAAGAGCAGGCGAGGCGCTTCGGCGAGCAGGAAGGGCTGGACCTGATCCTCCGGCACGTTGCGCATGCCGAACAGGCCGGCATAGAGCAGCTCGACGGCAAAGGCGGTGCCGTCGTCGGTCGTGGCCTTCACTTCTATGCTCAAAGCGACTTCATGCACGTCATCGCCGACCTGATCGGCACCGATATTGAACTGGACGTCGATCGCGGGCTGGGCCTGCCACTGATAGACGGCGGGCGCGTTGGGGTTTTCGAACGACAGGTCCTTCACATATTGGGTGATCAGGCCGATCTGCGGCAGATGGTCAGCGCCATTGCTCAATGTTGCATTCGTGTCGGCTTGGTCGGCCATCTCGTATATCCTGTCCTGATCGATGATAATGACGTGATTGAGGCTTCAGGCGAAGCGCGGCCGGAAGCCGGCCATGCCCTAGCGCATTCAGCGCGGCGCTTAGCAGGGGTGCGGGATCAGGGCAATCACAAGCTTTGAGCACCGGCAGGGCGGCAAAACGAGCGATCCGCACGATGGCCGACCGCCCCGTGCGCGGCCCAAGTGCAGCGGCCATTTGAATATGCGATAAAAGGTGCCTATGTTGGATCCTTACCAGGTTCGTGAAGGTTCAGCAGCACCGTGTATGTCATAGTCATCCTCGCCATGGTCGCCGGCTTTCTTGCCCTTCGACTCTATTCGGTTCTCGGCAAGCGGACGGGTCATGAGCAGCAGCCCGCCACGCAGGCCGAAGATCGGCCGAAGATGACCGTGCTTCAGCCCAAGATCGGCAGCGAGGCGGCTACCGAGCCGCTTCGGCTCGCGGATGGGTTGATCGCGCCGGACGCGGAAGGCGGCGCGCGCGCGCTGATTGCACTCGACCGTCGTTTCGACGTTCCGCAGTTTATCGATGGCGCGAAGTCGGCGTATCGCATGGTGCTGGAAGCCTATTGGCGCGGTGATCGCGAGGAATTGGCGTGGCTGTGTGACGCCGATGTGCTGGGATCGTTCGAGGAGGCCATCGCGGCCCGCGCGGAAGCCGGGGAAACGCTGGAAAATCGGCTGGTGCGGATCGACAAGGCGCAGATCACTGACATTGTGATAAGCGGCAAGGTGGCGCATGTGAATGTGCGTTTCGACGCCGATATCGCCGCGATCACCCGCGACAAGGATGGCGCGGTAATCGCCGGATCGATGACCGATGCCGTTCCCACGCACGACATCTGGACGTTCAGCCGCGACGTGCGCAACAGCGATCCCAACTGGAAATTGACCGAAACCGACGAGGCGGCGTGAGCCTGCCGCGTTCGGCGGGAGCGCTGCTGCTTGCAGTGGCGCTGTCGGCCTGCGCCGGTGGCGTGATCCCGCCCGGTGTGGACCGCCCCGTGCCTGTGCGTCCCGTTTCTCGACAGGGTGTTTCCCAACATACCCTATCCCGGCACGGCGCATCCCCGCATGGCCGCCCGGCAAGCGAACAGGCGACGCCGCCGATACCCGCAACGCCGCGCGCGCCATTGGCGGTTGCCCAACCCGCGCCATCTGCCGCTAGCGACACCGCCAATGCCGCGAGCAGCGGACTGACGCCGGGGCCGCCGATCACCGACCTGATCCCGCCGGGCGACCGATCGCGGCTGGCGCTGGCGGCGTTTCGCCTGTCCTGCCCGGCGCTGCAGCGGCGTAGCGACCAGAGCGGACTGACGCGGGGATCGGACTGGGCGCAGGCGTGCAGCGCCGCATCGAGCTGGCCCGATGCGACGGCGACCGATTTCTTCTCGCGCTATTTCGAAAGCGTGCAGGTGGGCGACGGCAAGGCGTTCGCGACCGGCTATTTCGAACCGGAAATCGCCGGATCGCGCGAACAGCGTCCCGGCTACGCCCCCATCTATCGCCGCCCGCCCAATCTGGTCGATGTCGATCTGGGCCTGTTCAGCGAAGCGCTGAAGGGCAAGTCCATTCGCGGCAAGGTGAACGGCAGCACATTCGTGCCGTTCGACGACCGGGCGCAGATCGTCGCCGGATCGCTGGCCGGGCGCGGCCTGGAACTGGCATGGGCGGCGGACCCGGTGGAATTTTTCTTTTTGCAGGTGCAGGGCAGCGGACGGCTGCGGCTGCCCGACGGCAGCGTCATGCGGATCGGCTATGACGGGCAGAATGGCCGCGACTATAGCGGCATCGGCAAGCTGATGAAGGATCGCGGGCTGATCCAGATCGGGTCGATGCAGGATATCATGACCTATCTGCGCGCGCATCCGGTCGAGGGCGCCGCGCTGATGGACGAGAATCGCAGCTTCGTCTTCTTCCGCGAGATTAGCGGGCCGGGACCGATCGGCGCGATGGGCGTGCCGGTGACGGGCGAGGCCAGCGTCGCGGTCGATCCGCGCTTCATTCCGCTGGGCGCCCCGGTGCTGCTGTCGCTCGACCGGGCCGAACCCAACGGCATCTGGATCGCGCAGGACACGGGTGGCGCGATCAAGGGCGCGAACCGGGTCGATACATTCTGGGGCGCCGGCGACCGTGCGCGGGGCATCGCCGGCGGCATGTCGGGCCGGGGCAGTGCGCTGGTCCTGCTGCCGATCGGAACCTATGCGCGCTGGCTGGCGGGAGCGGATGCGGCGGGGGCGAAAAATGGCCGAGCGACGCCTGTCCCCTGAAGAGCGGGCGCTGTGGCGTCAACTCGCGCGCAGCGTCAGGCCTCTCGGCGGCACACCCCTGAATGACAGGGCAGAGACCGTGCCGGAAGGGGCGGTTGTCGCCGCCCCAGCGACGCCCCCGAAACGGGCGGCGAAAAGCAAAATCTCCTTAACGCGGCCGGCCGATCCACGTCCCTCACCGGTTCCGGCGCGGCGGCCCGTGCCGGTGCTCGACGGAAGCTGGGAACGGCAGATCGGTCAGGGGCGGCTGACGCCCGACATGGCGATCGACCTGCACGGCCACACGCTGGCCGCCGCGCATGCGCGGCTCGACCTGGCGCTGACGCAGGCGCGCGCGCAGGGGGTGCGGGTTCTGCTGGTGGTGACCGGAAAAGCGCGGGATCGCGTGGCAAATGGCGGCGAGCGCGGCCGGGGCGCGATCCGCGCGGAGATCGGTCACTGGCTCGACCATAGCCGCCATGCCGACATGATCGCGAGTGTGCGCAACGCCCATCCGCGCCACGGCGGAGACGGTGCGCTTTATGTCATTTTGCGACGCAAAAAATCATAATTCCGGCCGCGTCACTGATATTTTCTTAACCAATGCGATTCATAACTGCCCGTTGAAGTAGCATGTGGTCAATGGTGTCCGCATCGTTCGCACCGGGGGCAGATGCAGGGCGTCACTCTCCAAAGTCGCGCGGCCGCTTTTGCGGCCAGCGCCGGGGCGCTCGCCTTCATCCTTGCCATGATCGGCGGACAGGGAAGCTATGCCGATGCCGGTGCGATCGCGCGGGCGCTGATCGTCGCGATCCTGTGCAGCGCGCTGAGCTGGGCGTCGGCCCGGCATATCATGTCGGGCATAGCCGGATCGATGGACAGTGCGATCGCGCGTTTGCTGGGCGCGGCGCATGGCGACCTGCAGACCGACGTGCCGGCGGACGTGACGCGCAACCTGCCCGACCTGTCGGTGGCGATGGAAAGCCTGTTCAGCCAGGTGCGCACCAATCTGGACACTGTGCAGTTGCTGGCGATGTTCGATCCGGTCACCGGCCTGGCCAACCGGGTGAGCTTTTGCCGTCAGGTCGAACGCCTGTTGCTGGACCGGGAGGCGGAGGGACCGGCCGCCCTGTTCTTCATCGATCTGGACGGGTTCAAGGGGGTCAACGACACGCTGGGCCATTCGGCGGGCGACCAGTTGCTGGCGCGCGTTGCCGGGCGTCTGCGCGAAGTCGTGATGACGCAGGTGTCGGCCGGCGCGGGGGACGCCGTGATCGGGCGGCTGGCGGGTGACGAATTCACATTATTCTTCCCCGAATTGCCGCGGCTGGCCACTGCATCGCGGATCGGACGCGCGATCCAGTTCGCGCTGGCCGAGCCGTTCGACATCGGCGGGCGTCAGCTCGATCTGGGCGCGTCGATCGGGGTTGCCTATTATCCCGAGCATGGCGACACGCTGGCCGCGCTGCTGCGATCGGCCGACATCGCCATGTATCATGCGAAAAATGAAGGGCGAGGACGGGTGGAGCTGTTCACCGCCGAGCTGGCGCGGACGATGGCGGGCAAGGCCGAGCTGGAACGCGACCTGCGCATCGCGCTGGAGCGCAGCGAGTTCCTGCTGCAGTTCCAGCCGCAGGTGGACATAGCGCGCGGGACGGCGGTGGTGGCCGAGGCGCTGGTGCGCTGGGCGCATCCGGGACGCGAAATGGTTCTGCCCGGCATCTTCGTGCCACTGGCCGAGGAAACCGGCGTCATTGTCGCGCTGGGCGACTGGGTGATGGACCGGGTGTGCGAGACGGCGGCGCGCTGGGCGCGGGCGGGCCTGGACCAGCGGGTCGCGATCAACCTGTCCGCGCGCGAGCTGGCACAGAATGATTTTTTCCTGCGGTTGCGCAAGGCGATGGCGCGGCACGACACGGCGGGCGGCGCGCTGGAGCTGGAGATTACCGAGAGCCTGCTGATGGAGATGGACGAACCGGCGCTCGATCAGTTGCGCGCGCTGCGGGCGGAGGGGGTGCGGATCGCGATGGACGATTTCGGCACCGGCTACTCCAACCTGGCGCGGCTGAAGGACTTGCCGGTGGACCGGGTGAAGATCGACCGCAGCCTGGTGCGCGACATCGCGGTGTCGGCGGACGCGCGGACGATCTGCAGCGCGGTGATCGGCCTGATCCACGGGCTGGGGCTGGAGGTCGTGGTCGAGGGCGTCGAGAGCCAGGACCAGATCGACATGCTGCGCGTGATCGGCTGCACATTGTTCCAGGGCTATCATCTGGCGCGACCGGCGAACGAGGCGGACTATGTCGCGCGTTTCGGGCGTGGCGAGGATCAGGCGGGGGGACTGGCCAGCGCGCGCTGAACAATGTCGGCGTAGATGGCCGTCAGCGTCTCTAGGTCGGCGATCGCCACCGCCTCGTCCAGCTTGTGCATCGTGCCGTTGTTGAGACCGAATTCGACCACTGGGCAGAGTTGCGAAAGGAAACGCGCGTCGGACGTGCCGCCGGTGGTGGAAAGTTCCGGCGCGTGGCCGGTCGCGCGTTCGATCGCGTTCGCGATCAGGGTGGAGAAAGCGCCGGGGGCGGTCAGGAACGGTTCGCCGCTGATCTGCGCATTCAGAGTGCCGCCCTCCGCCGCGACCAGCGCGGTCATGCGCGCGACCAGCGACGCGCCGCTATGGCTGTCGTTGAAACGGATCGAGATTCGTGCGGTGGCGCGGGCGGGGATGACGTTGGTGGCGGGATTGCCGACGGTGATGTCGGTGATCTCGATATGGCTCGGCTGGAACCAGTCAGTGCCCTGGTCCAGCTCGATCGCCGCTATGGCGGAAAGGATGCGGACGAGGCGCGGGATCGGGTTGTCGGCCAGATGCGGATAGGCGACATGGCCCTGCCGTCCGGCGACCTCGATCCAG
>CAXUEQ010000078.1:0-12322 GCA_964250175.1 uncultured Sphingobium sp. | reverse complement strand
TGCCCGCATTGACGAACATCAGCGTCGGATCGTTATGCGGCACCAGCGGCGCGGAGGCGACGGGCTGATGCCCGGCGCCGGCGAAATAGTCGAGGAAAGAGCGGCGAATGTCGTTGGTTGAGGTCATCGCCGGGATTTAGGGGAGAGTGGCGCGCCGCACAAGCGGGGACGCGGCGTGCCGGGGAGATGGGCTTAGCTTCGCACATTTCCCGCACATTGAAACATGATATTAGCCAGTCGCGCAATTTATGGAATGTTTCCTACAAAAGCGCACTGTCCGGACATGGAAAAGAACCGCGATCTTTTAGTCCGGGCGGGGCTTGTAGGACAGGACAGCATTGCCGTCACGCATAGGCATAAGGCCCGCCCGCCCGCAGCGCGGCCTGATAAGCGGGCCGCGCATGGATGCGGTCGAGCCAGGCGATCAGATGCGGGCGCGTGGCGTCGAGACCGCCGCGACTGCCCGACGCCTCCAGCGGAAAGCTCATCATGATGTCGGCCGCGCTGAAATCCTGCCCCGCAAAATAGGGGCGGCGCGCCAGTTCGGTTTCGAGCCAGTCGAGATGCGTATCGAGCATCGCCTGGATGCGCGGTCTGGCCGGGCGGCCGAGCAGCCCGAGCTTTTTCAATACCAGCAGCACAAGCAGCGGCGGCATCAACGATCCTTCGGCATAGTGGAGAAAATGGCGATAGCGCAGGGCGCCTGATGGGTCCGCAGGCGCCCCAAGCGTCCCCCCTGCCTTGTCGACCAGATAATCGACAATGGCCCCGGTTTCGGCGAGCACCTGCCCCGCGTCCTGGATCACCGGCGATTTCCCGAGCGGGTGAATCGCCTTCAATTCGGGCGGTGCGAGCATCGTCCTGGCGTTCCGCTTGTAGCGGATCACCTCATAGGGCAGCGCCAGTTCCTCAAGCATCCACAGGATGCGCTGCGACCGGCTGTTTTCGAGATGATGGACGATGATGGTCATGGCCGCTCCCTTCTTATGCCTCACCCCGTCCGTGCCGAAGGGGTATCAGCCGGGGGACGAACGGGCGGGGTGGATGGTTCCGGGGCGTCTTTGTGCCCGCCACGATAAAAGGCCCGCCGCACAGGTGCGCGGCGGGCCTTTTCGGGATCGTGAAGCGGCAGGACCGGCGCTTTTCAGGATCGGGGCCGGGCTGTACGGGCCGACCCTTATATCCCTATTCGCCGTCATCCTCCGCTTCGGGTTCGGGTCCGGTCATCATCTGTTCGGCGACGGCATCGGTTTTGGCGCGCACCGCCTTTTCGATCTTGTCCGCCATCTCGGGATTGGCCTTGAGGAACAGTTTGGCGTTTTCGCGCCCCTGGCCGATGCGCACCGAGTCGCAGGAGAACCATGCGCCCGATTTCTCGACGATGCCTGCCTTGACGCCCAGGTCTAGAATTTCCCCGATCTTGGAAATGCCCTCGCCATACATGATGTCGAATTCGACCTGCTTGAAGGGCGGCGCGACCTTGTTCTTCACCACCTTCACGCGGGTGGCGTTGCCGACCACCTCGTCACGATCCTTGATCGCGCCGGTCCGGCGAATATCGAGACGCACCGAGGCATAGAATTTAAGGGCATTGCCACCGGTCGTGGTTTCCGGATTGCCATACATCACGCCGATTTTCATGCGAAGCTGGTTGATGAAGATCACCATGCAGCGCGAACGGCTGATCGAGCCGGTCAACTTGCGCAGCGATTGTGACATCAGACGCGCCTGAAGCCCGACATGGCTGTCGCCCATCTCGCCTTCGATTTCGGCGCGCGGCACCAGCGCGGCGACCGAATCGATCACCAGCACGTCGATCGCGTTCGAACGCACCAGCGTATCGACGATTTCGAGCGCCTGTTCGCCCGTATCGGGCTGCGACACGATCAGTTCGTCGATGTTGACGCCCAGCTTCTTGGCATAAACAGGGTCGAGCGCATGTTCGGCGTCAACAAAGGCGGCCGTGCCGCCGCCGCGCTGCGCTTCGGCGATGACATGCAGCGCCAGCGTGGTCTTGCCCGAGCTTTCCGGGCCATAGACTTCGATCACGCGGCCGCGTGGCAGGCCACCAACACCCAGGGCGATATCAAGGCCCAGCGAGCCGGTCGAAATCGTTTCGACCTCCATCGACTGCTTGGACCCAAGCTTCATCGCCGAGCCTTTGCCGAACGCGCGGTCGATCTGCGCGAGCGCGGCGTCCAATGCCTTTTGCCGTTCCTGTGCGTTTTTATCCATGGTTCCCGTCTTCTTGTCGGAATCGATCAGTTTCAGCATTGCCGTCATTGTCTTGTTCCCTGTCAAGCGGGTCGCGCCGGAACAGCGCATGCGCAGGGATGTATCGGATTTGTTCTTTTAGAACAAGGGGGGAACATTAATTCCCTACATTTTTTATCGTGGACCAGAAAGGTAAAATATTTCAGCGAGGTAACAATGTTCCCAGCGCCCGTTCCACTCCGCCGATCGTAAAGGGCTTGGCCAAAGTAGGATGAGACGCGAAGGCTGCCGGCACGTCGTCGGCGCTGCCGCCGGTGGCAAACAGGAACGGCACGCCCTTGTCGGCCAGCAGTTGCGCGATCGGCCAGCTTTTTTGCCCCTGAAGATTGCAGTCGAGGATCGCGGCATCGAAGCCCCCGCCCTGCGCAAAAGCCAGTCCCTCATCGAGCGTCGCCGCGACGCCATGGACGTCATAGCCGAGCGAATCCAGAAAATCCTCCAGCATCATGCCGATCATGGCTTCGTCCTCGACGACCAATATAGTCTTTTCGCTCATTGCCGCCTGTGCCCCGGATCGCAACCATATCGATGCGCTACCGCATCGAACAAAGCCTGCCTAGAACTTATGACTTGATGCAAAGCAAGAGTTTCCACTCATGTCGCGGCTTGTGTCACCGTCTCGGATGGCGGCGGCAAGGCGTCGCGCGCCGCTTCCGCCAGTTGGTTGACCGAAAAAGGCTTGGGCAGAAAACCGACATTGTCGATCGCGATCGATTTGCGCAACTGCTCCTCGGCATAGCCGGACATGAACAGCACCGGCAGGTCGGGCCTGGCGCGTCGGGCGTGGGCGACCATCGTCGGCCCGTCCATATTGGGCATGACGACGTCGGAGATCAGCAGGTCGATCGGCTGCCCGCGCGCCAATATCTCCAGCCCCTGCTCGCCGTCCGATGCGGTCAGCACCGTATAGCCCTGCCGAGTCAGCGCGCGCTCGGCGACGGTGCGGACCATATCCTCGTCCTCGACCAGCAGGATCGTGCCGGTCCCCCAGGTTTCGCCGCGCGGCTTTTCCTGCCGGGGCTTGCCCGACTTTGCGGGTTCGGCCACGGCGTTGTGGACGGGCAGATAGATGATGAAGCTCGCGCCCTGCCCCGGATCCGACTCGGCGAAGATGAACCCGCCCGATTGCTTGACGATGCCATAGACGGTCGAGAGGCCAAGGCCGGTCCCCTTGCCCACGTCCTTGGTGGTGAAGAAGGGTTCGAATATCTTGGCGAGGATGTCGGGCGGAATGCCCTGCCCCGTGTCCGAAACCCGCAGCGCGGTATAGTCCCCCACGGGCAGGATATCGTGGCGCATTTCCCGCACCCGCGACGCCGCGACGGCATAGGTCTGGATGTTGACCACGCCGCCGTCGGGCATCGCATCGCGTGCATTGACGCACAGATTGACGATGACCTGCTCCAACTGCCCCGGATCGGCGCGCACGGGGCCAAGGCTGCGGCCATGGCTGACCTCCAGCTTCACCTTTTCCCCCAGCAGGCGGTTCACCAGGGTCGAGATGTCGGCAACGATGTCGGGCAGTTGCAGCACCTGCGGGCGCAAGGTCTGCTGGCGCGAGAAGGCAAGAAGCTGGCGGGTGAGGCCGGCGGCGCGGTTGCTGTTCGACTTGATCTGCTGGATATCGTCATAATCGCCGTCGCCCGGCGTATGGCGCATCAGCATCAGGTCGCAATGGCCGATGATCGCGGTGAGGATATTGTTGAAATCATGCGCGACGCCGCCCGCCAATTGCCCGATCGCCTGCATCTTGGTGGCCTGCGCGACCTGGCGCTTGAGCTTGCTTTCCTCGCTATTGTCCTTGAGGCTGAGCAGCACCGCGGCGTCGCCCAGCCCGCGCACGCCCGCCAGGCTGAGCGCCACCGCCTCGTCGGGCTGGATACGCATCCGCACCGCGATGTCGCCCGACATTTGCGGGCCAACGGCAAAGCGCCGGACCGAGGATGCGACCGCCGCCTGATCTTCCCGCACCACCAGATCGCCGGGATAGGTCGGCTTTTCGCCGGGCTTCAGGCCGGACGCGCGCGCGAACGCATTGTTCATGAACAGCACGCGACCATCGCGGTCGGCCATGGCGAGGCCAAAGGGCAGCAGCGAGACGAGCGTTTCGATATAGGCGAGCGCCGACGTGCCATCGAGACCACCGCCGGTCTCGTCCAGCATCAGGATCAGCATCGGCCCGTCCGCCTCGCCCCGGCGCAGCGGCACCTGCAGCAGGCGAACGGGAATCGCGTTGCGCTCCTCGCTGGCGAAGAAGACCCGGCCCTTGTCGTCGATCCGCAAATAGGAGGCGAAGTCGCGCCCGGTGATGTTGGCGTCGATCCGCCCGGCCCCGCGCAGCAGGAAGGCGGCATTGGCGGCGCGGATTCGCCCCTCGCCGCCGATCATCACCGCCATGATCCCGGCTTCGGCCAGTTGCCGCCCCGCGTCGCCGGTCAACAGGCGGTGGACATCGTCGAGGATATTGGCCTGCTTCACCGGCGTGAAACGCCAGAGCAGATAATCTTCCGCCCGGCCAGTGCGCGTGATATCGACGTCGATCCGCAGCGCACCCCTGGCCAGCGCCGTGGCGCGCGCCTGCCCGTCGCGCCATGCCGACCGGCCAGCGCCGGTCAGCTTTTCCGCGTCGCCGCCATCCAGCGGCAGGCCCGGCGGCGTGGGATAACCGGGGAACCATTCGCCATAAAGGTCGCTGGCGCATACCAGCCGTCCGGACCGGTCGGTGACGGCGATCGCCATGCTCGACGCGTCGGCCGCGGCGCGCGCGACGGTCCAGTCCGGCACCGCATCGATATCGACCGCCTGCCGGGGAAACAGCCGCGCGAACCAGACGCCCAGCACCGCCACCGCCAGCAGGGTCGCGGCGAAACCGCCCGCCAGCGCGAAGGAGCGCACCGCCATATAGACCAGCACCGCGCAGCCGATCGCGGCAATGCCCAGCATCGGCAGCAGCGCGCGCATCGGCGGCTGCGCCGTCAGCGCGATGATCTCGTCCTTCTGTGATGCTATGCCCTGCGCCGCCATGGCGTCGCCTATCCCCCGGTCCTGCGCCCTCGGTCCGTCAGACCGTGGCCGCTTCCTTGTTTGGGCCGCTTTGCTTTTCCGCGCAAATCCTCAATTGGCGCGCCTGCCATTTCCGGCCCATCCGGGCGCGCCAGAAACCGATGGCGAGGATATAGCCGACCAGCGCGCAGGCGACCGAGATGATCGCCAGGCCGAACAGCATCGCCGGCGCGGCCTCGGAAAAGAGCCAGGCGCACCATTGGCGGATGCTCGCATGCTGCTCGATCAGCGCCATGAAGCGCGACACGTCGGCACCGCGACCCAGAGCGGCATTGCCCAGCCAGACCGATGCCCACAGGATCAGCGGCGTGGTCGCCGGATTGCTCAAAAAAGTCATCGCGCAGGCGACCGGGATATTGGCGCGGAACGGCAGGGCCAGCAGCACGGCGCCCGCAATCTGCACGCCGGGGATCAGCAGGAAGATACCGACCAGCAATCCCAACGCCACGCCGCGCGGCACAGACCGGCGCGTGAAACGCCACAAGGCTGGCGCCAGCACGCGATGCGCGACCGGGGCGAGGAAGCGGTTATGCGCGAGCGACTCCCGCGTCGGCATGTTGGCGTGCCACCAGCGCAGGAAGCGGCCCTCTTGCCCCTTCACTTCACGCCGTCCTTCATGATCCGGGCGGCGTCGCGCTTCCAGTCGCGCGCCTTGATGGTCTCGCGCTTGTCGTGCAGCTTCTTGCCCTTGGCCAGCGCCAGCTCGATCTTCGCCCGGCCCTGGCTGTTGAAATAGACCATCAGCGGGATCAGCGTCATGCCCTGCCGCTCGACCGCGCTGTGCATCTTGGTGATCTCGCGCTCATGCAGCAACAGCTTGCGCGGACGCTTCGGCTCGTGATTCTGGCGGTTGCCATGGCTATATTCGGGGATATTGCTGTTCACCAGGAACACCTGATGGTTCTTCACCTCGGCATAGCTTTCCGCGATCGACCCCTCGCCGCCACGCAGCGCCTTCACTTCGGTGCCTTGCAGCGCGATACCGGCCTCGAACGTCTCGTCGATGAAATATTCGAAGCGCGCGCGCCGGTTCTCGGCGACGATCTTCTTCTTGTCGAAGGTTTCGGGGCGGGGGCGGGCCATCTCATCCAATCTATAGCGAAATTCTGAAGCTTCCGTTCGGGCCGAGTAGCAACTGCGTTCATCACAGGCGCGTATCGAAGCCGTCAGCGTCGACAAGCCCGATGGCTACTCAGGACGAACGGCGTATGTGGGGGCTGATTTCCTTCAAACCAGTCCCGCAATCTCCAGCGCGCGGTCCACCGCCGTCCGGCTCGAATCGGACGGCCAGGTGATCGGCAATCGCACATCGATCGGAAAGTCCGGCAATACGCGCGACATCGCATATTTGACCGGCCCCGGCGAGGAGTCGCTGAACATCGCGTCGTGCAGCGGATAGAGCCTGTCCTGCAACGCCACCGCCGCGTCCCAGTCACCCCTTGCGCAGGCCGCCTGGAAGTCGGCGCACAGACGCGGCGCGACATTGGCCGTGACCGAGATGCAGCCCCTGCCGCCCATCGCGTAAAAACCGAGCGCCGTTTCGTCATTGCCCGAAAGCTGGCAGAAGTCGGTGCCGCAGGCGAGACGCTGGGCGGTGACCCGCCCCAGATTTCCGGTAGCGTCCTTTATGCCCACGATCGTCTGATATTCCTCCACCAGCCGGAACAGCACCGGCACGCCGATATCAGTGATCGTGCGGCTCGGCACATTGTAGAGGATGATCGGCAGGTCGCACCGTTGCGCCAGCCAGGCGAAATGCTGATAGACCCCCTCCTGGTTCGGCTTGTTATAATAGGGCGCGACGACCAGCGCGGCGTCGGCGCCGGCTGCCTGCGCGGCATACATATGTTCCAGCGCGATGCGCGTGTCGTTCGATCCACATCCGGCGATCACCGGCACGCGCCCGGCGGCCTGCTCGACGCAGACCGCGACCGTGCGATTATGCTCTTCCACGGTCATGGTGGCGCTTTCGCCGGTCGTGCCGCACGGCACGAGACCGTTGCTGCCCTCGGCGATCTGCCAGTCCACAAATGCGCGAAATGCCGCCTCGTCCAACGTTCCGTCACGAAAAGGCGTCACCAGAGCCGGTATCGACCCGGAGAACATGAATAAACTCCTTCAAAGCGCCGGGGTTCCGGGGCATGATGATGACATACGCACCCTATACAGCATAGGCGCGCCATTCAGCGCCTGATAAGGAACCTGCCACCATAATGTCCAGCATGGTCTCACCCGTTCCGCTTCTTCGCCTCTCGCTGGTCGCGCTTCTTCTGTCCACGGCGGCGGCCAGCGCCCAAACCGATCCACAAGACTTGATCGCACCGCCGGCCGAGAATCCTACCCTGGTTCAGCCGATCCCCGGCGGTGCGCAACCGAACGGCTGGAATGCGGTCGCGCCGCGAATCGGCCTGTCGGGCGACGCCCAGGCCAATGCCGCGATCGCCGAATGGCGCCGCCTCCAGCAAAGCGACGCGCTGGGTTTCTACGCCTATTCCAGCTTTATCGCCGCCAATCCCGGCTGGCCGGGCGAGGACCGGATGCGCAAGCTGGCCGAGACATCGATCAACCCCAACGCCTATGATCCCAACGCGGTCGCCGCTTTCTTCGCGCGCTATCCCGCCCGCACCGCGATCGGCCACGCGCGCTATGCCGTCGCCCTCTCTGCGCTGGGCCGGACGGCAGAAGCGCGGCTGGAAGCGCGCGCGGCCTGGATCGGTGGCGCGCTGTCGCCGGAGGACGAAAGCCGCATCCTGTCGCTGTTCGGCAGCAGCCTGACGAGCGCCGACCATGATATGCGCGCCGACACCCTGCTGTTCGACCGGCTGACGGCCGGGGCCGAGCGTGTTCTGCCCTACACCTCGCCGGCCCGCCGCCCGGTCTTCGCCGCGCGCATCGCGCTTCAGCGCAAGGCGCCCGATGCGGCGTTGCAGATGCAGGCGGCTGAACCTTATGGCGCGGCCGATCCGGGCTTCCTGTCGGACAAGGCGGCATGGCTGCGCAACAGCGGCAACAGCATCGCCGCGCGCACCCTGCTTGCCAACCGCCCCCCTCTCGCCACCCGTCCCGGCGACCCGGAGGCCTGGTTCGAAACGCTGCTGACCAATGCCCGTGCCGCCGCCACCGACAGCCAGTGGAGTTTCGCCTATGCCATCGCCAGCAAGGTGGATGACGCCTATCCCGCCGGCGTGCAGATACGCGACCTGTCGCTGGGCGAGCGCGACGATTATACCAGCCTGACCTGGCTGGCCGGCAGCACCGCTTATTATAATCTCAACCGCCCCGCCGACGCGGTGGCGATGTTCACCCGCTACGCCACCGCCGCCCGGTCGCCCCAGACCATCTCGAAAGGCTATTATTGGGCGGGCCGCGCCGCGCTGCTGGGGGGCGATCCCGCGCGCGCCAACGGCTATTTCCTGCAAGCCGCCGCCTATCCCGACCAGTTTTACGGCCAGCTCGCGCTCGAACGGCTGGGCCGCCCGGTCCCTCCCCCCTCAATCGTCCAGCGCCCGATCGAAGTCAGCGCGTCCGACCGTAGCGCCTTTACCAGCCGAAGCGTCGTGCGCGCGGCCAGGGCGCTGGGCGCGATGGGCTATTGGGACGACCAGAGCAAGTTCCTGCGCGCGATCGCCGCCAACGCGCAGGACGATCGCGATCATCTGCTCGCCGAAGAGCTGGCCCGATCGCTCGGCCGTCCTGACCTGGGCGTGATGGTCGGCCGCCGCGCCGTGGGCGACGGGCTGTCCGCCTATAGCGACTCCAGCTTTCCCCGCCTGCCCGTGCCGGACGCGCATCTGTCCAACTGGACGATGATCCACGCCATCGCGCGGCAGGAAAGCCAGTTCGACAAGGCCGCGGTCAGCCATGCCGGCGCGCGCGGCCTGATGCAGTTGATGCCCGCCACCGCGCGCCAGACGGCGGGCAAGATCGGCCTTGGCTACAGCATGTCCGCCCTGACCAGCGACCCCACCTATAATATCCAGCTCGGCAGCAGCTATTTCCGGGGACTGCTCGATTATTATGGCGGCAGCTATCCGCTCGCCATCGCGGCCTATAATGCCGGGGCGGGCAATGTGAACAAGTGGATCGCTGCGAACGGCGACCCGCGCCTCGCCGGGGCTGACGTGCTGCGCTGGATCGAGCAGATCCCGTTCAGCGAAACGCGCGGCTATGTGCAGCGTGTGCTGGAAAACGCCGTGGTCTATGACGCGATCAGCCCGGAGCGGGCGCGCTTCAAGGGCAGCAATGCGACGCTGAGCCGCTATCTGGGGAAGAATGGCGCGGGGTAAAGCAACATCCGTTCGTCCTGAGCGTCGTCGAAGGCATCTCGCTCCGCTCGATGGAGGGCTTCGACATGCTCAGCCCGAACGGTTAGGGAAAGGCAAATGACCGCCACCCCCTATCCCAATTATATCTCGCCCGCCGGTTTCGCGGCGTTGCGCGCCGAATATGACCATCTGCTCGGCACCGAACGCCCGCGCATTGTCGAGATCGTAAGCTGGGCCGCGGGCAATGGCGACCGCAGCGAGAATGGCGACTATCTCTATGGCCGCAAGCGGATGCGCGAGATCGACTTCCAGCTCAAGCGCCTGTCCAGGAAGATGAAGGACGCCAAGGTCGTCGATCCGCGCCGGCAGCCCGACAGGTCCAAAGTCTATTTCGGCGCGACCGTCACCATCGCCGATGCTGACGACAATCAGCGCACAATCACGATCATGGGCAATGACGAGACCGATGTGGACGCGGGCCGCATCGGCTGGGGCAGCCCGCTGGCCCGCGCCCTGCGCGGCGCGGCGGTCGGCGACCTGCGCAAGGTGACGCTCCCGGCGGGCGAGAAGGACTATGAAGTGATGGCGATCAGCTATCCGGTGTAGGTCCCTCTCCCTGTCAGGGGAGAGGGCTTTTTACTCCCCCGGCACCAAGGCCCGGTTCAGCCGGTCGGTGACTTCGGCGATCGGCTCGGTCACCGTCACGCTGCGCCCCTCGCCGAAGCGGATGCGGGTGCCGTCGGTCACTGACGAGACGAACGTGACCTGCCCGGCATTGACGGCGGTCTCGGACCGGTCGGCGCCTACGAACATGACCATCATGGCATCTCTCTCCTTTATCGTTGGACAGGCAGCCTAACCGACTGGAGAAATTAGGCCAGAGGCATTTATCCGGATTTATAGCCGAAGGCTTCGCGCGCCAGCGCCGCGACCGCCGGGTCCAGTTCGGGCATGTCCATCGGCACCCGCTTTTCCAGCATGTCCGCGACATGGGTCAGCGCGGCGATGCGCCCCGATTTGCGGTGGCGATTGTCGATGACCGTCCAGGGCGCATATTTGGTGTCGGTCTTCTTGAACATCTCGTGCATCGCATCGAGATAGTCCGCGCGCTTGCCCCGGTTGCGATAATCGTCCGGCCCGGTCTTCCAGCGCTTCCAGGGCGTATCGAGCCGCTGGGCGAGTTGCCGGTCCTGCTCTTCCTGCGTGATGTGGACGAACAGCTTGACGATGTTGGTGCCGGTATCGGCCTGCTGCTTCTCGAACGCGTTGATCTCGTCGAAGCCGCGTTTCCATTCCTTCCGGGAGGCGAAGCCCTCGACCCGTTCGACCAGAACGCGACCATACCAGCTCCGGTCGAACAGCGCGATATTGCCGCTGGCCGGCAGCCTGGTCCAGAAGCGCCAGAGGAAATGATGGTCGCGCTCTTCCTGGCTCGGCGCGAAGATCGGATGGACCTGATAATAGCGCGGATCCCATTCGGCGGTCATCCGCTTGATGATGCCGCCCTTGCCCGCCGCGTCCCAGCCTTCCAGCATGATGACGCTGCGGCGCTTGTGGATGATGTGCGCGACCTGGATCTTGGCGAGGCGTATCTGCAACGCGGCAAGGTCCGCCTCATAATCGCCGGCATATTTCGGGCCGTTTTCATAGTCGGCAAGATCGATGGTCATGGGCGTCTCTCCTTCGCTGCCAGGATGCAAGCAACGCCTGCCGCAGGAAAGAGCTAATCGCGCGGAGTGCGCAGAGACATGCCTCCGCGCACTCCGCGCCTCTGCGTGAAAAATCTTCCGAAAGCAGAGTTGGCGTCAGCCTTTCGCCTTCTGTTCCAATGGCCGGATGTTCAACTCGCGCAACTGCTTGAAGTCCGCCGCCGACGGGGCGCCCATCAGCAGGTCCTCGGCGCGCTGGTTCATCGGGAACAGCGTCACCTCGCGCAGATTCTGCGCGCCCACCAGCAGCATCACGATGCGATCGACGCCCGCCGCCATGCCGCCATGCGGGGGCGCGCCATATTGGAACGCGCGATACAGGCCACCGAAGCGCTCCTCCACATCCTGCCGGCTGAGGCCGACAAGTTCGAACGCCTTGACCATCGCTTGCGGAGACTGGTTGCGGATCGATCCCGACGCGATCTCATAGCCATTGCAGACCATGTCATATTGATAGGCCTTGAGTGTCAGCGGGTCCTGACTGTTCAGCGCCTCCAGCCCGCCCTGCGGCATCGAGAAGGGGTTGTGCGCGAAGTCGATCTTCTTTTCGTCCTCATCATATTCATAGAAGGGGAAGTCGACGATCCAGCACAGATCGAACCGGTCTTTGTCGATCAGGTCGAGCTGCTCACCCACCCGGATACGCGCGAGGCCCGCCAGCTTGGCCGCCTGGGCTTCCTTGCCCGCTGCGAAGAACACGCCGTCATTGGGACCAAGGCCAAGCGCCGCGATTAGTTTCGCGGTCGCGTCCTCGCCATGATTTTTGGCGATCGGTCCACCGGGGACGCCATCCTTGATGTTGATATAGCCAAGGCCCGAATAGCCCTCGCCCCGCGCCCAATTGTTCATGTCGTCGAAAAATTTGCGACTGCCCGCGCCCGCACCGGGCGCCGGGATCGCCCGGATCACGCTGCCGCCCTCCACCAGCGACGCGAAGATGCCGAAGCCGCTTCCGTGGAAATGTTCGGTTACGTCGGAAATCAGGATGGGGTTGCGCAGGTCCGGCTTGTC
>CAXUEQ010000077.1:0-12724 GCA_964250175.1 uncultured Sphingobium sp. | reverse complement strand
GCGGCGACATCAGCCGCAAGAAGAAGCTGCTCGACAAGCAGAAGGAAGGCAAGAAACGGATGCGCGAATATGGCAGCGTGAGCATCCCGCAGGAAGCCTTCATCGCCGCGCTGAGGATGGGGGATGAGGGGTAGCGATAGCCCCTTACCCTACTGGCGCGTCGATAGGATTCGCCTAGCGCGCGGCCAGCTTTTGCAAAGCGATCGTCAGCGCATCGATCTGGTTCGGCGTAGTGAACAGGGCGGGGGTTATCCGAACGCATGATCCGGCCGCCACGCCGGTGCGGTGGACCGAGAAGATGCGAAATTCGTCAAGCAAAGCCCTGGCGACCGCGATATTTTCGGCAGGCGATACTTTGCCCGTGAAGCGAAAGGACGTGATACCGCCGTGAAGCCGGGGATCGGCCGGCGTCAGAATTTGTAACCCGCGAACATCGCGCAACGGTCCCACCCAGCGGTCGCGCAACAGGCGCAGCCGCGCGACGCGCGCGGTCATGCCGATCGCCTCCTGAAAGGCGAGTGCATCGGGCACGGTCAGTGACGCGGCGAAATCGCCGGTGCCGGTATGGACGCGCGCCTGCACGTCGTCCGGATCGCCGATACCGTTCGCCGGATCGGGATCGACGTCGCGCACGCGCGTCTTGCGCAGATACATGACTCCGACGCCCAGCGGTGCGCCCATCCATTTATGCAGGTTGAACCCCGCAAAATCGACGCCGAGATCGGAAAAGGCGAAGTCGAGCTGGCCCCAGCTATGCGCCGCATCGACGATCGCATCGATACCCCGCGCCCGCGCCAGCGCGACGATTTCGCGCACCGGCAGGACGAGGCCGGTGCGGTGGCTGAGATGGGTGAGCAGCACCAGCCTGATCCGGGGGTTGGCATCGAACGCCTGGGCATAGGCGTCGATCAGCCCTTGCCAGGTCGCCGGCTCGGGCAGGGCGATCCGCACGACATCGACGCCGCGACGCGCGCGCAACCCTTCGAAACAGCCCTGCATGCTGTCATAATCGAGGTCGGCGTAGAGCACTGCATCGCCGGAGCGCAGCCGGTTATAGCCATCGATCAATCCCTGCAACGCTTCCGTCGCGTTGCGGGTCAGCGCGATCTCGTCCACGCCAACCCCCAAAGCCGTGGCGATGTGTAACCGCACGGCGCGCAGGTCGGGTCCCATCGCTCGCCTGGAATAGAAGCTGTTCTCGCGATTGACTCGCTCGATCGCGCGTTCGTAAGCGGCAAGAACAGGGCGCGCCATGATACCCCAATTGCCATTTTCGAGCTGAATGACCTCTGACGTGACATCATATTGTGCGGCGATGCCGGCCCAATAGGCCTCATCGTCGGGCCGTGCGCCGCCGCGCAGTGGGGCCGCCCCAATGCTGGAGGCCCCCACACGCGTTGCGACGGGAAGCGCGACCGCGCCGATCATCATGCTGCGTCGATCGATCGGCACGGCCTGGTCCCTTCAGCCTGTCTTTAGAACTTCATGCCGACGCGGATATAATATTGTCCGCCATCGGTATCATAGGGCGCATTACGCGAATAGATCAGCCCGCGCACCGCCTGGTTGGTCGCCTCTGCCGGATAGGTGTTGAAGATATTCTCCGCACCCCCGCGGATCGTGAAATGCTTATCGAACGTATAGCTGACCGACAGGTCGAACAGCGCGATCGAACCGAAACGCTGGAACAGGTCGCCCGTTGCGTTGCCCGTGACGTCGGTCCATGCTCCATAATATCGCGCGCGGGCGAGCAGCCCAACCGGGCCTATATCATATCCGAGCGAGCCGGTCGCATTGTGCTGCGGCAGGCGTTCCTGAAAGATCCGGCGTTGCGTGTCGTTGGGAATGGCCGCCGACGCCGCGCTCGTAACCTTCGTGTTGTTGTAATTATAGGCGATCGTCGCGGTCGCACGGCCTGGACCAAGGTCGCGCGCATAGTTCAACACCGCCTCTATACCGCGTGTTCGCGTGTCGAAGTCGTTCGTGAAATAGCTGACCGACGTAAAGCGCAGAGGATTGGGCAACCCGGCCGGCACCGGGAAAGATGCTGACTGGCTGAACCGGCTATAGACGTTGATCTGATAGGCATCGACGCTACCGGTAAGGCCGAAATGCGTCTTGAAGGTCAGGCCTCCCGTCAGGGTCTTGGATGTTTCGGGCTTCAGCGGCTTCGCGCCGAGCGAGACCGCAATCGGATCGGACGGCGACAGGCGACCGCTGTTGAATATCTGCAGTGTGACGGTATCGAGGCCTTGCGTCGTGTTCGAGGTGTTGAGCTGCCCCGGTGTCGGCGCACGAAAGCCGGTCGAATAGCCGCCACGCAGCGCGATGCCGTCCACCGGCTCGAACCGTGCGCTCAATTTATAGGTGAACTTGTTCCCGAAGCGTGAGAAATCCTCGTAACGCCCTGCCGCACCGACGCTGAGCGTCTTGACCGGCTGCCATTCGATGTCGCCATAGCCCGCATAGCTGACCTGATCGAATTTGCCCGCCTGGATTGGACTGAAACCCGGAAAGCCGCTCGAATTTGGTGCCAGACCCGACGCTGCGCCCGGACCGACGGCATAGGAGGCCGCATCGCCTGCCGTCACCTGATATGTCTCGACCCGCCGCTCGCCACCGAAAGCGATATTGACCGGCTCACGCGTACCGACGGGCAGGCGATAGACGAAATCGGCGTTGAGGTTGAATTCGCGCTGCGCGAGGCGACCGAGATAGAAGGAGGTGGGGCTGTTCGGCCCAAGCGACGCATTGAGGCTTTCCCGCAGCGTATAATCGATCAGGCTGCGGCCGTAGGAGGCGCTCAAATCATAGGTAAAGGCGCTATCCAGCGCGCCGCGCAAGCCGCCGACCGCCTGGATGTCCGAAGTTTGCGTTCCAAAGCGCGGCGTGAAGCCGACAGGATAGATGCTCCTGAAGGTGAAACCGGGAAAGGCCGGGCTGGGATTGTAAACCGTCGCTGTGCCGGCGGGGTTGCGCCAGTTGAAATCGGTTACGCCTTCGCCCTCCTGCGCGGTGCCGAACGCATACAGCGTAAAAGCGTCGGAAAAGTCGTAATGCGTGTTGAAACCGGCGCGAATGGCCTCGACATCGGGCTGGCCCCAGCGCTGGACCGGATTGGGCACCTTCAGCGTCGGGTTGGCCGCTTGAAAAGCGATCGCATCGGGGCGCTGTCGTGTGCGCGAAGTCGCTTCGGCATGGTCATATTCGGCGGTGAAGACAAGGCTTCCACGGTCCCCGAGCGGTACGCCGCCTTGGATTCCGCCCTGATATTCGTTGCCATCGCCTTTATAATATTGTGAAAATTGGCCGAACGCATTCATTCCAGGCCGGTCGTCGAGGATGATGTTGATCACACCGGCGATCGCGTCCGAGCCATATTGCGCGGACGCGCCGTCGCGCAGCACTTCGACATTCTTGATCGCCAGACCGGGAATGGTCGCAAGGTCGGGCGCCTGCGCGCCGCGCGTGCCGAGCAAAGCCGAGCGATGATAGCGCTTGCCGTTGACAAGCACGAGCGTCTGGTCCGCCGACAGTCCGCGCAGCGTAGCGGGGCGCACGAATGCCTGGCCGTCGGCGGCGGGCAGACGTTGCACGTTGAACGAAGGCAGCAACTGCGCCAACGTATCGGACAGGTCGCCGGAGATGCTCGCGTCGAGCGCGGTGGCGGGTAGCACGTCGATCGGCGACTTCGAATTGAATTGCGTTACGCCGCGGTCGCGTGTGCCGGTGACGATGATCGCGTTGCCGTCTTCGGCGTCGTTGGCGGGGGCTATGGTGGGTTCGCTGCTTTCGGCGACCTGCGCGTATACCGGTGCGCATAGCGCGAACTGAAGCGCGATCAGTGCGCTGGCCGTCATGAACCTTACCATATTGGATACCCCTGGAAATTGTGCTTTGCGTTGCTTTCCCTCGCCCGCATTCGGGCTACTAGTGACGCTTTGCGTCAGTGATGCTGCATAGGCGCGACCGATCGATGACAATCCGGCTTCCTGCCGATCGACCGCTCGCTGGCGCTGCGCCTGGACGCGCAGGGATAATGACGTTGACTGTAATGCGAGTTTAACTCATCTTATCTGCGGCGTCATTGCGAGAGGGTGGGCGTCGATTATTGGAGACTGAGAAGGTGCAATCCATTGACCCCGGCATAATCGATGATCCGAACACCGGCGTTGCTGCAAGCGCGCCGGGCAGGCCACTTTCCATGACATTGCTGCTTGCGCTGGTGCCGCCGGCATTGATCATGACACTACTACCGCCGGCGCTGCCGATGATCGCGCAATATCTCGGCGGCGGCATCGAAGGCGAGATCGTTGCGCAGCGGGCGCAGGCCATTCCGTTTCTCGGTCTGGCGCTTGGCGGTCTCCTGTCGGGGGCGGTGATCGCGCGCTGGGGGTTGCGACGCTGCGTCCTGGCATCCGCCTTCGCCTATGCGCTGGGGGGGCTGATCGCGGGTTCGGCGACCGGAGCGTTGCCCTTGCTCGGCGGCTGCCTGTTGATCGGCCTGGCGGCGTCGCTGCTGACCAGCGGACTGACGACCGCCAGCGGCGCCTTCTACCAAGGTGAAACGCGCGCCCGTATCCTCGGATTCCAGACGGCATTGTCCGATCTCGGCGCAATCTCTGGCGGGATAATGGCCGCAGTGCTGGCCGGTTTGGCCGGCTGGCGGGGTCCGTTCGTCGTCTACATCATCCTGGGATTGTGGATCATGGCAGGCAGCCGCTCCGGATTGCCCACCCTCCCCCGGCGCCACGACGAGACCAATGGCCTCAAAACGGTCGCAAGAACTGCGGGATCGACTTATCTGGCGGGGTTCGGTATCTTCATGATGCTGGCGACGGCACCGACGCTGCTTCCGTTTCACCTGAGCGCCAACGGTATCGACACGCCGGGCGCGCGGGCGATCGTGCTGACCAGTTCACCGATCTGCGCGATGCTGGCGGCGCTGTTCTACAGCATGATGCGCGGGCGGGTCGACGACCGCTGGATGGTGCTTGCCGCCATAATGATATCCGCCTGCGGTTTCACCGGGCTGGCGCTATGGCAGGGCGGGCTTTTTTCCGTGACCGCCGCAGCCAGCGCGATCGGCGTCGGCGTCGGCTTTTCCATGCCGATGGTCTTCCGAGCCGCATTCCAGCGGACCCCTGCGAGCCTGCATGGCCATTCGATCGGCCTGCTCAATTTCGCCACCTTCACCGGCGCCTTCATCAGCCCGCTCGTGCTCGGGCCGATCATGCGCGCCGCCGGAGCGCAGTCGCTGTTTCTGCTCTGCGCCGCAGCCTGGATCGTCGGCGGGCTGATCGCCTTCTGGCAGATCCGCCGGCCGCCCCCCATCATGGGAAACACGCCTGCGATCGCCGGCTGAAGATACGCATATCAGCGATTAGCGCGCGGGCCGGGATATGTGTTCGCCACCGCGACCAAGATATATGCGCTACTGCACGGCTATCCTTGTCGCGGTGACGCCCAGTGTCAGTCGTAAAGCGCGACGATCGCCTTCACCTCGACCAGAAAGGCGTCGTGCCCCAGTGCCTGCGCACCGATCAGCGTGGTCGCGGTCGCCGGCCAGTCCTGACCGAAGACCACGTCTCCGGCGCGGTTGATGTCGTCGATAATGGCCTGTTTGTAATCGACGACTATGATCGTCATTTCGACGATCTGGTCGGGCTTGGCGCCGATCTCGGTCAGCGTGTCGCTGATGTTCTTGAACACCTGAACCGTCTGTTCATAATGCTTGCCCGGCCCGATGACATTGCCGTCGACGTCGAGAGCCACCTGGCCCGCCAGATAAGCGGTGCGGCCGCCCGCCGGTGCGATGACGACATGCGCATGCTTGTTCTCGGGCGGCGGGGCGAGCGATTTGGGATTAAACTTAGCGACCTGACTCATATCCTGGCTCCTTGCAAAAGCGAATGTCTTCAATGTGCCGTCGCGACATGGATGGGCGGCCGCGCGGCGGACCATGGCTGCGCGACTTCGAGCTGCGCGGCCAGGTTCAGCAGGTTGCCCTCTTCTCCGAAACGCGCGACGACCTGCGTTCCGATCGGCAGATTATCCTTGCCGATCATGAGCGGGATCGACGCGGCGGGATGGCCGGTGATGCTGAATATCCCGGCGAATGGCGAATAATCGTCGCCGCAGAAGCGATCCCAGAAACCCTCATAATCGTCAGGGTCGCGGCCCAGCCACCCGATCGGCGCGGGCGGCCGCGAGAGCGTCGGCAGCAGCAGAATATCATAACTTTCAAAAAACGCGCCCATGTCGCGCTGCATCGTGCCGTAAACAACTATCGCCTTGGCATAGTCCTCGGCGGAGGTCCGCTTGCCCTCATGATAGATTTGCAACGTGAAGGGTTCGAGCGTTTCCGCGCTGATCGGCCGGCCCATGATCTCGCTGACCATGTCGAGCGCGACGAGCGAATTCGCGTTCGACTCCAGCCGGATCGACCGGCGGAACGCTTCGAAATCGATCTTGGGTTCGGCTTCCTCGACATGATGGCCCAGGCTCTCGCAAAGAGCGGCGGTCGTCCGCACGGCCTGCGCGCATTCCGGATCGACCGCAGCGCCGCTGAACGACCGCGTCATGATCGCGATCCTGAGCCCCTTGCGCGGGCGATCCAGTTCGTCGCGATAGGGACGGACAGGCGGCGGCGCCCAGCTATGCGCGCCGATATCGGGACCATGCGTCGCATCGAGCATGACCGCCGCATCGCGGATCGTGCGGGTCAACACGAATTCGACGCCGCGCGATCCTGGCGCGTCGCCGATGAACGGACCGACCGGAATGCGCTGGCGATTGGGCTTCAGCCCGAACAGATTGCAGTTGGATGCCGGAATACGGATCGATCCGATCCCGTCATTGGCATGGGCGATCGGCACGACGCCGGCGGCGACCGCGGCCGATGCGCCGCCGCTCGATCCGCCGGGCGTATGGTCGCGATTCCACGGATTGCGCGTGATCCCGCGCAGGATCGTTTCGGTCGTTAGTTGCGCACCGAATTCCGCGCAGTTGGTCTTGCCGGTGGTGATCAGCCCCGCTTCCTTGAACTTGATCATCAGATTGCTGTCGGCGGTCGACACATTGCCCTTCAACAGGCGGCACCCCGCCTCATAGGGCGTATCCTTCATTTCGAGCGCCAGATCCTTGATCAGGAACGGCACCCCGGCGAAAGGACCCTCGGGAGCACCCTTCGCGGCAAGCGCGCGGGCGCTTTCGCTCAGATCGAACGCCAGGATATTCAGCTCCGGCTGGACCCGCGCCGTCGCGTCGATCGCAATATCGACAAGCTCGCCTGCGCTGACCTGACGGGTCTTGACCAACTCGGCCAGTCCGAGGCCGTCATACTGCGAATATTCTTCAAGGTTCATGGGATTTCGCCGCTGAATGGATGGTGGAAAATTCCGGCTGGCGCCCGCTCAGCCGCTGGTGGCGACATAGGCCGCCATTTCGTCGATCAGCGCCCGCTGAAAGGCGACGATACGCTCGCGCGGCTGCTGAGCGCGAAACACCTCGAGCGCCGGATCAGTCACTACACTCGCTTCGTCCGACAGGACTTCCAGGATCGCATGGCCGCAAAACGGCACATAGGCTTCCGAATATCCACCCTCGTGCACGACGACGAGCTTGCCGCCGCAATGCTCGGCCGCGACCGTCTTCATCCGTGTGGTCAGTTCGCGATAGGTGTCGCTATGCAGCATCATGCGGGATATCGGATCGACCATCGCCGCGTCCAGTCCGCTCGCGACGATCAGCAGGTCGGGAGCGAAAGCCCGCAGCGCCGGCAGCACGATGGTATCGAATGCGTAAAGATAGGCGTCATGCCCGCTTCCCGGCGGGAGCGGGATATTGATGTTCGCGCCCTTGCCCGCGCCGTCGCCACGATCCTCCAGGCCGCCATAGCCGAACGGAAAGCAGCCATCCTGATGGATCGAGATCGTCAGCACATCGGGATTATTATAGTAGATCGCCTGGGTGCCGTTGCCGTGATGAACGTCCCAGTCGACGACCGCAACGCGCCGCTTGCCGTGGCGCGCAAGCCCCGCCTCGATCGCCACCGCGATGTTGGCGAACAGCGACGATCCCATCGGCTGATCGGGCAGGCAATGGTGGCCACAGGGGCGGCACAGCGCATAGGCGTTATCCACCGCACCGGTCAGCACGTCGTCGACCGCCGCCTTGGCCAGCCCGGCCGATATCTGGGCGATCTCATATCCACCCGCCCCGAACGCGGCGGTCGGGCCCAATTCCCCGCCACCGGCGTCGCTGACTGCCTTGAACCGCGTCAGATAGCTTTGCGGGTGGACGCGCAACAGATCCTCATCGGTCACCGGTCCCGCCTCGATCTCGACCAACGCCTTCATCAGGCCCGACGCCTTCACCAGGTTCAGCAGGCGGCGCTTGGTATCCGGCGTATCCACCCCGACTGTGCCGCTGGGCAGTTGGACCCACCCCCCGACAGGCAAAGTCAGCGCCGCCATCACGGGGCTGCCGTGCCAGAACGTCAGTTCATTGGTGTAGAAACCCGTTCTCGACATGGCGTCGCTTCATCCTCTCATATTTGCATCAAATGAGCACAACTCACATTATTTGTAAAGAGACCTTAGCCTCTGCTTGCTCCAAGGAGGTTATGGTAGAAACTCGCTGGCTGCCTTGCATATAAATTTGTCTCCTGACAGATTGCCTTAAGCACTGCTTGAAGCCATAAGCGTTTTGATATAATGTGAGCAAAACTTGCTTTACGCGGTTTTCCGCCGCGCCGTTATAATGGAGAGATGTCGATGATCCTGCATGGATATTTCCGGTCCTCCGCCGCATTCAGGGTGCGGATCGCGCTGAACCTCAAGGCACTCGATTATACCCCTGTCGCGCATCATTTGGTGAAGGGCGAGCAGCATGATCCCGCCTATCTGAAGCTCAATCCGCAGGGCTTGGTCCCGGTGTTGGAAGATGGCGGCCACGTCCTGACCCAGTCGCTGGCAATCATCGAATATCTTGAGGAGGTTTATCCCGAGCCGCCGCTACTGCCCGCCGGGGCCGCGGATCGCGCGCGCGTGCGTGCGTTGGCCCAGATATCGGCTGTCGATATCCACCCGATCAACAATCTCCGTGTGCTAAAATATTTGCGCGGCGAGCTTGGCCTTGCCAGTGACAGTGTCGACGCATGGTATCGCCATTGGGTGGAAAAGGGGTTTCAGGGGCTGGAGCCACAGCTCGCCAACGATTCCCGCACCGGCCTGTTTTGCCACGGGGATACGCCTGGCCTGGCCGAAGTCTGCCTGATCCCCCAGGTCTTCAACGCGCAGCGCTTCAACGTCGACATGACGCCGTTCCCGACGATTGCGCGAATCAATGCCGCGGCGTTGCGGTTGTCCGCGTTCGACCGCGCCTGTCCGGGCAATCAGCCCGATGCGGAATAAGATGATGCAGATGACATATGAAGGGGAAAGATAATGAGCCTGTTCACTGCCTGGCGGCCGCGGCGCTTCATCGCCGCCATTTCTATAGTCGCGATCGCCGCCTCCACACTGGCGACCCGGTCGTCGGCGGCGCAGACGAAATCGCGAGAGGATAAGGGCGTTTCGGCGGGACAATGTCCGCCTGACATCACGTCCTTCTTCGCCCGCATGGATGCCTTCGACTATGATGCGTTTCTTCCCCGATTTGCCGAAACGGCGACGCTGCGCTTTGGCAATACGCCGCCCCGTCGCGGCGCGGCGGCCATCGCGCATATGTTCCGTGTCGAAAGCAAGGGCGCGTTCAAGGCGATGCGGCACGATATCGCCGGGTGCTGGACGCGCGACGGATCGGTAGTCGTTGAATCGATGGTGACCTATTGGCCGCAGGCGGGCGGAGAGGTCACGGTGCCCGCCGTCACGATCCTGCGGTTGGCGCCAGACCGCCGGATTGCGGATATGCGAATCTTCATCGACCCGACGCCGCTGATGTCACCCGCGCCTGCGTCTTCGCCTGCACGGTGAGCATGAACGCGCCCGATCGCCTCGCGCCGTTGCCGGACCATGCACGGACCGAGGCGCAGCAGCGCGTGGTGCAGGCAATCGTCGAAGGCCCGCGTCAGGCGTTTGGCGGGCCGTTCCTCCCGATGTTGCGCAGTCCCGACCTGACAGATCGGCTGCAGCGTGTCGGCGAATATCTGCGCTGGGGCAGCCATTTGCCGGGCAATCTGCGCGAGCTGGCGATCCTGACGGTCGTCCGCCGCTGGAACCAGCCGGTAGAATGGGCCGCGCATGTCGAGGCGGGCGCAGCGGAAAATCTGACTGTCGAACAAATGCGCGCGATCGCCGACGGGCGTCGTCCGGAAGGCACCCCTGTCGAGCAGGCCCTCTACGATTTTTGCATCCGGTTGCTCGACAAGCATCGCGTGGATGAGCCAAGCTATCGCCTCTTGTTCGATGCGATCGGCGAAGTGGCGATGGTCGATCTGGTCGGCCTGTGCGGCTATTACGTCACCATGTCGATGACGCTCAATGTCTTCCAGCCGGACGACGAAGTGGGCAACCGGTTTCTGGTTTGAAGCCGCGTGTGCATTGGAAAGACCTGCATAGGAACGCGATGCTTCGATAGCGCATCACGTGATGCGCTTCGGCAACGGGGTATGCCGGAATCGCCTGGACCAAGCCGGGCATGGCTTGAACCGAATATCAGCCGGACAAGCTAAATGTCTTGTCGATACCCGACCAGCACGCATCATAGTCGCCTTGCAGCGTATCGGATGTCAGCGATGCCTCGGTCGGCCGCAGGATTTGCGAGGTTTCGAACATGAAGGCAATGCCCGCGTCATATTTGTTCGCCTCCAGATCGACCGCGATCGCCTTTCGCGTGCTCTCCGCATCGGGACCATGCGCATTCATCGCACTGTGCAGCGATGCGCCGCCGGGCACGAAGCCCGACGCCTTGGCATCATGCTGGCCATAGATCAGCCCCATATATTCGTTCATCACGTTGCGGTGGAACCAGGGTAGCCGGAACGTATCCTCCCCCACCATCCAGCGCGGCGCAAACACCACGAAATCGACATTGGCGATGCCGGCCGTATCGGTCGGCGCGGTCAGCACTGTGAAGATCGACGGATCGGGATGATCGAAACTGACCGTGCCAAGCACGTTGAACTGCTTCAAATCATATTTATACGGTGCCAGATTGCCGTGCCAGGCGACGACATTGAATGGGCTGTGACCCAGGCGCGTCTGCCACAGTGCCCCCTGGAATTTCTGGACGATGTCGACCGGCTCTTCGACATCTTCATACCAGGCCACCGGCGTAAGGAAATCGCGCGCATAGGCAAGGCCGTTCGATCCGATCGCGCCAAGCTCCGGCAGCCGAAACGCCGGGCCGTGATTTTCGCAGACATAGCCGCGCGCGGCGGCATCAAGCAGCAAGACCTTGAAATGGATGCCGCGCGGCGCGACCACGATCTCGCCTGGCGCGACGTCGAGGATGCCCAGCTCGGTGACGAGGCGGATCGCGCCAAGCTCAGGCACGATCAGCATCTCGCCATCGGCATTGAAGAACGCCCGGTCCATCGACCGGTTGGCGGCATAGATATAGATGGTGGCCCCGCCCAGTCGTGGCTTCCCGTCATTGGCGGCGACGCGGGTCAGACCGGCCAGAAAGTCGGTCGGCTCTGTCGGTAACGCGCTGGGGTCCCAGCGCAGCCGGTTTGGATTCGCCGCCGCCAGCGGCAGCGCGAGCGCGCCCGACTCGATCGGATCGAACCGGCCATGTCCGGCCATCGGGTGGATGCGATAAAGCCAGGACCGCTTGGCCTCGTTGCGGGGCGCGGTGAACGCCGTCGCCGAAAATTGTTCGGCATAAAGGCCAAATGCAGGCCGCTGCGGCGAATTTCCTTTCTTTGGAAGCGCACCGACTTCGGCTTCGGTGCTGAACGCGTTGCCGAAACCGGTCATATAATCGCTGGGAATGGGCTGTCTCACGGTCCGCGTCTCCAAAAAACCGGCCGGTCCGGGCCGTTCGTCACGATTTTGAAGGAAGGACGACCGCGCGACACTCGCCAAAACCGATCTGCACGAAACCTTCACGATAGGCGTAGGCTTTCAACAGGATTTCGTCGCCATCCTCCAGAAATGTCCGCGTTTCGCCCGACGGCAAAGTGAAAGGTTGTTTGCCGCCGCGGCTCATCTCCAGCAAGCTGGCATAGGCATTCTCGCCCGGTCCCGAGATCGTGCCGCTACCGAGAAGGTCGCCGGGGCGCAGGTTGCAACCGCCCGCCGTATGATGCGCGATCAACTGGGCGATCGTCCAATAAAGGTTCAGACCAGTGCTGGTGCTGATCTTCACCGGCCGCTGGCCGTCATTGCGCATCCGCTCGGTTTGAATATGCACTTCGATTTGTACTGCGAGCGCGCCATTAGCCTGATCGGCTGGATCGACCAGATAGGACAAAGGGACCGGATCGCCTTCCGGCCGTGGTGTCGGGGCTTGGCGAAACGGCGCCAGCGCCTCGGGCGTTATGACCCAGGTGGAAATGGTGGTCGCGAAATTCTTCGCCATGAATGGGCCAAGCGGCACATATTCCCACATCTGAATGTCGCGCGCCGACCAGTCGTTGAGCAGGCAATAGCCCGCGACATGATCTGTCGCCTCGGCGATATCGATCGGATGACCCAACACATTGCCCCCGCCGATCCACACACCAAGCTCCATCTCGATATCGAGATTGCGGCACGGCGCAAATTCCGGCTCGATG
>CAXUEQ010000076.1:0-13577 GCA_964250175.1 uncultured Sphingobium sp. | reverse complement strand
GACCAGTCGCGCGGCGTGTTGCGGTTGGCCTGCGATTTCTGAACTGCTAAGCCCGACATGGCTCAAGGGTCCTTTCTCCGGCTGTTGCGGTTGGCCTGCGATTTCTGAACTGCTAAGCCGCCAGTATTGTAACTGCCCTTGACGTTGCGGTTGCGGTTGGCCTGCGATTTCTGAACTGCTAAGCCATCGTGGCCGAGTATGGACCCGGACGTCCGGTTGCGGTTGGCCTGCGATTTCTGAACTGCTAAGCCTCTGGGCGGTCTGCTGGGACGCCTCGCGCGGTTGCGGTTGGCCTGCGATTTCTGAACTGCTAAGCCACGCGCTGACCTGGCTCGCCGACGCCGCATGTTGCGGTTGGCCTGCGATTTCTGAACTGCTAAGCCCGCAACATATTCATAATCGACGGCGATGCCGTTGCGGTTGGCCTGCGATTTCTGAACTGCTAAGCCATACTCCGCTGTAATGACATCGCCGACATTGTTGCGGTTGGCCTGCGATTTCTGAACTGCTAAGCCGAAACCATGGACAAAGATGTTCTACATTCTGTTGCGGTTGGCCTGCGATTTCTGAACTGCTAAGCCAACGGCTTCCGGCAAGTCCGGCGCCTGCTCGTTGCGGTTGGCCTGCGATTTCTGAACTGCTAAGCCTCAGGAGCGTGATGCTCTGCGCGAGACCTAGTTGCGGTTGGCCTGCGATTTCTGAACTGCTAAGCCTGACCGGGCGGAGGGCCGACCGCCGGTCAGTTGCGGTTGGCCTGCGATTTCTGAACTGCTAAGCCGGCAGGATCGGATGCCATGCGGCCAAGCCAGTTGCGGTTGGCCTGCGATTTCTGAACTGCTAAGCCCATCGAACAGGGCGAACGAACCCGGCTGCCGTTGCGGTTGGCCTGCGATTTCTGAACTGCTAAGCCATCCCGCAGGCGGGCGCTCGCATTCAGTCAGTTGCGGTTGGCCTGCGATTTCTGAACTGCTAAGCCCGCGACCTTGCGGTTCACCCGACCGTTGGCGTTGCGGTTGGCCTGCGATTTCTGAACTGCTAAGCCGCCTGTCGATCGCGCGCTCTTTCAGCGCCCGTTGCGGTTGGCCTGCGATTTCTGAACTGCTAAGCCGGAAAAAAACGGATTGTCGCTCTCGCCGAAGTTGCGGTTGGCCTGCGATTTCTGAACTGCTAAGCCGAGAATGGAGGTGATCCATATCTAGCGGCCGTTGCGGTTGGCCTGCGATTTCTGAACTGCTAAGCCCGGATGACATTGCATCGCAGCTTCCTCCTGGTTGCGGTTGGCCTGCGATTTCTGAACTGCTAAGCCCTCACATACTCTCCGCATGCCGTATCGAGTGTTGCGGTTGGCCTGCGATTTCTGAACTGCTAAGCCGCAAGTTGCGGGTCGACTTCTACGCCACCAGTTGCGGTTGGCCTGCGATTTCTGAACTGCTAAGCCGCTGCGCCGCGCCATAATATTTGACGAGGAGTTGCGGTTGGCCTGCGATTTCTGAACTGCTAAGCCCCGCGCCGTCGCCACCCGCGATTGGAATGCGTTGCGGTTGGCCTGCGATTTCTGAACTGCTAAGCCCGGCAACATCCTGTGTATTCAGGTCGATCCGTTGCGGTTGGCCTGCGATTTCTGAACTGCTAAGCCAGCTTCAACCAAAAGGTCCACAACGGCCGGTTGCGGTTGGCCTGCGATTTCTGAACTGCTAAGCCCGAGACTATCGACAATCTCCGCATCGCGCTGTTGCGGTTGGCCTGCGATTTCTGAACTGCTAAGCCGCTACCACCTGCAGGGCGAATGCTTCGCCAAGTTGCGGTTGGCCTGCGATTTCTGAACTGCTAAGCCCGGTCGTTCGCGGCCTGCAAGCTCCGCCGTGTTGCGGTTGGCCTGCGATTTCTGAACTGCTAAGCCGCTCCGAGGGTGGATGACGGGGCGAGGGTGGTTGCGGTTGGCCTGCGATTTCTGAACTGCTAAGCCACGTCCGCAGCGGAGGCCAGCGCGGAGGCGGTTGCGGTTGGCCTGCGATTTCTGAACTGCTAAGCCCTCCCTCGATGGGGTTCCCCCCGCCCCCGAGTTGCGGTTGGCCTGCGATTTCTGAACTGCTAAGCCTGGGGCAGACACTGGAACATTGGAAGGCCCGTTGCGGTTGGCCTGCGATTTCTGAACTGCTAAGCCCTCGACGGTGCCGATGCCGCGAACGCCCTGGTTGCGGTTGGCCTGCGATTTCTGAACTGCTAAGCCATAATCGGCGGGCAGCAACTCCAGCGCGGCGTTGCGGTTGGCCTGCGATTTCTGAACTGCTAAGCCCGATGTGGTGTTAAGCTTCTCGAAAAGAAGAAGAAAACGCCGCATCCGGACTTGGTAAAATTGCTCCGCATATCAAAAAAGCGCGAGCTGATCGGGGTTTTTGCGTTGCCGCTGCCGCCGTTGGCTAGAGAATCGGACGATATTTTCATATTGTTTGTCCGTGAAAGTGAGCACGTGAATGTCGCCTTTTTCGGGAAGATTGCGCTCGATTCGCTTGAGGTGCGACTCGTAGCTGTCCTTCCCGTTGCAGAAACGAGCATAGATTGAAAACTGGCTCATCTCAAAGCCTTGGTCGAGCAGAAACTCTCGGAACTGTGTGGCTTCGCGCGATTGTTGTTTGGTGCCTACAGGCAGGTCGAACATCACGAAAATCCACATCAGCCGGTATCCGCTCAAACTGGTCGCTTCGCTCATTCCCACGCGCCGCCAAACAATGCGGCCCATTCCATCGGCGTCGGCGGAACGAACAGCGCCAACTCGACAGTCCCCGATTCGAAACTGCGCGCCAATGATTGCGCCAGCCGTTGCGCGGCGACAGAGACGGGCGAAACCTCGCTGCCCATCCGCAGATCGAAAGCGATCAATCGCGCGAAGCGACGCTTGAGCGCGGGATCGAGCAGCACCGTATCTGGCCCCGCCGTCATGCCGATGACCAGCGCATCGACCAGCGGCCGGAACGGCTCGACCAGATCGTCGGCCAGCGCAAAGGCATTGCCGCGGTTGCTATGATGGATGCCGATGGTCGGGTGCAACCCGGCCGCAATCACGGCGCGCGCCACCGTCGCCCGCATCACCGCATAGCCATAGTTGAGCAGCGCGTTGATACCCTCGGCGTCGCGGTCGCGCCGAAAGTCGACGCCCATCAGCGCAGGCCAGTAACGCCGCGCCGCCTGCGCCTCCAGATTGTCGGGGTCGCCCGATCGCACCTTGCGTGCCAGCAGGGCGAAGGCACCAGCTTCGGGCCTGTCCCGCGCCGCCAGCAGCGATCCCTGCATGGCGATCTTGGCGACGATCACATGCCGCCACAATTGTTTGGCCAGCGGGCGGCCCGCGTCCCATTGCGCGCGCATGCGTGCGCCCTGCGCATGATGACCCTCCAGCGGAAGCGTGACCGCGACCGGGCTGTGGTTCGGCCCGCAAAACACGATCGGCGCGCCACGCTCGGCCAGTGCGGTCACGATATTGCCCGACCAGGTGCAGCCATGGGCATGCACGATCACCGCATGGACGTCGTCCAGCGCGATCCGCCCCACCTCCTCGCGATCGTGCGCGACGATCAGGAACCCGCGATGTGACGACAGATGCATGCCGTCAGTCGCGATATCGACAATGCGATCCATAAATCCCCCACGCTGTGCCTAATCCAGCCGCTACCGACTGTCAGCGCGGGCCGGGATCGAAAATGCGCCCTAATGGATCAATCCGGACTTGACGGGCCTTGGCTTTCTTCAATCCGCTGGCGGACGAATAGATATATTTGAAAGGGTCGATGTCATTGGGTGTCGCGTCCCGCGTCTTGAGCGCCCCGGCTTCGTTATCTTGCGCAAAGGTGATCTGGCCACTGCCGCTGAATTTCACCACGCGCACGATCTCTCTGGGACCCCCATCGCGCTCGATTGCGATCAAGTCATTCTGGCGCAAACTCAGCATCTTCTTGGCGGCCGGGTGAGGGCGGCGATCGACGCTATCGCCTTGATGCGCCGCGAACATAGACACGATGTCAGGCACCCACTTCCCGTCCGGCAATCGCCAGACATCGAAGCGCGCGTTGGAATCGCCCTTATACCCCTTATAGACGCGCCCGTTCTTGTCCTTGATCGGAATGACGCTCAGCGGTTCGCGCAAGCGCACACGGCGAATACCTGCGAACACAGGATCCTCCTTGGCGAAACGCAGCAATGCCGCATCATAGTCCTTGCCCGACAGTCCCTGCGTCGCACGATACAGCGCATCGCGCAGCACCGGATCAGGAATGCGCTCCGGGCTGGTGAGGTCGGCGGGCTTCAGGCTTGCCAGCGGCACACGATGGACGACGATCGGCAGGCCCTTGTCGGTCACAGCACCGGTAAAGCCATAGGCGGTGTCGTTGTGCAATTGCCCGGCCGTCATGTCCTTGCCCGGCGCGGGCTTGCCCCGCCGGCCATGATCGGGCTTGTGGCTGACGGTGACGCGCGAAAGAGACTCGCCGAGATCGTTGCGGAAGCTGGCCCAATCGCCCGGATGGCTGAAATCGGGGAAAAGCCGGTCGAGATACTTGTCCTCAGCCAGTCCCGCGATGCGCGCGATCTGCATCAGCAGACTGCGCGATGTGACCGCCACCACCGCCGCGTCGATCGCGTGATGGCGATGGTCCAGCCGGTTCTTGGGCGCATCGCTATGTTTGTTTTCGACGATATTATGGTCGGGCAACAGGCTGTTCAGCCCCCACAACCGCCGCAGCATCGCGGTCATCCGGCCGGGAATGACATAGACGCTGCCATCGTCCTTGGTCGGGTATAGGCTCGACAGATAGCGCCCTGCCAGCCGCGAGAGATATTGCGTGTCGGTCAATTGCCGCGCCAGGAAGCCGCCATCCTTTTCCACCCGCGCCATCGCGTCCGGACCGAAGCGCCACTGCTTCGACTTGTGCAGCCGCGCGACCTGCGCGCTGATAATCTCCCAGCGTTCGGGATCATGGCCCCATTTGTCATAAGGGGTCTTGTTCCCCTTCGCCCGGTTGCACGCGCGATGGGCGACCACCTTGTTCCCCGCACTGTCGTCCAGCGATCGCGAATAGGGGATGATATGGTCGATATCCGCGCCGCCTTCGCCGGAAAACAACATGCGGATGCTGATCGGCTGGCCGCAATAGGGGCAGCGGCGATCCAGCGGGTTGGCCGGGTTCAGTTCCTCCCACATGCGCAGCAGCATCCGGTTCGCGCCATTGTCGGTAAAGCCCTCTTCCTCCAGCTTCTTCGACCGCGCCTGCGCCGCTGCCGTGTCCTTGCGGATGCGGCGATTATGCTCTTCCTTGTCCTTCTCGTTGAGCTTCAACTCGCGCGCCAGTTCGACGACGATCGTGTCGGGCCGCCCATGCACCTTAATGATCTGGTTCACCAGCTTCTCCAACTGGCGCAGCCCGATATGGACGGTCGGGTTGGTGATCTTGCCCCAGCGCTTTTCGATCGGATCGGCAGGGTTCTGCGTCCCCGGCGGAATCTCGCGTGTCAGCAATTCGCCATAATAGGGCAGTTGCGGCAGGATTTCGCCGGTGCGATCATCGGAATGATGCCAGCCGCAGCGCTGCACCGCGATGTCGTAGCTAATGACCTCCTTCTTCAATTCCTCCAAAATCCGCGCCGTCGCGGTCGCGCCCAGCCGGCCGTGCCCCTCGGGCAGCGATGCGCGCGCGGTGGTCGCGGCATGGTCTGTGTCCAGCCCGCATTCGTCCATCAGAAAGGCGTTCAGGATATCGGGATTTTCCTCCTCGATCAGGCGCTCGATGATCGCCCATTGCCGGTCGGTATCGAAATGGTTCCAGCGCTTGCCGAACCGTTTCTCGTCCGCCAGCGTCGCATAGACCTCGTTCCCGGCCAGTTGGGTGCGTGTCTCGCTCGCCTTGTTGAAACTCTGTCCCGGCTCCAGCTTCAACAGCTTGGCGAGGCTGTCGAAGCTCACCGCCTTCTTGCCGCGCAGTTTCAGGATCAGCCTGTCGCGCTCGTCCAGCGTCAGCTTGCGATTGGGCGCCCCCGGCGTGGTGATCTCCAGATGGTTCACCTCCTCATACAGGCGGCGCTCCTGAAACAGCGGATGCGCTTTGTGCAGGCGTAAGTCACCGTCCGGCACACCTTGCCAGCCGACGAAAGCACATAGCCCAACCTGCTGCGCCTTCAATGGCCGCTGAAAAAACAGGATACGTGACAGCGCCTCGCGCGCCGCGTCGGTCAGCAGGGCAGGGTGGTGCGCCGCCTGCGCGTCCCAGATGCGTCCGAACTCATATTCGACATGCCGCCGTTGCGGATAGAAATCATAATCCTGACTGTCGCTGTTCATCCGCACCCGTGCGGCTTTTCCCTCTGTCAGCCGCATCGCCAGGAACTGCCCAAGCGTATCTGCGCCCGCTTCCGCCATCGCTCTGTCCAGCGCCTGCGCCCCGGTCGCGATCTTGCCGTCATCCTTGTCGCCGGCCTTGCGCTCCGCCTTGCGGTTGGACTTGAAGCCGCGCCGCTGGTTCAGGTGGAACAGCGCCCGCCCGATCTCATAAGGCGCCAGCCGCGCCTCCAGCGCGCGGGCGCGCAAGACATAGGGGTCCTTCTCCGCCTCCAGCTTCGCCTCGTCGCTATCGGCGGGCATCAGCCCATGGGCGACCAGCGCATCCAGAAAGGCCGACCGCCGCCCGATGAAGCGATCCCGCCGCCGCCGCGCCGACCGCGCATCGCGCCGGTCGACGGCCAGCGACGTGCCGGACTGCGGATCGCGACCGTCGGAGAAGATGCGCACGCCGATATCGACGATCCGCGTCTCATCCTCCGTCAGGCACCAACCGATTGAATTTGTGCCAATGTCTAGCCCCAGTCTGCGCATGTCGTTTCCCTTCGCGAACGATATTGCAGCGAAAATGGCAGGAGGCAATTGACAACAGAACCGCTTTGCCGAATAGTCGGGCTTCAGAAATCGCAGGCCAACTGTTAACAAGCAGTTTGAACTGCACCAAATAAGGGCGAGGCTACGGCCTCGCCTTTTTTGTTTGCGGCCATGGTCCGACACAGCTTTCGGCACAGGCGCTTATAATTTCCCCATTTGCCCCGCATTGTGCTAACAGCGCCCGGCTGACGTCGCCTGCGACGGATATCGGGCCGACTTTTCCCCTTTGTCCTTATCGAGCTTCACGCCGAAAATGCGCCGACCTTCGGTGCATTTGCGCAACCATGGACAAGGATTGCCCATCATGATTACCGGAACCGTAAAATTCTTCAATGCCGACAAGGGCTATGGCTTCATCGCTCCCGAAGATGGCGGCAATGACGCCTTCGTCCATATCTCCGCCGTCGAGCGCGCCGGCCTGAACACGCTGCTCAAGGATCAGCGCGTCTCCTACGAGATCGAGAAGGACCAGCGCGGCAAGATGTCCGCGGTCAATCTTCAGACGGCCTGAAACTCGGCCTGAAAACCAAGCGCAATAGCGGCCGTCCCGTCCTCCAGGGATGGCCGCTATTTTTGCGTCTATATACCCGACACGCAGCATTTGAATTTTCATACGCCAGCGACTAAGCCCCCGCCGATGCAGGATATTACACCCGATAGCGCCGCGCTCTGGCGCATGGAAGCGCGCGCGCTCGTGCTGCTCGCGCTGCCGCTCATCGCCGGAAATATCGGCTGGTCGGCGATCGCGGCGACGGACCTGTTGCTGCTTGGGCGGCTGGGACCGGACGCGGTGGCGGCCGGGGCGCTCGGCATCAATCTCTATAATGCCTGCCTGATCTTCGGCCTAGGACTGGTCACCGCCGCCGCGCCGTTGATCGCTGCGGAGCGGGGCAAGCGGTGCCATTCGGTGCGCGACATCCGCCGCACCGTGCGCCAGAGCCTGTGGGCCGCGATCGCGCTGGTTCTGCCGCTCTGGCTGCTGCTCTGGCATACGCAAGCCATATTGGTGGCGATCGATCAGGACCCGGCGCTCTCCGCCATGGCGGGGCAGATGATGCGCGGACTGCAATGGGCGTTGCTGCCCTATCTCGGCTTTCTGGTGCTGCGCAACTATGTCGGCGCGCTCGAACGGCCGCTCTGGGGGCTGGTCGTCAGCCTGCTCGGCATCCCGTTCAATCTGCTCATGGGCTGGGCGCTGATCTTCGGCCATCTCGGACTGCCGGGGCTCGGTATGTTCGGTGCGGGACTGGCGGGCAGTTGCTCCGCGGCCTTCCTCTTCTTCGGCATGGTCGTCGTCATCCTGTGCGACCGGCAGTTTCGCCGCTATCACCTGCTCGGCCGCTTCTGGGTCGCCGATTGGCCGCGCTTCCGCGCCGTCTGGCGCGTCGGACTGCCGATCGCGATCACGCTCGGCCTCGAAGTCACCGTGTTCAACGCCGCCCTGTTCCTGATGGGGCTGATCGACCGGCCTTCGCTCGCCGCCCATGCCATCGCGATACAGATCGCCGCATTTTCCTTCATGGTGCCGCTGGGCATCGCCCAGGCGGCGACCGTGCGAGTCGGCGTCGCCTATGGCCGGGGCGATGCCGCCGCCGTCGGCCGCGCGGGCTGGCTCGCGCTCGCCATTGGCACGGCTTTCGCGGGTGTCGCGGCGCTGGTGCTGATCGGCGCGCCGCGACAATTGGTCGGTATATTTCTCGATCTCGCCGATCCTGGCAATGCGCACGTCGTCGGCCTCGCCATTTCCTTTCTTGGCGTCGCTGCGCTGTTCCAGCTTGTCGACAGCGGGCAGGCGATCGGGGCCGGCATATTGCGCGGGTTGCAGGACACGCGGACCCCGATGCTGATCGCTGCGGTCGGCTATTGGGTGATTGGCATCGGCGTCGGCCTGCTGCTAGCCTTTCCGCTCGGCCTTCGCGGCATGGGCATCTGGTGGGGCCTCGCCAGCGGCCTCGGTGTCGTCGCCACGCTCCTTACCGTGCGCTGGGCGCGCCGGGAAAGATTGGGGCTGGTTCTGGCAACGAGGTGACAGACGTCTTCCCGCACGGGCGGGGCATGATTTCAGCTTATGCGCAAGCGCCGGAATGCCTGGGCTTCAGCACCGTCACCCCGCCCATATAGGGCGCCAGCGCCTCCGGCACCGTAACGCTGCCATCTTGCTGTTGATAATTTTCCAGCACCGCCACCAACGTGCGCCCGACCGCGAGGCCCGATCCGTTCAGCGTATGAAGGAAGCGCGTCGCCTTCTCTCCCTGCCGCTTGTAGCGGGCGTTCATGCGCCGCGCCTGGAAATCGCCGCAGTTGGACACGCTGCTGATCTCGCGGAAGGTCTGCTGGCTGGGCAGCCAGACTTCGAGGTCGTAGGTCTTGCGCGCCCCGAAACCCATGTCGCCGGTGCACAGCAGCATCTTGCGATAGGGCAGGTTCAGCGCCTGGAGGATGCCCTCGGCCGCCTGCACCATCTTTTCATGCTCGACCTGCGAATCCTCGGGCGCGCAGATGGTCACCAGTTCGACCTTCTCGAACTGATGCTGGCGGATGAAACCGCGCGTGTCACGCCCGGCGCTGCCCGCTTCGGAGCGGAAACAGGGCGTGAGCGCGGTGAAACGCAGCGGCAGCGTGTCGGCGGGCACGATCTGCTCGCGGACCAGGTTGGTCAGGCTGACCTCGGCAGTGGGGATCAGCCAGCGGCCGTCAGTGGTTTTGAACAAATCCTCCGCGAATTTCGGCAACTGTCCGGTGCCGTAGAGCGCCTCGTCGCGCACCAGCAGCGGCGGGTTCACTTCCTCATAGCCGTTGGTCGCGGTCTGCGTATCGAGCATATACTGTGCCAGCGCCCGGTGCAGCCGCGCAATTTGCCCGCGCAATGCCGTGAAGCGCGCGCCGGACAGCGCCGCGCCGGCCTCGAAATCCAGCCCCAGCGCCGGACCGAAATCGGCATGATCCTGCGGCGCGAAGTCGAAATGGCGCTGGACGCCCCAGCAGAAGACCTCGATATTCGCCGCTTCGTCCGCGCCCTGCGGCACATCGTCGGCGGGCAGGTTGGGGATGGCGAGCAGCAACGCATCGAGCGCCCCGCCGGCCTCGCGTTCGTCCACCTCATGCCGGGGCGCGCTGGTCTTCAATTCCTCCAGTTCGGCAACGACAGCGGGATCGGGTTCCTGGCCCTTCGCTTTTGCCTGCCCGAACAGGCCCGACAGCGTCTTTCGCCGCGCCTGCGAGGTCTGCGTGGCGGTGGCGGCGGCGCGGCGCTGTTCGTCCAGCGCGAGGATCGCGGGCGAGGCGGCCTCCAGCCCGCGCTTCGCCAGCGCGGCGTCAAAGGCTTGCGGATTTTCGCGAATATATCGAATGTCGTGCATGGGGCAGGCTATGCCGTCACGCGCCCAGCCGCGCAACCCCGCGGTGCGCGCGCGTCACAATCCAATCCCGTTCGGGCTGAGCCTGTCGAAGGGTCTGCCCTCGCGTCATCCGACAGATAGCGCAGGACTTCGACAGGCCCAGGGCGAACGGCGTTATGGGACTTGCTTGCGGCCTATTTCCGCACCGTCATCAGATAATTGATCGCCTTGTTGTCCGACAGCACCAGGCCCCGGCCCGGATCAAAGGACAGACCGGTGACGTCGGTCACGCGCAGGCCCGCGCCGACCAGCAAAGCCTCCAGTTCGTCCGGCGTCAGGAAAGCGCTCCAGTCGTGCGTCCCTTTCGGAATCCCGCCCAGTCCCTCGCCGATCGTAATCAGGGCGAGGCGCGACAGCGGCGTGCGGTTGGGGGTGGAGAGAATCATCAGCCCATCGGGCGCAAGCGCATCGGCCAGGCCGCGCACGAACAGCGCCGGGTCTTGGACATGCTCGATCACCTCCATGCTGGTCACCAGATCGAAACCAGCCTCGCCCAGCGTCTCCACGCCGGTCGCGCGATAGTCGATGCTCAAGCCCTGACCCGCCGCATGGGCCTGCGCCGCCGCGATATTCTCCGGCGCCGCGTCGATCCCGGTCACCGCCGCCCCCAGCCGCGCCAGCGGCTCGCACAGCAATCCCGCGCCGCAGCCGACGTCGAGCGCGCGCCTGCCCGCCAGCGGCCTCAGCGCCTTCGCATCGCCGCCCCAATGCGCGTCGATCGCTCGACGAATATAGGCCAGCCGCACCGGGTTGAGCTTGTGCAGCATCGCGCTGCTGCCCTTCGGGTTCCACCAGTCGGCGGCCATCGCGCCGAAATGCGCGGCTTCGGCGGGGTTGATCGTGGAGTCTGGCTTGCTTGCCATATTTGTCCTTGCTGACTATAGCGACGCCGCTTTGTCGGGGGCGATCCGCTTTCCTGCAACAGTCATACGAAATAACCGGATAAGCAGCAAATATGGCGCGCATCGTGATGAAGTTCGGCGGCACCTCCATGGCGGGGATGGAGCGAATTCGCACCGTGGCGGCGCGCGTCAAGCATGTCGTCGATCAGGGCCATGAGGTCGCCGTCGTCGTTTCCGCCATGTCGGGCGAGACCGACCGGCTGGTCGGCTTCTGCCGCGAAGCCTCGCCGCTCTACGATCCGGCCGAATATGATGTCGTGGTCGCGTCGGGCGAACAGGTCACCAGCGGATTGCTGGCGATGACGCTGAAGGCGATGGGCGTCGACGCGCGAAGCTGGCTCGGCTGGCAATTGCCGATCCGCACGGTCGAGGCCCATGCCAAGGCGCGGGTCGAAAGCATCGACACCGGCGCGCTGCTGCACGCGATGGCGTCCGGCCAGGTCGCGGTGATCCCCGGTTTTCAGGGGATGATGGCCGACGGCCGCGTCTCGACGCTGGGGCGGGGCGGGTCTGACACCTCGGCGGTCGCGGTCGCGGCGGCGGTGAAGGCCGATCGCTGCGACATCTATACCGATGTCGACGGCGTCTACACCACCGACCCGCGCATCGTCGCGCGTGCCCGGAAACTCGATCTCGTCACCTATGAGGAAATGCTGGAACTCGCCTCGGTCGGCGCGAAGGTGCTCCAGACCCGCTCGGTCGGCCTCGCCATGAAGGAAGGCGTGGTCGTCCAGGTGCTCTCCTCCTTCGACGATCCCACCCAGACCGATGTCCCCGGCACGCTGATCGTCAGCGAGGCGGAACTGGAAGCCAAGCTCAAGGAAAACAACATGGAACGTCAGCTCATCACCGGCATCGCCCATGACAAGAATGAGGCGAAGATCATCGTGACGCGCGTGCCCGACAAGCCCGGTGCGGTGGCCAGCATCTTCACGCCGCTGGCCGACGCCAGCATCAATGTCGACATGATCATCCAGAATGACAGCAAGGACACGGAGGAAACCGACGTCACCTTCACCGTGCCGCGCACCGACCTGGCCCGCAGCGTCGACATATTGGAGAGCCGCAAGGACGTGATCGGCTTCCGCCGCCTCATCACCGATGTCGAGGTCGCGAAGATCAGCGTCGTCGGCGTCGGCATGAAGAGCCATGCCGGCGTCGCCGCGACGATGTTCCAGACGCTCGCCGATCGCGGCATCAATATCGAGGCGATATCGACCAGCGAGATCAAGGTCAGCGTGCTGATCGACGAGGACGAGACCGAACTGGCCGTCCGCGTGCTGCACACGGCCTACGGGCTGGACGCGGACGCGGCGAGTTAAATTTCTGTTCCCCTCCCTGGAAGGCAGGGGCTAGGGGTGGATGGCGCGCGCAGCGAGCCTTTACCGCCGCTCGTCAATCGCCGCTCACGCGGCGAACCCACCCCCAACCCCTCCCTTCCAGGGAGGCGAGTAGGAAAGTAGAATGAGCGCACAGAAACTCACCGCCCTGATGGCCCGCGGCGCCGAATTTCTCGGCTGCGAGACCGCCATATTGTGCGGGGCGATGAGCTGGGTCAGCGAGCGGAACCTCGTCTCCGCCATCTCCAACGCGGGCGGCTTCGGCGTGATCGCCTGTGGCGCGATGACGCCCGCGCTGCTCGACGCGGAAATCACCGCGACCAAAGCGCTGACCGACAGGCCGTTTGGCGTGAACCTCATCACCATGCACCCCGCGCTGTTCGACCTGATCGAGGTCTGCGCGAAGCATGACGTAACCCATGTCGTCCTCGCCGGCGGCCTGCCCCCCAAGGGCAGTATCGAGGCGATCAAGGCCAAAGGCGCAAAACTCATCTGCTTCGCCCCCGCGCTCAGCCTTGCGAAGAAGCTGGTGAAGTCGGGCGTCGACGCGCTGGTGGTCGAGGGGATGGAGGCGGGCGGCCATATCGGTCCGGTCTCGACCAGTGTGTTGGCGCAGGAAATATTACCCGAAATGGCCGACAAGCTGCCCGTCTTCGTCGCGGGCGGCATCGGCCGGGGCGAGGCGATCGCCGCCTATCTGGAGATGGGCGCGGCGGGCGTCCAGCTCGGCACCCGCTTCGTCTGCGCGACCGAAAGCATCGCCCACGCCAATTTCAAGAAAGCCTTCATCCGCGCCTCCGCCCGCGAAGCGATCGCCAGCGTCCAGATCGACCCGCGCCTGCCGGTCATCCCCGTCCGCGCGCTCAAGAACACCGGCACCGAAGCCTTCACCGCCAAGCAGCGCGAAGTCGCCAACCTGCTCGATTCGGGAGCAGTCGACATGATGGAAGCGCAGTTGCAGATCGAGCATTATTGGGCCGGCGCGCTGCGCCGCGCGGTGATCGACGGCGATGTCGAG
>CAXUEQ010000075.1:0-13600 GCA_964250175.1 uncultured Sphingobium sp. | reverse complement strand
GGGCTCGGGCAAGTCGAGCTTCACCATCGACACGCTCTACGCCGCCGCCGCGCGCAGCCTGAACGGCGCGCGTATCGTCGCGGGCGCGCATGACAAGGTGACGGGTCTCGAATATTGCGACAAGGTCATCGACATCGACCAGTCGCCGATCGGTCGCACCCCGCGCTCCAACCCCGCCACCTATACCGGCAGCTTCACCAATATCCGCGACTGGTTTGCGGGTCTGCCGGAGGCGCAGGCGCGCGGCTACAAGCCCGGCCGTTTCAGCTTCAACGTCAAGGGCGGCCGATGCGAGGCCTGCACCGGCGACGGCCTCATCAAGATAGAGATGCACTTCCTGCCCGACGTCTACGTCACTTGCGACGTGTGCCACGGCAAGCGCTACAATCGCGAGACGCTGGAGGTGAAGTTCAAGGGGATGAGCATCGCCGACGTGCTCGACATGACGGTCGAGGACGCGGTCGAATTCTTCAAGGCCGTCCCGCCGATCCGCGACAAGATGGCGATGCTGGCCGAAGTGGGGCTGGGTTATGTCAAGGTCGGGCAGCAGGCGACCACCCTGTCGGGCGGCGAGGCCCAGCGCGTGAAACTCGCCAAGGAACTCTCCCGCCGCGCCACCGGCAACACGCTCTACATATTGGACGAGCCGACCACCGGCCTGCATTTCGAGGATGTGCGCAAGCTGCTCGAAGTCCTCCACGCCTTGGTCGACCAAGGCAACAGCGTGGTCGTGATCGAACATAATCTGGACGTCATCAAGACGGCGGACTGGATCATCGACATGGGTCCGGAAGGCGGCGTCAAGGGCGGCGAAGTGGTGGCGGAAGGAACACCGGAGAAGGTGGTGAAGGAGCCGCGGTCATTCACCGGACATTATCTCGCGCCATTGCTGGGGGTGGAGCATGTGGGGGCGAGGTGAACATTTGGTAATTGAGTGATGGCCGTTGCATCCATTCTGGATTTATCCGACAGTAAAGGGGTTGACCGGAAGTTCTCCAATTGTTCTGTGCTCTTTACAAATGAGGAGGCCGACATGGCGCATCCGGTTGCGGAGCGAGCACTCGCTTATTTCGATGATATATTTCCTGAGGCGCCTGCGACTATATCCTGTTCTGATCCGATTGCGCCTGACATCCTCGCACAAATCCGCTGTTTTGATGAGTTTGGAGCCGCAACCCAGGTCGATTCCATCGATGGCATACCCTATTATATAAATGAATTTTGGACCGCAGGTCAGAGGCAGGGGCATGCAATCCATGAGGTAAGTTATAGAGCGTGCTTCAAGCCGCAATTGCCGGAATTTTTTATTTCCCGCCTGACGGAAATGGGCGACGCCGTTCATGATCCCTTTATGGGGCGGGGAACCACTCCGGTTCAGGCCGCATTGATGGGCCGCAGGCCAGTAGCAAACGACATCAATCCGCTTTCACGGCTGCTAACCAGGCCAAGGCTCAATCCTCCAACTATCGAGGATGTTGACGCTTGTTTGGCAAGGATACCTTGGGAACGTCCCGTTCAAGTGCGGGAAGACTTGTTGGCATTCTATCATCCCTCCACCCTTTCGCATCTGACAGTTCTCAGGGAGTGGCTGCTGGAGCGTGCGCCGCTCGATAACTTGCAGCCCGATCCGGTAATCGACTGGATTAGAATGGTGGCCATCAACCGGCTGACCGGACACTCTCCCGGATTTTTCTCGGTATATACTTTGCCGCCCAATCAAGCGGTAAGTCTGGATTCGCAGCGCAGGATAAATGAAAAGCGCAATCAGACTCCGCCTGTTCGAGACATCAGGAAATTGATCGTCAAGAAAACGCGCTCTCTTCTAAAAGACGGCAAGCCATCACCAAGTTACGGAAAAGAACTATTCTGTGGACCGGCTGATAAATCTCCGGAGATTAAAAGCGGATCTATCTCCCTTGTTGTTACGTCGCCGCCATTTCTGGATATTGTTCAATATGCGGATGACAACTGGTTACGATGCTGGTTTGCAGGGATAGAAGCGCGGGACGTCGATATCGCAATGCACAAGGGGGAAAATGCGTGGACCATGATGGTGCGCGATGTTCTTGTGGAGCAGGCGCGGATTTTACGATCTGGCGGCCATGTTGCATTTGAGGTTGGCGAAGTGCGAAGAGGGAAAATACTTCTGGAGCGCCTGGTCTGGAAAGCGGCGGAAGAACTGCCATTTGAACGACTTGGCGTGATTGTGAATCAACAGGAATTTACCAAGACGGCAAACTGCTGGGGCGTATCCAATAATCACGGTGGCACGAATACAAACCGTATCGTCTTGTTGAGGCGCGAATGACGGAAGAGGAAATAGGGATAATTTTCGGTGAGGCTGTCGAGGCGTATAAAAAACTGCCATCTTCGATTACGGTAGCAGCCGCAATATTGTCCCTGACCGGTTGCAAAGTCATTCCAACCGACCAAAATTCATCGGATGATCGCAAGCTGATCGAAAGTCTGGCGCAAGCGGCTGATCACTGCATGCGTTCCTTGCAAGACGATCCCATTAAATCCAGGCGTGTCAATGAAGTGGGGAATCTTTTTGAACCCCGGTTGAAAACATCATGCAAAGAAGTGGGGCTGAAAGCCGAATGGCCGGCTGGAGGCCGCTCAGGCTATCCTGATCTTTTGATATTCGATCATGAAGGGCGACCAACCTATATCGAAATAAAGACCGTTGGTCCTGGTCAAGAACATACGACCTTTCGTTCATTTTATCTTTCTCCTTCCGAGAAGCCTAAAATCACTATGGACGCACGGCATATTTTGATTGCGTTCAGCCACAAGGCCGGACCTGTAGTAAATGAGATTACCGAATATTCCGCCATTTCGTTCAAAATCGTGGATCTGGCGGCTGTTTGTGGAAATATTAAATTTGAATATCAGTCGTCCAACAAGAGGATGTATGACGCACCGCAGATCATTGCACAGGGCGCTGTATAAAGGCGACGATTCCTTCCAAGCAAATGACTTTTTGACAATAAGCCGAGAAGGTCAGCCGTAGAAATTCCACGATGGTTCAGTGCACGAACCGCGCGACGACATCGCGATAGCTACGGCTCACCTTCACCTGCGCACCGCTTTCCAGCACCAGGAAGCATTCACCGTTCGTGTGCGGCTTCACCTGCCGCACCTGGCTGAGGTTGACGATGGTCGAGCGATGCACGCGCTGGAAGTTGCGCGGGTCGAGCCGCTTTTCCAGGTCCTTCATCGTCTCGCGCAGGATCAGGCTGTTGTCGGCGGTATAGATGCACATATAGTCGCCCGCCGCGTCGATGCGCTCGATCGAATCGACATCGACACGGAATATCTGCCCGCGATCCTTGATGTTGATGAGCTTTTCGAAGCGGTTGGACGCGGGCGCTTCGTCCTCGCTCACAAAATCGCTCATCGCCTGGGGCGCGACCTCGGCCAGCACTTCGCGCAGGCGTTCGGCTTCCTGAACCTGCCGCTTTTCCGACAGGCGCAGCCGCACCCGGTCGAGCGCGTCGGCGAGGCGGTCCGGATCGACCGGCTTCATCAGATAATCGACCGCCTGCGCCTCGAACGCGCGAATCGCATGGTCGCCATAGGCGGTGACGAAGATGAACAGCGGCGGCTCTATCTCCATCATGCCCTGCACGACTGAAAAGCCGTCGAAGCCGGGCATCTGGATGTCGAGGAAAACCAGATCCGGCTTGTGCGTCTTGATCGCGCGAATGGCTTCGCGGCCATTGTTGCAGGTTTCGATGATATCGACATCCTCGTGCGGTTCGAGGCGTAGCTGCATACCCTGAATGGCAAGGCTCTCGTCATCGACGAGGATCGTTCGGATTGTCATGCGGCCACTTTCGCTGAATCTTGTTTGGTCGTGTCTTGCGTAATCAGCGGCATCTCGATGGTAACCGAGAAACCGCCTCCAGGCGTGGAACGCGCGTCGAAGCTGTGTCGTTCCCCATAGGCCTGAAACAGCCGGTCCCGGATATTCGCCAGTCCCACGCCTGTGGACAGGTTCGGCCTGACATTGATCTCGTTCAATCCCGGACCGGTGTCGGACACGACGATCCGGACATTTTCACCGGCAGGCTGCGCAACCACCCATATTTCGGCGCCCTCCTCTTTGGGTGTCACTGCATATTTGATGGCGTTTTCGACCAGCGGCTGCAGCAGCAGCGAGGGTAGGCGGGCCTGCGCCACTGCCGGATCGATCGTGAAGGCGGGACGCAGCCGGTCCTCGAACCGCATCTTCTCTATCTCCAGATAGAGTTTCAGCGTCTCTACCTCCTGCTCCAGCGTCACCTGCGCGGTCGGCTCGTTGATAAGCGTGTAGCGCAGAAAAGAAGACAGGCGGGAGAGCATGGCGTTCGCCCGGTCGGTCTGCTTGAGCAACACCAGCGTCGATATGCTGTTGAGCGTGTTGAACAGGAAATGCGGGTTGAGCTGATAGCGCAGCATCGCCAGTTGCGCGCTGCTCGCCTGCAATTCCAGCCGTTGCAACTGGTCGGCCTGCTCTTCGACGGTCAGGTAGAAGTTGATCGCATAATAAAGCGCGGACCAGGCGCTGAGCAGCAGGCCGGTCAGATAGAAGGCGCCCAGGAAAAGCTGCAATCCCGCCGTATCCGATGCGCGGTTCTGGGTGGAAAAGACCCAGGCGTCGATGAAGGCGCATAGCGCCGCCGCCGTCACCACCGCCACGATCGAAACGCCCCATGTCACCAGCGGCTTCTGCCTCAGCAACGCGCGGAATATTACCGCCATCAGCAGCGTGACCGAATAGCCGGTGACGGTGGAGATCAGGACGGGGACGAGGAAGGACAAGGGCTGGCCATTGGCCACGCCCGACAGGCCGCGCATCGCGAAGGCGCCCAACCAGCCCAGCGACTGGAGGTTCCAGAAAGCGCGATTCTTGTCCGCGAAAAAGGGCTGCGGCTGGAGCGGATTGACTGACATCGGCGATAGCCTAGCCGCTTTTGTCAAAGGGTTGAAGGGCCGACGGCCCTCAGGCGGCCGCTGCTGCCGGGGCAGGCGCGTCATCCTTCGTAACGGAATCGTCAGCCGCTTCGGGATAGACCCAGATCAGATCGCTATGGCTGAGCGGCCGGCCGTCATGCGCGAGTATCTGTATTTCCGATATCGGCAGATTGTCGCGACTGTCGCAAAGCTTGGCGACGAGGCCGGGACAGGATTCCCACTTTTCGCCCCATTGCCGTAACGCGACCATGACCGGGGCCAGTGCCTCGCCCTTGGCGGTCAGCCGATATTCGACCTTGCGCCGGTCGCACAGCATCGGCTGGCGGTCCAATATGCCCTTTTCGACTAACCGCGCGAGGCGGCTGGCCAATATGTTGCGGGCAATGCCGAGCGTGGACTGAAACTCCTCGAAATGCCGGATGCCCGACATCGCGCCGCGCAGAATAAGGAACGACCAGCGTTCGCCCATCGTCTCCAGCGCGCTCGGCAGGCTGCATTGACTGAAGATAGAATCCTGCTCCATGACCAGACAGGATAGAAGAAAATCGGTGAAGTTGCAAAATGCAATTTTTCGTCATTGAACCACAGGCTTTTGCGCCTCGTGCTGCGGTGTCTCAACCCGCTGCCTGACGCTGTTATCCGTTTGCGCTAAAGACCGGCATCGGGGCGATCGCAATGGGAATTTCAGATATATCGGTCTTTTTTGTTGCGGCGCGGCGCGGCGGACCCCAGTGTTTCCCAAGATGTTGCGCCAATATGAACTTGTCGAGCGGGTAAAACGCTACGATCCCGATGCGGACGAGGCGATGCTGAACCGCGCCTATGTCTTCTCGGTCCAGAAGCACGGCTCGCAGAAGCGCGCCAGCGGCGACCCCTATTTCAGCCATCCGATCGAGGTGGCGGGCATCCTGACCGACTTTCATCTTGACGATCAGACGATCGCGACCGCGCTGCTGCACGACACGATCGAGGACACACTGGTTACTTATGAGGAGATTGACGCGGCTTTCGGTCCCGATGTCGCACGGCTTGTCGATGGCGTCACCAAGCTCAGCAAGATCGAGGCGCAATCGGAAAATGAGCGCGCGGCGGAAAATCTGCGCAAATTCCTGCTCGCCATGTCGGACGATATTCGCGTGCTGCTGGTCAAGCTGGCCGACCGGCTGCACAATATGCGGACCCTGCACTTCATTCCCAAGCCCGAGAAGCGCCGCCGCATCGCCAAGGAGACGATGGATATCTATGCCCCGCTCGCAGAGCGGATCGGCATGTATGAATTCATGCGCGAGATGCAGATGCTGGCCTTCAAGGAGCTTGAGCCGGAAGCCTATGACAGCATCACCAAAAGGCTGGAGCAATTCAAGGAAGGCGGGATCGACAAGATCTCCCGCATCGGCTCGGGCCTGCAAATGCTACTGGGCAGCGCGGGCATACATGTCACTGTCTCTGGGCGCGAGAAACATCCCTATTCGATCTGGCGCAAGATGCAGGAGCGGCACATCAGCTTCGAGCAACTGACCGACGTGATGGCGTTTCGCGTCCTCACCGGCAGCGCGGAAGATTGTTACCGCGCGCTCGGCATCATCCATCAGCGCTACAAGATGGTGCCGGGCCGCTTCAAGGATTATATCTCGACGCCCAAACGCAATGGCTACAAGTCGTTGCACACGACCGTCATCCACGGCGAAAACGCGCGGATCGAAATCCAGATCCGCTCGACCGCGATGCACCGCGACAGTGAATTCGGCCTCGCCGCGCACTGGGCCTACAAACAATCCCATGGCGACGCATCGGCGAAGGTCGACGGGCAGGCGGGCTGGCTGCGCGATCTGGTCGAAATTCTCGAACAGAGCCAGGACGCCGACGAGCTGCTCGAACATACCCGCATGGCGATGTATCAGGATCGCATCTTCGCCTTCAGTCCGAAGGGCGAACTGCACCAGTTGCCCAAGGGGTCGACCCCGGTCGATTTCGCCTATGCCGTGCACACGTCGCTGGGCAACCAGACGGTGGGCGCGAAGATCAACGGCCGCGTCGTGCCACTGCGCACCTCGATCGAAAACGGCGATCAGGTCGAAATCCTGAAGTCGGACGGGCAGGAGCCGCAGCCCGGCTGGCTGACCTTCGTCGTCACTGGCAAGGCGCGCGCCGCTATCCGCCGCTATATCCGCGCCAAGCAGCGCGGCGAGATGATCGCGCTGGGCGAGAAACTGTTCGAGGAAATCGCCAGCCGCCTGCCGGTGGAACTGGGCGACAAGGCGATGACGGCCGCGTGCAAGCGCCTGAAGCTGGACGATCGCGCCGCGCTGATGATCGCGATCGCCACCCACCGGGTTACCGACGCGCAGGTGATGGAGGCGCTGATCCCCGGCTCCACCAGCGCCGCCGATCATGAAGAGGCGCATCCGCGCCAGCATGCGCCGGTGTCGATCGTCGGTCTGACGCCGGGCATCGCCTACAAGCTGGGGACATGCTGCCATCCGGTGCCGGGTGACCGGATCGTCGGCATCCGCCGCACCGGCGAACCGATCGAGGTGCACACGATCGACTGCAAGGCGCTGGAGGCGGGCGAGGAGGATGATTGGGTCGATCTTGCCTGGGACGCCGGGTCGAAGGGCGGCACCGCGCGCCTGTCGATCATCGTCAAGAACCAGCCGGGCGCGCTCGCCGCCGTCACCAACATCTTCGGCGCGACCAAGGCGAACATCCTCAACCTGCAACTGGTCAACCGCGAGGGACCGTTCCATACCGACGTCATCGATCTGGAAGTGAAGGACGCCGCTCACCTGGCGCGCATCCTCTCGGCGCTGCGCGGGCTGGAGATCGTGGTGCAGGCGGAACGGGTTTAGGACACCGGTTAGAACAGCACGCGCTGTTCCAACTCCATTAGATTTAACTATTCTTTCGTATGGGACAGAGCAAATCTAGTGCTCCTCGCCCCCGCACGACACGCTGCCCGAGCCGCTATGCGCGACCTTGCACGCCGGCTTGCCCAGTGCGGTCACATCGCCCGATCCGCTCGCGCGGATGTCGGCGCTGGTGACCACCGTCGCGATCAGATTGCCCGAGCCGTTGTTCCACAATTTCGCGTTGCGCGCCTTCAGGCCCTCGGCGGCCAGCATTCCCGACCCGGACACTGACAGGGTCGCATCGCCCGCCGTCCCCGCCAGCGTCATGCGCCCGCCGCCCGACAGATCGGCATTGAGCTGATCGACCGCCAGCGCGCCGACGCTCAGCGTGCCGCCGCCGCTCAGCGCAATCTGCCCGCGCTGCCCATGCATCCCGTCGATCGCGAGCGCGCCGCCGCCGGTCAGCCAGGCGCGGCGCAGCGCCTGTGTGGTCAGGCGAACGGTCAATATGCCGCTGCCGCTCTTGTCGCCGTCCAGCGGCGCGGCCAGCCGCACGATCAACAGGCCACCCGATACGGCCAGGCTCAGCCGGTCCAGCATCTTCCTGTCGCCATCGGCTTGCGCGCTCGTGCCGCCGCCGGTCGCCACCGTTACCCTGACCGGTGCGTCGACCCGGATGCTGTCGAAGCTGGTGATCGTGAAGGTGCGTGGTGCTGCGCTGGCCTCCATCGGCAGAGCAAGCGTCAGCAGGACGGGTAGGGCGCATGTGCTCAGGATTATAGTGCGGATCATGGTTGGGTCATGGCGCGCTGCCCGTCGTCGCGGCAGGGATGCGGGCAGAGCCGTTCCCGATCGGCGCGGCGGGGCGCTTGTCCAGCATGTCCGCCGCTTCGTTGAGCGCGCGCGCTTCGCCTGCCGAGACGCCGCCCACGCCATCCCCGCTCGCGCTCTCGCCGCAAGCGGCGCAAAGTGCAAGGACGAGCAAGGCCGTTGGGGTCCGCACGCGAAACATGGCCGTCTCCATTTGGATCGATCCGATGACGAAAGGGAAAGAAAAAGGGGCCGCCCGTCTCCGGATCGACCCCTTTTCTATTCCGTCAGACGGAACGGACGAATTACTGCGCGTTGGAAGCGTTGTTCGTCACGTTCGACGCAACATTGGCGGCGTTGTCAGCCGAATTCAGCGCGGCGTTCATCGCATTGTCGGCGGCGTTCGAAGCGTTTTCAGCCGAGTTGGCCGAGGCGTTGGCGGAGTTTTCGGCGCTCTTCGAGCAACCGGCGAGGCCGAGCGACGCGGCGAGAACGAGCGACAGAGCGATAGACTTGGTCATGGGCAAACCCCTTTCAATGAAAAACCGTGCAGGCCAGCCTTAAGGACAACAGTTCACCCCCAAGCCTGCGGCCTTCATTCCTAATGCTTTGTCCGACTCAAGGCAATCCTAATGTGCGCTGCACCATGAACCGGATCACGATCGGTTGCGAAGGATAGGATCGCGCACACTTCAAATATGAGGGATTGACGCATATAAAGAAATCTTTATATTGCTTTTCATGACATCGATACTCGATATTTTCCGCGCGCTTGGCGATCCCACAAGGTTGCGGATCCTCAACCTGTTGCGCGCCATGGAGTTGGCCGTGGGGGAGATCGCTCAGGTGGTCGGGCAAAGCCAGCCGCGCGTGTCGCGCCATATCCGCATCCTTGTCGAGGCGGGGCTGGTCGAGCGCCGCAAGGAAGGCAATTGGGTTTTCCTGCGCATCGGCGCGACGCCGGACATCGCGCCGCTGGCTGACTTGCTCGATCGCATGCGGCCTTCGGAAAACGAGGCGCTTTGGCACCGGGCGGACCTGGCACGGCTTGCTGCGGTGCGTAACGAACGCTCGCGCGCGGCGGAGGATTATTTCTCCGTTCATGCCGAGGAATGGGACGCGATCCGCTCGCTCCATATCGCCGAGGCGGAGGTGGAGCAGGCGATGCAAGGCATGCTCGCCGCCGTGCCGATCGGCCGGTTGCTCGACATAGGCACCGGCACCGGGCGGATGATCCAGCTGTTCGGGCCACAGGCGGACCATGTGACCGCAGTCGATCGCAGCCCGGACATGTTGAGACTGGCGCGCGCGAAGCTGCCCGAACAGGCATCGGACAAATATAGCCTGTTGAGGGGCGACTTCACCGCATTGCCGCTCGACCCGCACAGTGTCGATACGGTGATCCTGCATCAGGTGCTGCACTATGCACAGGCGCCCGAACTGGTGATCGCCGAAGCCGCGCGCGTATTGACCGGGGAGGGGCGGTTATTGATCGCCGACTTCGCGCCGCACGAGCGCGAGGAATTGCGGACGCGCGACCAGCATGCGCGGCTGGGCTTCTCGGACCTGCAGATACACGGCTGGTTCGACGCCGCGGGTCTGGATGTGGAGGCGCAGAGCATGCTGCCCGGCGGCGCGCTGACCGTCGGATTATGGCTTGGACGCCGCCGGTCGGCGCAGATCGTCTCTCCCGATTTCGGGCATGCCACCGGCGGGAATAAAGGACGCTTCACATGACCTATTCCCTCTCGCAGCTTGAAGAGGCGCGTCGCGCGCTTGATGCGCCGCTGTTCGCGGACCTGTCGGGCGACGCGCGCGTGAGCTTCGAATTTTTCCCGCCTAAGACGCCGAAGATGGAAGAGCAGTTCTGGGGCAGCGTCGCGGCACTTGTTCCGCTCGGCCCGCGCTTCGTGTCGGTCACCTATGGCGCGGGCGGATCGACGCGTGAGCGGACGCACAGCATGGTCGCGCGTATCGTGCGCGAGACCGGCCTGTCCGCCGCCGCGCACCTCACCTGCGTCGGCGCATCGAAAGCGGAGATTGCCGAAGTCGCCGACGCCTATTGGCAGGCGGGCATACGCCACATCGTCGCGTTGCGCGGTGATCCGCCCGAGGCCGGGCAGTCTTTTCAAGCCCATCCGGAGGGCTATGCGAGCGCGGCCGATCTGGTGACGGGTCTCAAAACGCTGCACCCGTTCGAGATTTCGGTCGCCGCCTATCCCGAAAGCCATCCCGAAGCGGTCAGCGCGCAAGCCGATATCGACAATCTGAAGCGCAAGATCGATGCTGGCGCGACCCGCGCGATCAGCCAATTCTTCTTTTCGCCCGACACTTTCTTTCGCTTTCGCGACGCAGCGGCTGCGGCGGGTATCACGGCGGACATATTGCCCGGCATCCTGCCCGTCTCCAACGTGCAGCAGACGCGCAAGATGGCGACGCTGTGCGGCACCGAGATCCCCGCCTGGATGGACCGGTTGTTCGAGGGGCTGGACGCCCATCCCGGCGCGCGTCAACTGGTCGCCGCGACGATCGCCGCCGAAATGTGCCGCAAGCTTTATGCCGGCGGGGTGCGCGATTTTCACTTCTACACGCTAAACCGCGCGGAGTTGAGCTACGCCATCTGCCATCTGCTGGGGCTGCGACCGAATGTGGCGGCGCAGGCCGAGAAAGTCGCGGCGTGAATATCGATTCCGGATTTGAAGCATCGGACAGCCTGTCATGACCATTCGCCAGATTCTCCTCGCCGAAGCGGCCAAGCGCATCCTGATGACCGACGGCGCGTTCGGCACCGAAATCCAGAACTGGAAGCTGAGCGAGGCCGATTATGCGGGGACGCTGGGCCTCTCGCACGATCAGAAGGGGAATAACGACATTCTCGCGCTGACCAGGCCGGACGTTCCGGAAAAGATCACGCGCGATTATTTCGATGCCGGATCGGACATGGTATCGACGAACACGTTCAGCGCCAACATCATCAGCCAGGCCGACTATGGTGCCGAGCATCTGGTGAAAGAGATCAATATCGCGTCGGCCCGGATCGCCCGCCGCCTGGCCGACGAATATGCCGCGAAAGATGGCAAGCCCCGCTTCGTCGCTGGCGCGATCGGCCCGACCAACAAGACGCTGTCGCTCTCGCCCGACGTCAACGATCCGGGCTTTCGCGAGATCGACTTCGATTATCTGAAAAGCGTCTACCGTGAACAGTGCGATGCGCTGATCGCGGGCGGGGTGGACTTCATCCTGATCGAGACCGTGTTCGACACGCTGAACGCCAAGGCCGGGATCATGGCGGCGGCCGAAGCGGCCAAAGGCGCAGGCAAGGATGTCCCGATCATGCTGTCGATGACGCTGACCGACCTGTCGGGCCGCAACCTGTCGGGCCATACGGTCGAGGCTTTCTGGTATGCCGTGCGGCACGCCCGGCCGGTGACGATCGGTCTCAACTGCTCTTTCGGCGCGGAGCAGTTGCGCCCGCACGTCAAGACGCTGGCGGGCATCTGCGACACGCTCATCATGGTCTATCCCAATGCCGGTCTGCCCAACGAACTGGGCGCCTATGACGAATTGCCGGAGGAAACCGCGGCGCTGGTGCGCGAATGGGCCGAGCAGGGGCAGGTCAACATATTGGGCGGCTGCTGCGGTTCGACCCCAGCGCATATCGCCGCGATCGCAAAAACGGTAGCAGGCCTGCCACCGCGCGCGATTCCTACCCAGCCGATGTTCACGCGCTTGGCGGGCCTGGAGCCGATGAACGTGGCAGCGTGAATCGAAGAAGAATGACTGAAGCCTCCACCGCCCGCTTCGTCAATATCGGCGAGCGCACCAACGTCACCGGATCGGCGAAGTTCAAGAAGCTGATCATGGCCGGCGACTATCCTGCGGCGGTCGAGGTCGCGCGAGAACAGGTGGAGAATGGCGCGCAGGTCATCGACGTCAATATGGACGAGGGACTGCTCGACGCGCATCATGCCATGACAACCTATTTGAAGCTGATCGCTGCCGAACCGGACATCGCCCGTGTGCCGGTAATGGTCGACAGCAGCAAATGGAGCGTGATCGAGGCGGGCCTCAAATGCGTTTCCGGCAAACCGATCGTCAATTCGATCAGCATGAAGGAGGGCGTCGCGGCCTTCCTGCATCATGCGAGAATGTGCATGGGCTATGGCGCTGCGGTCGTGGTGATGGCGTTCGACGAGATCGGGCAGGCCGACACTAGGGAACGCAAGGTCGAGATTTGTGCGCGTGCCTATGACCTCCTGATGGACATCGGCTTTCCGCCCGAGGACATCATCTTCGACCCGAATATCTTCGCGGTGGCTACCGGTATCGACGAGCATAACAATTACGGCGTCGACTTCATCGAAGCCTGCCGGGAAATCAAGGTGCGCTGCCCGCATGTCCATATTTCGGGCGGCCTGTCGAACCTGTCGTTCAGCTTTCGCGGCAACGAGCCAGTGCGCCGCGCGATGCACTCGATCTTCCTCTATCACGCCATTCCTGCCGGCATGGACATGGGCATCGTCAATGCCGGGCAGCTCGACGTCTATGATACGATCGACCCGGAACTGCGCGAAGCCTGCGAGGACGTCATCCTCAACCGCCCGCAGCGCGACCCCGCCATCACCCCGACCGAACGGCTCGTCACCCTCGCGGACAAGTTTCGCGGCATCGACGCCGTGGCCGAAAAGGCGGCGGAGGAATGGCGCGGCTGGCCCGTCACCAGGCGGCTCGAACATGCGCTCGTCAAGGGCATCGACATGTATGTGGTGGAGGATACCGAGGAATGCCGCCTGCAGACCGCGCGTCCGATCGAGGTGATCGAAGGTCCGCTGATGGACGGCATGAACGTCGTCGGCGACCTGTTCGGATCGGGCAAGATGTTTCTGCCGCAGGTGGTGAAATCCGCCCGTGTCATGAAGAAGGCGGTCGCGCACCTGCTGCCCTATATCGAGGCGGCGAAGGAACCGGGCGCAAAAGGCAAA
>CAXUEQ010000074.1:0-13915 GCA_964250175.1 uncultured Sphingobium sp. | reverse complement strand
GCGGCGACGCGCGAATTATAGACATCGTCGACATAAATGCCGACGCCCTGTTCGAAGCCGTCGCTGGTCAGGCCGAACGGCACACCCAGGCCGCGGATGTTGACCGAAGTGTTGCGCGGGTTCGACGTGTAGACCTGCAATGTCGGCGCAAGCTGTTGCAGCTTGACGACGTTGAAATTGCCCGTGGCCTCGATGCTGTCGCCGCGGATCACCGAAATCGCCAGCGGCACTTCCTGCGCGGTCTCCTGGCGGCGGCGCGCGGTCACGACGATCACCTCGCCGCGGCTCGGCTCGGACACCTGCTCGGCCGGAGACGCGACAGGCGCGGCATCCTGCGCAAATGCGGGCATGACAAAGAAACCGCTCGCCACGCTGGCGAGCAACACAGAACGGACAATCATAAACTTTCCCCTTATTATAAGGCGCTTACACGCAAACTTGCGGCCGCGCCGGTCCTCCGGTCGAAGCCTCTTCCATAGTCTTCAGGAGGTGAAGCGCTGCTTCTCGGTCACGTCGAGCTGCACCACGCGGGCGTCATGCACGGTCAGTGTCACCGTTCCGAAACGCAGACTCTCCAGCGCGCTGCGCACCGCATCTATGCTCGCGCCGATGTCGGGACGCTCGGGCCTCGTCCAGCGTTCAGGTTCATTGTTGCTCATTCACCACCTCGTTGATGGCTTATTATCTCAACAACTGGAATAGACAAAAAAGCAATGCTGCTGGATGAAAAAGATTCTCTATGCCGGGGGGATCGCCGCCGCCCGGCGATCATGATTGCCCAGTAATACCGGGCGCTGTTGACGCAACAGCAGTGCCCGATCCTCCGCTCCGGCGATGAGCCGGTCAAGCAGCGCCTGACCAAAGCCCCATTCGCCCAGCCCTGAATCGGCGTTGATATGCCCGGCATGACCGGCATCGACGACTTGGCTGCCCCAATTCTTGCCCACACTGTGCGCGCGTTCGTAGAAAATATAGGGGTCGTTCCGACTGGCCACCAGCGTCGAGGCGAAAGGCAGAGTCCCGCGCGGGACCGGGCCAAAGCCGCCGATTGTCTCGGGCGTTTCCATCCGGTCGCAGTCGGGCGGCGCGACCAGTAGCGCGCCGGCGACCGGCCAGCCCCAGGGCTGGCTCTGCAACGCCCCCCACCAGGCCACCGCCAGGCAGCCAAGGCTGTGCGCGGCCAGCACGATCGGTGCGCCGTCCTGCGCCGCCTCGCGGATCGCGCCGTCCAGCCGGTTGACCCATCCGTTGCGTGTCGGGTGCGCCCAACTGCCCATGTCGACCCGCTGGCAATCGCCGCGCGTCGCTTCCCAAATCGTCTGCCAATGCCCTGCGCCGCTGTTGTTCAGGCCCGGAATGGTCAGCACGATCGGTTGCCGCCCATCCCCCGCCTGATCGAAACCGCCTCTACCCAAACCGTTATGTCCGAAATGACTCATGGCAAGGCTCCTTGTCCGAGTCTCCCGATATAATTCTATTTATCCAGTAGACAATAGCGCAGCGCCGGAATGTGTCAGAATCTGGGCAGCCCGTTCCATATTGCCCATCATCACCGTTCAATCTTGCAACGGCACCGGTTCGGCCAGGCTGATACCGTCCAGCACCTTGGCCGTTTCATCCCGCACGCGCAGCATCAGGCGATGCAGACGGCATTCCGATTCGGGCAGACAATTGGCGCATTGCTCATGTGCGAAGCGGCTGGCACAGGGGGTCAGCGCCAGCGACCCCCGCGTCAGCCGCACGATGTCGCCATAGCTGATGTCGATCGGCGACAAGGCCAGCCAGTACCCGCCGTCGCGCCCGCGCTGGGTCGATACCAGCCCCTCGCGTGACAATTCGGACAGGATGACCGTCAGGAATTTGGACGGGATATTCTGCGTCTCGGCAATGTCGGTCAGCGGCACCGGCCCTTGCCCGAAATGATCCGCCAGATGCTGAAGCGCGCGGATGGCATAACGGGTCTTTTGTGAGAGCATCCGCCATCTTTCGACCGATTGCCCGCGAATTTCAAGCCATTCGGCAGGGAACGGCTTTCAGGCGAACGCTGCGGCATAGATATCGGGCTTGAACCCAATGATCCGCCGGTCGCCCAGGTCGAGGACCGGCCGCTTTATCATGGACGGATTGGCCAGCATCAGCATGACCGCCTTGTCCGCGTCGATCCCCTGCCTGTCGCTTTCGGGCAGCGCGCGAAAGGTCGTGCCGGCACGGTTCAGGATCACTTCCCAGCCATGTTCGGCGACCCAGCCCTCCAGCGTATCACGTTCCACGCCTACAGCTTTATAGTCGTGAAAAGCATGAGCAACGCCATGATCGGCCAGCCAGGTCCGTGCCTTCTTGATCGTGTCGCAGGATTTGATCCCATACATGGTTAACGGCATTGGCTGTCCTTACATCACATTTGGGTGCACGATTATTGATTGGATCGGTTAAAAGGCAAGCGGCCAAGCTAAACATCTAAGAAATCTTAAGAAGTTTTGTGCACTGCGATGCGATGTTCCAAAGGGGGAGAACCTTGATGCGTATGCTGAGCACGATTATCCTGGCCGGCTTGCTTTCGGGTTGCCAATCAGTCGAGGAGCCGTCCGCGGAAAGCCAGTCAAGCGACCGTGAACCTGTCGAACAAGTCAAAACTGTCGCTACAACCTGTCCGGCTGAAAACCTGCGCGAAATGGCTGGAGAGTCGATTTGCTTTGGCGGCGATCCAGCGGTCCTCGCAATGTTGCCAGGTTGGGCAAAATTGCCGGCGGGGGTGGTAGTTGTAGCTACCAATGTGCTCAATCGGAAAGGCAGTAAGGGCATGGGTATACAGCCAATTATGACGGCCCGCTTTCCGACATCGCGCCGATCTTCAAATCGCAGATCGAACGCGAGCCGGCTATGCACCTGATACCAAGAGCTGGCTCGACCATGCTCGTCGGACGCAAAGACGGGGATGTATCAGGAACCTATTTGTCGCTGACACCTCAAAAAAATATGACCGCTACCGATCGCGATGACACCATCGAGATCAAGTTCTTCCAGCAGATCAGCTAGAGGCTTGCGCTTCAGGATAAAGGGGCAGAGCCAAGGTCAATTTCGAGAATTTTGGATACTCCGAACCTACAGATTCGTTCTTGAACCGAAATGACGATCTTATGGTCCGTCTACAACCCTAACAGGTTGCTCGCAGTTTTTAATCCCATACATCGTCACGGTCATGGCTATCCCTTTTTTAGTGCTTGGCGATTTCGCGGCGCTATCCGATCCCGGCTGGCTTCGCATCATCCCGTTGTCGCGTTCTTTCGGCGAAATTCACCTTTACAGCGTTCAGAACAGGTTTTCACATCATCCCAGTCCCGCGCCCATTTCTTGCGCCAAGCGAAGGGCCGACCGCAGGCGGCACAGAGTTTTTGGGGCAGAGTGGCCTTGGTATAGCGCTTTTCCATCACAAGCCCGCCAGAAAGGACGCGGCGCTGTCGGCGATCCGTCTTTGCTCGTCATCCGCAAATTTGTCATAGATTTTAACCATCTGCGCCATTCGTGGATTATGGCCGATCCTGTCGCGGTTGCGGGCGATGAAATTCCAGTAGAGCGCATTGAACGGGCAGGCTTTGGAGCCGGTCCGCGCTTTCACCTCATAGCGGCAGGATCCGCAATAATTGGACATGCGGTTGATATAGGCGCCGCTGGCGGCATAGGGTTTCGAAGCCAGCAGGCCGCCGTCGGCGAACTGGCTCATACCGACCGTATTCGGCAATTCGACCCACTCATAAGCGTCGGCATATACGGTCAGATACCATTCGTGCAGTTCGTGGGGATCGATTCCCGCCAGCATCGCGAAATTGCCGGTGATCATCAGGCGCTGAATGTGATGGGCATAGGCCTGCTCCCTGGTTTGCGTGACCGCCGACTTGACGCAGGCCATTTCGGTTTCGGCCGTCCAGTAGAAATCGGGCAACGGGCGGCTATGTCCGAAAAAATTGCTCTGCGCATAGTCCGGCATCTTCAGCCAGTAGATGCCCCGAACATATTCACGCCAGCCGATGATCTGCCGGATAAAGCCTTCAGCGGCGTTCAGCGGCACGGCACCCGCGCGCCAGGCGGCCTCCACCTGCTGGCAGACGCGCAACGGGTCGAGCAGCCCGCAATTCAGATATTGTGCGATAACGGCGTGATACAGGAATGGCTCGCCGGTCAGCATCGCATCCTGATAATCGCCGAAACCGGGCAAGGCCTGCGCCAAGAACGCAGCGAAAGACGCTTCGGCACCGGCGCGTGTGACCGCATACCAGAATGGCGTCAGGTCGCCGAAATGATTGTCGAACCGCGCCGCGACCAGCGTCAGCACATCGTTCGTAAGAGCATCCGGCTGATGCTGCATCGGACGCGGCATGAAGAGATTAATCTCGGCGGGCTTGCGATTGTCCGCATCGTAATTCCATTTGCCGCCAGCCGGTTGATCGCCCTCCATCAACAGTCCGGTCCGGCGGCGCATGTCGCGGTAGAAATATTCCATACGCAGTTGCTTGCGGCCGGTCGCCCAGCCCTCAAATGCGTCGGACGAGCACAGGAACCGGTCGTCGGGCAAAATGTCGACGGGCATGTCGAAGCACGCACCCCAGCTTTCCAGCATTTGCGCAACGCGCCACTCGCCCGCTTGCGTGACAATGATCCGCGCGGGCCGATATTTCCGGATGGCTTCGGCGACCTGACCTGTAAAACTGCCCTGATTGTCGGGATCGTCCAGCTTCACATAATCGACGGTCCAGCCGGCCGCCCGCAATTCCTCGGCAAAATGCCGCATGGCGGAAAAGAGAAAGGCGATCTTCTTCTTGTGATGGCGCACATAGGTCGCTTCATCATGAAGCTCCGCCATCAGCACGCGATCCTGCGCCGGGTTTCCGGCGGCAAGGCTGGTCAGCGTTGGCGTCAACTGATCGCCAAGCACAAGGATGAGATTGCGAACGGCCGCCATCAAGGGGACATGGCTGTAAGGTGGCGATCGACGGGATAGAATCGGAGTATTGCATGCGCGAGGTCCATGGTCATGGCTGGACGGGATCGGTCATCTTGATAGCTCCATTACCTGCCGGTCAAGCCTTGCGCGGTGCATAGGTTCCTCCCCCTCAGAACCACCATAGACTTATATTGGTCTTGGCAAATGAGTAATCCAGCCTGGCTGCCGGACGTCTGGCCCTGCCTGTCGGAATTATTTGTGCAGTGCAGCAACTCCTGGAAACAGCGACCGTTATGTTAGTGGCATGCGCCGACACGAAACAGGGTAATGCACATGAAAGCGGACCGAATGAACGACTGGTTTCGAAACAGCGGCCTCGCGCCGATCGATGCTCAGGCTTCGCATCTGCGCCCGCTAACCGCTTATAGCTTTGCCCCTAACCCAGGAAATCTGGTCGCGAAGAAATTTGTGCCGGCAGGCCTGTCTTCCAAAGCGCCACTGGTGGTCGTTCTTCACGGGTGCACGCAAACGCCGGAAGCTTACGACCGGGGGACGGGATGGACCTTTCTCGCCGAGCGCCACGGCTTTGCGGTGCTCTATCCCGAGCAGCAGCGCGCGAACAACGCAAATGGCTGTTTCAATTGGTTCGAGCCGGGCGACATGCGCCGTAACGAAGGCGAGCCAGCATCCATCAAGACCATGATAAGCCAGATGATCGTCGATCACGATCTTGACCCGGCGCATATCTTCATAACCGGTCTATCGGCGGGCGCGGCCATGGCCGGCGTGATGCTCGCGACCTATCCCCAGCTTTTTGCGGGCGGCGGTTTGATCGCGGGCCTTCCTTATGGCGTTGCCAAGTCGATGCCAGCAGCATTCAGCCGGATGCGCAGCCGTGGCCGTGAGACGGACGCGCAGCTTGCCAGGATGGTGCGCGAGGCATCCGGGCATAAGGGGCCGTGGCCGACGATTTCCGTCTGGCACGGAACGGCAGACCAGACCGTCGATTGCTCGAACGCGGATGCCACGGTGGCGCAATGGCGCACGGTCCATCAACTGCATGAGGGCGCCTCGGTCGATACGCTGGTGGATGGCCATTTGCACCGCGTCTGGCAGGACGCTTCGGGCCGCAACTGCGTCGAGGAATATGTGATCGCAGGCATGGGACATGGAACGCCGCTCGATGCCGACACGGCGGAAAATGTCGAAACCTCTGGTGCCTATCTGATTGACGTCGGCATGTCTTCGACCCAGCATCTCGCCGCGTCTTGGGGATTGACAGAGAATCTCGCCAACCCGGTCAAAGAGCAGTTGGCCGACTCTGACGCGCGACTTGCTCCCGTGCAAAGACCACAACCGACAGCCGCTCCCGTCATCGGCCGGAAAAATATGCAAAAGATCATCGAGGATGCGTTGAAGTCTGCCGGCCTGATGTGACCTCGCCGCTTTGCAAAACATTGGGCTATAATGGACAACCGGCACCGATAGTGGCCCGCTTCCGAACGAAACCTACTATCAGCGCACGGGAATACGCCCACCGGTAAGGATGACAATGTCGCGAATGTCTGGCATCGGCGCATTCAGTTAGGGCTGGAAAAAGGGCGCAATCGCGATGGCGGCAATCGGCATATTCGGCGCGGCAGGACGCATGGGGCAGGCGATCGCGCTGGCGGCGGCAGAGACGGGCGCGGGCATCGCCGGGGGCGTCGGCCGCGTGGGCGGCGCTGGAGACATTGGCGGGATTCCGATCGGCAGCGATGCGCTGGCGCTGGCACAGGCGAGCAGCGTCCTGATCGATTTTTCCGCTCCCGGCGCGCTGGGCGATCATCTCGATGCCTGCATCGCGGCGGGTAAGCCGATCATGATCGGCACTACCGGCCTCGAACCCGTGCATCATACGCTGATCGACCAGGCCGCCGACAGCATCGCCATCCTCCAGACCGGCAATACTTCGCTCGGCGTCAACCTGCTTGCCGCTTTGGTCGAAGACGCGGCGCGCCGGCTGGGCAACGACTGGGACATCGAGATCGTCGAGATGCATCACCGGCATAAGGTCGATGCCCCCTCCGGCACCGCGCTGTTGCTGGGGGAGGCCGCTGCGCGCGGGCGTGCCATATCGCTGGCCGATCATAGCGAACGCGGGCGCGACGGCATCACCGGTGCTCGGGCCAGGGGCGCGATCGGCTTTGCCGCGCTACGCGGCGGATCGGTCGCCGGCGACCATCAGGTGATATTGGCGACCGAGGGTGAGCGGATCGAAATCGGCCATCGCGCCGAAAACCGGGCTATCTTCGCGCGCGGTGCGGTTAAGGCGGCTTTATGGCTCGCCGGGCGCACGCCGGGCCGCTACGCGATGAAAGACGTGCTGGGACTGTAGCGCGATGAAGAAGGCAGATATCTTCACCTTCTACAGCCGCCTCGCCGAGAGCAATCCCGATCCGCGCACCGAACTGGACTATGAAAACGACTATCAGTTGCTGGTCGCGGTCGTGCTGTCGGCGCAGGCGACCGATGTCGGCGTCAACAAGGCGACCCGCGCGCTCTTCGCCGACGTGCAGACCCCCGCGCAGATGGTCGCGCTTGGCGAGGAGGCGCTGAAGCAGCATATCAAGACGATAGGCCTGTTCAACGGCAAGGCGAAGAATGTGATCGCCCTGTCCGAAATATTGGTGCGCGACTTCGGTGGCGCGGTGCCGCAGGATCGCGACATATTGACCACCCTGCCCGGCGTCGGGCGCAAGACCGCCAATGTCGTGATGAACACCGCGTTCGGCGCGGAAACCTTTGCGGTCGATACCCATATCTTTCGCGTCGGCAACCGCACCGGTCTGGCCCCCGGCAAGACGGTGCTGGCGGTCGAGAAGAAGCTGGACGCCCTGACCCCCGCCCCTTTCCGCCGCGACGCGCACCACTGGCTGATCCTGCACGGCCGCTATGTGTGCAAGGCGCGGCGGCCCGAATGCTGGCGCTGCGTGGTCGCGGACCTGTGCCGTTACACGCCAAAGACGCCCGCGCCCACGGTGAAGAGCGTCGCTGCCCAGGCAACCTGAACGGCCCGCCACGCATTTTGGCGCTGGCGTCGCCCCAAAGCCTTTGCTAAGCGGCGGTCACGGACAGCGCCGACAGGCCGCACGCACCCGTAGCTCAGCTGGATAGAGCGCTGCCCTCCGAAGGCAGAGGCCACTGGTTCGAATCCAGTCGGGTGCACCATCTTTGTTTTGACGCCGCTATGGCTCTCCTTGCTCTCTCCAATTGAACGCCTCGTCATCGCGATGAAGCGATGCCTTTGTGCAACAGGCGCGCTCTGAAAAAACAGTCACGAGCATATTCGATATTTATCTACCATTTTAATTGACTATAGCCCTTTTCCCTTGCGGTCGGCCAGGCCCGCCGCAGATTTGAAGAGGGACTGTCATGACGAATTTTCGAACCCATTTGCTGGTCACCGCCGCGCTCAGCGCCCTGCCCCTGTCCGCGCACGCGCAGACGGCCCCGGTCACTGCATCGGCCGATGAAGGCAGCGATATCGTCGTGACCGGCACACGCACCACCGGCCGCACCCGTCTTGAATCGGTCTCGCCGGTCGATGTCCTGTCCGGCGAGGCATTACGCCGTCAGGGCACGAGCGAGCTGGGCACCGCGCTTTCCGCCGTCACGCCGTCGATCGATTTCCCGCGCGCGTCCGCCGTCGACGGCACGGACTCGATCCGCCCGGCGACGCTGCGTGGCCTCTCGCCCGATCAGACGCTGGTGCTCATCAACGGCGTGCGCGCCCATACTTCCGCGTTGCTCAACACCAACGGCTCGGTCGGGCGCGGCGCGGCGGCGGTCGATCTCAACACCATTCCGTCGATCGCGCTCGACCGCATCGAGGTGCTGCGCGACGGCGCATCGGCGCAATATGGTTCCGACGCGATCGCCGGCGTCATCAACCTGCGCCTGCGCGAGGCACGCAGCGGCGGCGGCGCGTCGCTCAGCTATGGCAAATATATCACCGACGTCGACACCGCGCGCGGATCGCGCAAAGAGCGGGACGGCGAAACGGCGACCGTCGCGGGATGGCAGGGCTTCGCGCTCGGGTCGGACGGCTTCCTGACCGTCTCCGGCGAATATCTGAACCGCAACCGCACCAGCCGCGGCGATTTCGATCCGCGCAAGACGCCGATCCGCGTCCGCTCGCGCTTCGGCGATCCCGAGGTCGATCAGTATAGCGGTTATATCAACGCCGGAAAGCCATTGGGCGACAGCGGCTGGTCGCTCTATGGCTTCGGCGGCTATCAGCATCGTGACAGCGTGAGCGGGGCGACGCCGCGCATTGCCGGCGGCACCGGCGCAAACGCCAATGCGAACGCCGATGCGCTGGCCAGCCTCTATCCCGATGGCTTCACGCCCCTGATCGCGGTCAAGTCGGTCGACCTGACCGCGACCGGCGGCGCGCGTGGCGAATTGTCGGGCTGGAATGTCGACCTGAACCTGTCCTACGGCCGCAACAAGCTGACCTTCAACACGCGCAATTCGGGCAATGCCACCTATGGCGCAGCCTCGCAGCGAGACTTTTATGCCGGCAACCTGACCTATGATCAACTGGTCGGCGGGATCGACGTGTCGAAGGAATTGCCGCTGGGCGAAGGCACGATCAACATCGCGTTCGGCGAGGAATATCGCCGCGAAGGCTTCAAGATCGGCGCGGGCGAACCCACGTCGTATAACCGCGCGACGGGCGCGGCCACGACGCTGGCATCGGGCGCGCAGGGCTTCCCCGGTTTCCAGCCGTCGAACGAGGTCGATGCGCATCGCGACAATGTGTCCGGCTATCTGGATGTCGAGGCGAAGCCGACCGAAAAACTGACGCTGGGCGCTGCGGTGCGGGGTGAAAGCTATTCGGACTTTGGCGAGACGGCGACGGGCAAACTCAGCGCCCGTTACGAATTCGCACCCTGGTTCGCGTTGCGCGGCACCGCCTCGACCGGCTTCCGCGCGCCCTCGCTGCAACAGCAATATTTCACCTCGACCACGTCCATACTCACCGGCGGCGCGGTCGTCGAAACGGGCCTGTTCCCATCGACCAGCGCGGTCGGCACAGCGCTCGGCGGCAAGCCGTTGCGGCCGGAGAAGGCGCGCAACTTCTCGCTCGGAACGGTGCTGCGCGCGGGCGGGTTCGACCTGTCGGTCGATGCCTATCAGATCAAGATCCGCGACCAGATCGCGCTGTCGGAAAATCTCGCCGATCCCAGCGGCACGGTACCGGCCCAGCAAGTCATCACGACCTTGCTCGCGCCCAATGGCGTCAGTTCTGGCCGGTTCTTCCTTAACGGGATCCGTTCGACTACAAAAGGTATCGACGTCGTAGCGCATTACCGCGCGCGAACCGATTCTCTGGGCACTTTCGACCTGACCGCGGCCGGCAATTTCAACGACATCAAAGTTACCAGAGCGCCTGGCGCGGTGACGATCACGACCCCGATCAATGGAATTCCGACCAGCAGAACCCTGCCGATCTTCACCCGCCAGCGCATCATATCGTTCGAACAGGGCACACCGCGCACCAAGTTGATCGGCACGCTCGACTGGTCGCTCGACAAGATCGGCGTGACCGCGCGCGCGTCCTATTATGGCGACGTAACCCAGCCGAGCAGCGGCAACGGCTTCGCGGAGGACGACATCCATACCGGCAAGCACACGCTCTTCGATCTTGAACTGCGCTACCAGCTTATCCGGAACCTGAACCTGGCGGTGGGCGCGAACAATCTGTTCGACACCTATCCCGACTATGTCAAACTCACCTCGTCGCGCGGCACCGTGCTCAACAGCTCCGGTCTGGTCGCCTTCCCCTATTACTCGCCGTTCGGCTTCAACGGCCGCTATCTATACGGCCGCATCAACCTGAGCTGGTGAATTGCATGGGCCGGGGCCGGCAACGGCTCCGGCACAGCGCAACTCTTCACGGATAGCTCACCGTCTTGGGCCGTCCCTGCGGGATCGGTATAAACTCCGCATCATCGCCGGGGATCAGCGGGAAGCGCATCGCTTCCCAGTCCTCGCGCGCCTGCATAAGCCGGTCCTGGGTCGAGGAGACGAAATTCCACCAGACATGGCGCGGCGTCGCGAACGCCTCTCCACCGCATAACATGACGCGCCCCCCATCGACGCTGAACAGGGTCGCGCGGGTGCCGGGGCGCAGGACATAGAGCGTCTGCGGCCTGAGCGGCATGCCATCCAGCGCCGCGTCGCCGCCTGAGACATAGAGCGCACGCTCGTCGGCCTCCGGCTCGATCGGGATCGCACCGCCGGGGCGCAGCATGATGTCGGCATAGATGGTCTGGGCGTAGGTGGTCACGGGCGCCGCCTGCCCCCAAAGCCTGCCCATGATGATTCGCGCCTGCGCGCCGCCATAGTCGATGACCGGCAACCCGCCCTCGCCGACATGCTCGAACGCCGGGTCCATCTCCTCATCGCGGTCGGGCAGCGCGAGCCAGGTCTGGATCGCCGAGAGCTTGGACATGCGGGCGCGCTCGTCGGCGGGCGATCGCTCGCTATGGACGATGCCCTTGCCCGCCGTCATCAGATTGACCGCGCCCGGCTCGATCAACTGGTCAGACCCCAGCGAATCCCGATGCTGGAACGCGCCCTCATACATATAGGTGACGGTGGCGAGGTTGATGTGCGGGTGCGGCCGCACGTCGATCCCCTCCCCCGCGCCGAATTTCGCGGGGCCGGCCTGATCGAAGAAGATGAACGGCCCGACCATGGTCCGCTCTTTCGCGGGAAGCGAGCGATAGACCTTGAAATCGCCCAGATCATGCGTGGTGGGCACGATCGTCTGGATAATGAAATCGGCTTCGCTCATGCGGCGTCCAGCTCCGGGTAATGGCGGAATATGCCCTCATTGGTGAAGGCGATGCGATTGTTGCTTTTCAGGTAATTTTGCAGGACGTCGATCACCGCCACCCGCGCGCACAGCGCCTGCGTCAGCGGATAGTCGCCCAGGATCGCGGCCATGCGCAGGGGAAAGGCGTAATGCAGCCCCTCGACCAGATGCCAGAGCGACAGGTCGGCATAGCTCCATCGCTCGCCCGCTAGCCATGCGCCGTCCTGCGCGGCCAGCGCACGCTCGAACCAGCCGAGAAATTTGGGAATACGCGCCTCGCGAAACTGTTTCGCGGCGCGCGCGGCCTCCGCTTTCTGCTGCTCATAATAGAGCATCGTGGCCACGGGATGATGAACATTATGCGCTTCGGCCACCAGGTCCATGATCGTCAACTGCACCTGGTTCAGCCAGTAGCGCGCCTTCATCGTCGTCGGCCCGCAATCATGCCGTTCGGACAGGAACATCAGGATATTGGCGGTCTGCGACACCGTATAGCCGTCGATCGCGATATAGGGCGGCGCAAAGGCCGGTCCCGCATCATGACCGGCCATGTCGGCCATCAGCGCCTTTGCGCCCTCCTCCCGCGCGCGATCGCGATAGGGGATGCCGCACGCCTCCAGCGTCAGCCGGACAAATTCGCCGCGGCCCGGAATGTCGGGCCAATACCAGAAGTCATAGCCCGCCCGTTCCCCCGCCTGGTCCGTCATCGCCTGTCCCTTTTTCAGCTTGGGCCGAACTCATGCGTTCAGGTTGATATCCTCGGGCGCGAGCGCGCGGATCGCCAGCGCATGCACCCGTTCGCGCAGCAGGTCGGCGAGCGCCGCATTCACCATCCGCTGCCGCGCCACGCGATTCTGCCCGGAAAAGGCCTCCGACACGATCTCGACCGTAAAATGGCTTTCGCCCGATCCGTCATGCCCGGCATGTCCGCGATGCTGTTCGCTGTCGTCGCTGACGATCAGCCGTTGCGGTTGCAGGGCGGCGCGCAGCAGCGCTTCGATTTCCGTGGCCACGGGGCCTTTCGATTCCTGTGTCATCGCCCCTATATAGTTCGGCTACCCAGCTTTGCAGCAGGACTATTTTGGCTACCGACTTTTCCAATCGCCGCTTTAACCGCTTCCACGGCCGGGTGGAGAGCGACGGCCGCGCCTGCGCCATGCCGGGTTGCCCGGAGGCGGGCGAATTTCGCGCGCCGCCCGAGGACGGCATCACCAGCGGCGCGAACGGGCCGCGCTGGCGCTGGCTGTGCCTGGAGCATGTGCGCGCATTCAACGCCAAATATAATTTCTTCACCGGCATGACGCCCGAGGAGATTTCGGAAGCGCAGCGCCCCTTCGCCGGGTGGGAGCGGGAGACGCGCGCCTTTTCCGCCACCGCCGCCTCCCCACCGCCCAAATGGCAGGATTTCGGCGACCCGCTGGACGCGATCGGCGCACGGTTCAAGGATCGCATGGCCCGCGCGGCGGCGGCGATGCGCGAACGGGCCGACGGCCGCGCGCTTTCGCCCGACGACCGCAAGGCGCTGAATGTGCTGGGGCTGGAACCCGACGCCGACCGCAAGGCGTTGCGCGGGGCCTATACCGCCCTCGCGCGCCGCTATCATCCCGACCATAATGGCGGCGACCGCAGCCATGAGAAAGCGTTGCAGGACGTGATTGCAGCCTATACGCATCTGCGAAAGGCTCCGGCCTTTGCTTGATGCTTTGATGCGCGCCTTCATCTTCGCTCAATCGCTACTCGGCACGAACGGCATTTTATATTGAACCGTTTGTCCCGAATAGCCATTGAGCGTGTCGAATGGCGTATCGAAGGATCGCCCGACTTAACGACAGGCCCAACGCATGACCGACATTCCCAACACCCAGCCCGACACGCGCAGCGAGACGCTGCTCGACGCGCCCGACCGGCAGGTCAATGCGCGCGACGTCTTCGGCATCGACATCGACATGATGGTCCCGGCCTTTTCGGAAGCCGACGAGCGGGTGCCGGACACCGACCCGGCCTATGTGTTCGATCCGGACACGACGCTGGCGATCCTCGCGGGCTTCGCGCACAACCGCCGGGTGATGGTGCAGGGCTATCATGGCACCGGCAAGTCGACCCATATC
>CAXUEQ010000073.1:0-14091 GCA_964250175.1 uncultured Sphingobium sp. | reverse complement strand
GCAAGTCGGCAAGTGCGATGCCGCCGCTGCGCTTGGCGAGGCGCTTGCCATCGGTCCCGAGCAGCAGCGGGTGATGGTGGTAGAGCGGCGTCGGCAGTCCGAGCAACGCCTGAAGCAGGCGATGCACATCGGTCGCGGCGATCAGATCGTTGCCACGCAGCACATGGGTGACACCCATGTCCGCATCGTCCAGCGTCGCGGCGAGATGGTAGCTGGTCGGCGCATCCTTGCGCGCGAGCACGACATCGCCAGCGGCGAGCGGATCGGCGCGGATCGTGCCAAGACTGTCGTCGGTCCAGTCGAGCGCTCCGGCCCGCGCGACCGCCCGCGCCATGTCGATCCGCCAGGCATGAGGTTCGCCCAGCCGCGCGGCGCGCTGTTCGCGAGACAAGGCGCGGCAGGTGCCGGGATAAAGCGGTCCTTCGGGACCGTGCGGCGCGGCCGTGCTGGCGGCGATGTCGGCGCGGGTGCAGAAACAGGGATAGAGCAGGTCCATGCCCATCAGCCTTTCGAATGCGGCGGCATAAGCGGGCAGCCGCTCCGACTGGCGCACGACCGGCCCGTCCCAGTCAACGCCGAGCCAGTGCAGATCGGCGAGGATGCCGGCGACATGATCCTCCCGGCTGCGCGCGCCGTCTATATCCTCGATCCGCAGGCGGAAGCGGCCCGCACATGCGCGCGCGGCATCATGGGCCATGAGCGCCGACCAGCCATGGCCGACATGGAGCCGCCCGGTCGGGCTTGGCGCGAAGCGGGTCAGCATCGGCCGCAATTGAGGACGCGGGATTGCGGAAACTGGGATTTTGGCATCATGCTATGAAGATATATCGAAGCGACTCTTGACGAAAGCAGTCGGTTGCTATGTCATGCGGCTGTCACGCTTTTCGGCAAAGAGCGGGACAGAAACGGCGGTAGAGCGCATCTATGTATCATCCCGACCTGATACGGCATCCGGAAAATTGTCCGGCGCTGGTTCTGAACGCCGATTACACACCGCTCAGCTATTATCCGCTCAGTCTCTGGCCCTGGCAGACGGCGATCAAGGCGGTATTCCTCGACCGGGTCGACATCGTGTCGAGCTATGAGCGGGAAGTGCACTCGCCGCGCCTCCAGATGAAAATCCCGTCCGTCATAGCGCTGAAACAATATGTCAAACCGTCCGAGCATCCCGCCTTCACCCGTTTCAACCTGTTCCTGCGCGACAAGTTCGCCTGCCAATATTGCGGGTCGCCGAACGACCTGACTTTCGACCATGTGGTGCCGCGCCGCGCGGGCGGGCGCACGACATGGGAGAATGTCGCGACCGCCTGTTCGCCGTGCAATCTGAAAAAAGGCGGGCGCACGCCCAAGCAGGCGGGCATGAAGCTGCATATCGAGCCGATCCGGCCGACAAGCTGGCAATTGCTGGAGCATGGCCGCGCTTTCCCGCCCGGCTATCTGCATGCGAGCTGGCATGACTGGCTCTACTGGGATGCCGAACTGCTCGCCTAAACCGGCCCGTCAGGACGCGGGGACCCAGTCCAGGTCGATATCCTTGTAGCGATTGATATAATGGCCGATCTCCTGCAGCTTCGGCTCGTCCAGCAACGTGATCGCGCCATTGGAGCGGGAGATCAGATTTTCCGCCTCCATCTGGCGGATCATGCGGTTGACATGCACCGAGGTCAGGCCGATCGCATCGCCCATCTCCTCCTGCGTCAGCTTCAGCTCGAACCGGTTGTCGATGCTGTCGTCCATCACCCGCAGCCGGTCGATGATATCGAGCAGGAAGGCGGCGACGCGCGCCTTTGCCGAGGTGCGGCCGAGCGACGCCAGCCGGTCGGTCAGCGCGACGCGCTCGCTTTGGGATATGAGGAACATCAGCGCGGCGACGCGGGGATGCTCGTCCAGCAACACGCGCAGGCTCGCCTTGTCGAACGGACACAGGATCGCGTCGGATACCACCACCAGCGATTCCACCGCACGGCGGTAGATGGTTCCCGCCGCGCCCAGGAAATCGCCGGGAAAATAGACACGCAGAATCTGGCGGCTGCCATCGGGCAGGATGACGTAGCTCATCACCCGTCCGCTGCGCAGAACGAAGGTTTCGGAGGCCCTCTCGTTCGCGCGCTGAAAGATCACGCCGCGCTTCACCTTGCGCTGGCTTTCCTCCAGCCGCTCCAGCGCGCGGCGTTCCGCATCGTTCAAATGGATATGTTTCTCAAGTCTTTCCGCAAAACAGCTTCCCGCCACGCAAAAAACGTCCTCATCAAATCTCATTACGATGGCGACAACGCCCCCGTCGCCTTTTGGCCACATTTTCAAGGGGCGCACTAAACTCGATCAACATTGTTTCCGGATTCGTCTCTGCCATTCGAACGGATATGAAATATTTGCGTCATGGCATTTTTCGCGCGGCCCGCGCGCCTTGCGCGGGGCGCAATAGGCTTTATGAGCGGGGGAATGGACCGCATAATCATCCGCGGCGGCGCGCGTCTGAGCGGCCGTCTCCCTATCTCCGGCGCGAAGAACGCGGCACTTACATTATTGCCCTGCGCATTGTTGACCGACGAGCCGCTGACGCTGCGCAACCTGCCGCGCCTAGCCGATGTCGACAGCTTTGGCCATTTGCTCAACCAGTTGGGCGTATCGACGATGGTGGAAGGCGCGCGTCCGGAGGATTTCGGCCGGGTGATGACGCTGCGCGCCGGGCGCGTCACGTCGACCGAAGCCCCCTATGACATCGTGCGCAAGATGCGAGCGTCGATCCTGGTGCTGGGTCCGCTGCTGGCGCGCGCCGGTGAGGCGACGGTCTCGCTGCCCGGTGGGTGCGCGATCGGCAATCGCCCGATCGACCTGCATCTCAAAGCCCTGGAAGCCTTTGGTGCGCGGCTGGAGATCACAGCAGGCTATGTCCGCGCCAGCGCGCCGGACGGTGGGCTGCCCGGCGGCAGCTACAGCTTTCCGGTGGTGTCGGTCGGCGCGACCGAAAATGCGCTGATGGCGGCATCGCTCGCCAGCGGACCCTGCACTCTGGAAAACGCCGCACGCGAACCGGAGATCGTCGATCTCTGCAACCTGCTGGTGGCGATGGGCGCGGAGATCGAGGGTATCGGCTCCGGCACCCTGACCGTGCATGGCAAGCGGCGGCTGCACGGTGCGACCTATAGCGTGATGCCCGACCGGATCGAGGCGGGCAGCTATGCCTGCGCCGCGGCGATCACTGGCGGATCGCTCGACCTGATCGGTGCGCATGCGGGCGACATGCACGCGATCCTGGCGGCCCTGCGCGAGACCGGCGTTCATATCGAGGGCATCAAGGACGGCATCCGCGTGGCCGCCGATGGCCGGTTGAAGCCATTGACGCTGTCGACCGCGCCCTTCCCCGCCTTTCCCACCGACATGCAGGCGCAGTTCATGGCGATGCTGACATTGGCCGATGGCGCGAGCGTGCTGACCGAAACGATCTTCGAGAACCGCTACATGCATGTTCCCGAACTGGCGCGCATGGGGGCGGACATCAGCGTAAACGGCCGCACCGCCGTGGTGCGCGGCGTCGCGCGGTTGACCGGGGCGCCGGTGATGGCGACCGACCTGCGCGCGTCGATGAGCCTGATCCTCGCCGGCCTCGCCGCCGAAGGCGAGACCCAGGTCGCGCGCGTCTATCATCTCGATCGCGGCTATGAGCGGCTGGAAGAGAAATTGTCCGCCGTGGGCGCAAACATCGAACGGGCGAGCGATGGCTGAAGATTGCGGTCCCGGCCCGCTGCATACCGAGATCGACCGCGCCGCGATACTGGCGCATTATGATCTGGATGCGGCGGGCTGGGAAACGCTGGACGGGATCGTCCGCTTCGCCGCTATCCTCTGCGAAACCCCGATAGCGCTGGTCAGCATCGTGGAAGAGACGCGCCAGCGCTTTCTGGCGCGTGCGGGGCTTGACGCGGCCGAGACTCCGCGCGGCACGTCCTTCTGTGCCCATGCCATGCTGGGGGAAGAGATATTCGTCATTCCCGATGCGACCAGAGATTCGCGTTTCGCCGACAATGCGCTTGTCACAGGTGCGCCGGACATCCGCTTCTATGCCGGTGCGCCGCTGATGTCGCGGGAGGGCGCACCGCTGGGCGCGCTATGCGTGGTCGACCGCGTGCCGCGCGCCGGGCTGAGCGCGCTGCAGCAACAGGGCCTGACCCTGCTGGCCGCGCAGGTGGTATGTCATCTGGAAGCACGCCGGCACGACCGGGACATGCGCGGCAAGGCCGAGGTCGATGCGCGGGCCGTCATCGACAGCGACCGGATGTTCCGCACATTGGCCGACACGATGCCGCAAATGGTGTGGTCCACCCGGCCCGACGGCTTTCACGATTATTATAATGCGCGCTGGTATGAATTTACCGGCATGCCGCCGGGATCGACCGATGGCGAGGAATGGAACGGCATGTTCCACCCCGACGACCAGGAGCGCGCCTGGACACGCTGGCGTGAATCGCTGGACAGCGGCGCGCCCTACGAGATCGAATATCGGTTGCGCCATCATAGCGGAGACTATCGCTGGACGCTGGGCCGCGCCCTGCCGATCCGCGATGCGGACGGCACCATCACCCGCTGGTTCGGCACCTGCACCGACATCCACGAACAGAAACAGGCGATGGAAGAGCGCGAGATGGTCGCGCACGAACTGTCGCACCGGATCAAGAATATCTTCTCGGTGATCGCCGGACTGATCGGCCTGTCAGCCCGCGCCCGGCCGGAACTGTCAGACGTGGCCGGAGAATTGCGCGACCGGGTGATGGCGCTGGGCCGGGCGCATGACTATGTGCGGCCGCACAGCGCCCGTTCGGCTTCCCACCTTGGCCAGAACAGCCTGAAGGGTGTGTTGCAGGAATTGTTCGCGCCCTATGCCGGACCGGACGGGCCGCGCGTTCTGGTGGAGGGTGACGATCCGCCGGTCGATGATCGTTCGGCGACGCCGCTGGCGCTGCTGTTCCACGAACTGGCGACCAATGCCGCCAAATATGGCGCGCTTTCCGTTCCGGACGGCCGGGTCGCTCTCGATATCGCACAGGAAGGGGCGGTATGCGTCATGACCTGGCGCGAGCAAGGCGGCCCGCCCGTATCGGCACCACTTGCCGAGGGGTTCGGCACGAAGCTGATCGCATTGAGCGTGGAGCGACAACTGGGCGGCGCGCTGACCCGCACATGGTCGGCCGATGGCCTGTGCGTCAGCCTGCATATTCCGGCCCGCGCGATGAGCCGGGACGGGGAAAAAACGGCATAAAGCCGGCGATGTCGATTTCTTCCTCGTGCGGGGCTTGGGCGGCGGCGAGACGAAGTGCGGCGCGGATCGTCACATCGCGGAACGGCTTCATGACGACGCCAAGCGCGACGGTGGCGGCGGGGCCGACCTGTGCCGGATTGGCCGTTACATAGATGACGCGAACTCCGTGCATGGTCGCCAATGCGCGCGCAATGTCCGAGCCCGTCGGACCATCGCGCAGATTGAGATCGACCAGCGCGATATCGCATTTGCTCGCGGCTTCGAGCGCGTCGGCCTGATCGGCCGCGATCCCGCATACCTCAAAGCCAGCCGACTCCGCGATATGTTCGATTTCGAGTGCGACGAAAATTTCGTCCTCGACGATAAGAACCCGTTTTTGCATGACCATCCCACATTATTAATTAGACCAATGCGCAAAGGGGACGCGGGTTCCAATAAGGATGCCATGGTTGCTATAACAGCCGGTCAGCCAGGTGCAGGATCAGGCCGACCAGCCCCCCCACCAGCGTGCCGTTGATACGGATATATTGCAAATCGCGACCTACGGCATTTTCCAGCCGGCTGGTGACCGTTTGCGCGTCCCAGCCGCGCACCGTGTCGCTCACCAGCTTGACGATGCCGTCGCCATAGCCGGCCGTCGCCCCCACCGCCGCACGGCGCGCGAAACGGTTGATGACCGCGCGCAACCGCGCATCCTCCTGGAGCGTCGCGCCCAGTTGCCGCAGCGCCTCGCCCAGCCGCCCGGCCATCGCCCCGGAGGGATCGCGGGTCGCGCGCAAAAGGCCAGCGCGCGCCTGTTCCCATAGCCCGTCGATCCAACGCTGCATCGCCGGATTGTCGATGATCTCGTCCCGCACACGGGCTACCCGCGCCTGCATGACCGGATCGGCCTGCAGATCGGCGGCGAGCGTCCGCAACCCTTCCTCCGCCTTTTCGCGCAAGGGGTGATCGGGGTCCTCCGCCATCTCCTGAAGCATTTTTTGCAGGCCGCTTATGACTGCATTGGCGACATTCTCATCGAGACCGGTCCAGCGCAACAATTTGCCGGCGCGGGCATGGACCATGGCGCGGATCATGGCTTCGTTGGCGTCGAGCGTCTTGCCCGCCCAGCGCACAATGCCGTCCAGCACCGGGCCATGCCGCCCGTCGCGCATCGCCGCGTCCAGCGCCTGTCCGATCAGTGGCGCGAAATCAATGGCGCGCATCCGCTGCACCAGTGCCGCCTTCGCCATGCCACCCAGTCGTGCGGGATCGAGCGATTCGAGCATATCCGCCGCCAGCCGCGACGCGCCGCGCCGCAGCCGTCCGTCGCTGCTCGAAGGCTGACTGAGGAATCGCCCGGTGGCCGACGCGACATCGAGGCGCCCCATGCGCCGGGCGACGACGGCGGGAGTGAGGAAATTATCGCGCAGGAAAAGGGCAAGCGTGTCGCCGATCCGGTCCTTGTTGCGCGGGATGATCGCGGTGTGCGGAATCGGCAGGCCGAGCGGATGACGGAACAGCGCAGTGACCGCAAACCAGTCAGCGAAACCGCCGACCATGGCCGCTTCGGCAAAGGCCTGAACGAAGCCGATGGCGGGGTGAAGATGCGCCAGCGCGCGCGCAGCGACGAACAACACGGCCATCGCCAGCAGCATGCCGGTCGCCACGCGCCGCATCCGTTGCGCACCATTGGGCACGGCGAGGGCGGAGGGTGCGGCAAACATCGTCATTACCGGCCAACGGTTAGGACGTGCTTTCGTTCAGGGAAAGCCCGAACGCGCTTATTCCGCCGGTTGCGGACTGTCATCCGGCTGCCCACCGGCGAATTTGTGCGCCGGCTTGTAGGTCAGCAGACGCCTACTCAGGCGCGGCCCCACCCATTGTTCCAAGCCGATCGCCAGGCTGAAAGCCGCCGGCACGATCAGCAGCGTCAGCAGCGTCGATATGATGAGACCGCCGATCACGGTGATGCCCATCGGCGCGCGCCATGCGCCGTCACCCGACAAGGAGATAGCCGTGGGCACCATGCCCGCGACCATCGCGACCGTGGTCATGACGATCGGCTGGGCGCGCTTGTGTCCGGCATCGATGATCGCCGCAGCCTTCTCCACGCCCTTGCCCATTTCTTCCAGGGCAAAATCGACCAGCAAGATCGAGTTTTTGGCGACGATGCCAAGCAGCATCAATAGGCCGATCAGCACCGGCATCGAAATAGGCTGGCCCACCAGATGCAGAGCCAGCACGCCGCCCAGCGGCGCGAGAAACAGCGAACCGAGGTTGACGAAGGGGGGCATCAGACGCTTGTAGAGAAGCACCAGCACCGCCAGAAGCAGCAGCAGGCCGGAGACCACGGCGATGATGAAGTTCATCATGAGTTCGGCCTGCCATTTGCTGTCGCCAATGTTAAGCTTGCGCACACCCTGCGGCAGATTCTGCATGATCGGTAGCGCGTCGATCTTTTTCATCGCATCGCTGGTAACGAGGCCGGGGGCGAGATCGGCGCCCACGACGATGCGACGCACCTGATTATAACGGCGAATCTGCGTAGGGCCGGCGCCGAAGGATATGTCGGCGACCACCTTGAGCGGCACGGACGCACCCGAGGTCGTCGTCACCGGCAGATTTTCGATCGTCGAAATTTCCTTGCGTGAATCCTGCGCGAGCGAAACCCGAATCGGGATCTGACGATCGGACAGCGAGAATTTGGCACTGTTCTGGTCGATATCGCCCAGCGTCGCGATGCGGATGGTCTGGCTGAGCGCTGACGTCGTGACGCCCAGGCTGGCTGCGAGATCCATGCGCGGGCGAATGAGGATTTCCGGCCGCTGCATATCGCCCTGGACCCGCGGGTCACGGATTTCCCCGATCCCCTGCATTTCCCGAACCAGCGTGTTGGCGGTCCGGTCGAGCAGCGCCGGATCGTCGCTGCCGAACATCAACACGACATCGCGACCGAAACCGCCGCCTGACTGCGACTGGAAATTGACCCGCGCGTCGGCGATCGTCTGAAATTTCGGCGCGGTCTTGCGCTCCCATTCGACCGAGGTCATCGGACGCTTTTTCTTGAGCGTCAGATAGATCTGCGCCGAGTTGGTCTCGATATCGGAGAAGGCGGCTTCAACCACATCCTTGTCGGCGGCGAGCATGTCCGCGATCTTCTGCGTTACGCGCGTGGTTTGTTCAAGCGTGCTGCCGGGCACCATCTCGATCTTCACCTGGCTGCTATTCTGGTTGATCGTGGGCTGGAATGTCAGCGGCAGCGTGCCGAACGCAACGGCCTGAATGATAAAGGCGGCGACACCGATACCGATCGTCCAGACGCGGTGATCGCGGAACCGGGCGAAACGCCGGGCCAGAAAGCCGCTGGCATCGGCATAGGCCCGGTCATATCGGCTCTTGTCGATCGTCCATTTGAGCACATCCATATAGCGGTCCATCAGCCGGCCCTCGCCATGGCTCTCGGCCCCGTGCGCCTTGAGGAAATAGGCCGCGACCATCGGCGTGATCAGGCGTGCGACGGCAAGGCTCATCAGCACCGACACGACGACGGTCATGCCGAACTGGATGAAGAACTGGCCGGAAATGCCCGGCATCAGCGCCACGGGCAGAAAGACCGCGACGATCGCCGACGTAGTGGCGAGCACAGCCAGCCCGATCTCGTCCGCCGCGTCGATCGATGCCTGATAGGCGGACTTGCCCATCCGCATATGGCGCACGATATTCTCGATCTCCACGATTGCATCGTCGACCAGCACGCCCGACACCAGGCTCAACGCCAGCAGCGACAGGCCGTTGAGGGTGAAGCCCATCATGTCCATGAACCAGAAGGACGGGATCGCCGAAAGTGGGATCGCCAGCGCGGAAATGGCGGTGGCACGCCAGTCGCGCAGGAACAGGAAGACGATGACGACCGCCAGCACCGCGCCCTCGACCATCGCGGCCATCGCCGAATGATATTGGTCCTTGGTATAGTCGACGCTGGCGAACAATTGGGTGAAGTGAATCTTCGGATTCTCCTTCTCCATCTTTTTGATCTCGGCCAGCGCCTCGTCATAAACGGTGACGTCCGACGCGCCCTTGGCCTTCCCGAGGCTGAAGCTGGTCACCTGACGTCCGTTCATCAACGCCAGGCTGCGCTGTTCGGCATACATGTCGCGGACCTGGGCGATGTCGGCCAGCTTTACGGTGCGGCCGCCGCTGATCGCGATCTGCGTCTGACCCAGCGTATAGGCGTCGCGCGCGTTGCCCAGCACACGTAGCGACTGCTCCGCGCCCGCAATCTCGGTACGGCCGCCCGCAGCGTTCAGATTCACCTGACGTAGCTGGTTATTGACCTGCGCGGCGGTGATGCCCTGCGCCTGCATCCGCGCCGGATCGAGGATGATGCGGATTTCGCGGCTGACGCCGCCGCTGCGCTTGACCGCGGCCATGCCCTGGATGCCCAGCAGGCGCTTGGCGACTGTATTGTCGACATACCAGCTTAGCTGTTCCAGAGTCATGTCGGTCGCTTCGGCGCTGAAATAGGCGATTGGCCCGCCGTCGATGTCGACGCGGCTGACCTGCGGTTCGAGGATGCCGTCGGGCAGGTCGCTGCGGATCTGGTCGATCGCATTCTTGACGTCGCTGACCGCGCGGTCCACCGGCGTGCCGATCGCGAACTGGACGAAGGTATTGGCCGATCCCTCACTGGCGACTGACGTGATCTCGTCCACGCCGCTGATCGCGCGGACGGCCGCTTCGACCCGCTGGGTAACCTGAGTTTCCAGTTCGGTCGGCGCGGCGCCGGGCTGGACCACGGTCACGCTGACGGCGGGGAAGCTGATGTCCGGATTATTGTTGACGTCCATACGGCTAAAGGCGACCAGACCCGCCAACAGGAGCGCCGCGAAGATGACGAGCGGGGTAACCGGATTGCGGATCGCCCAGGCGGATATGTTGCGAAAGCTCATGTCGATATGCCTCTCTGCCCCCGACCGGTCCCGGCCCGGCGCGTCATCCCGCCGACCCGTTCGCCGTCATCTTCAGAAGTTCCGGCTTCACTTTCTGGCCCGGAGTCAGAAAGGCGCCGGCCGAAGCCACGATCTTTTCGCCGCCGTTGATCCCGCCGGTCACCGCGACCCCGGCGCTCGACACCTGTCCCACGGTCACGCGGCGTTGCGCGACCTTGTTTCCCGCGCCGACGATATAGACATAATTGCCCTTCTCGTCGCTCTGGACCGCCGATTCGGGCAGTAGCGGGGACTGGCCCGAACCACTGACGATCGTTGCGGAAGCGAAACCGCCGGGGCGGATCAGCGGCGTATAGGCAATAGCGATGCGGACGATGCCCAGTCGGCTTTGCGGATCGATCACGGGCGAACTTTGCCACACATGACCGGCGACCGTCCGGATGCTGCCGACCGGGGTCACGGTGGCGGCCATGCCGGCACGGACGCTGGCCAGATCGGCCTCGCTCACCTGCGCGCGCATTTCCATCTCGCCGCCCCGCGCCATGCGGAACAGCACACCGCTGCCCGAACCGACGACCTGGCCCGGCTCGACGGCGCGTGTGAGCACGAGGCCCGCAGCGGGCGCGCGGATGTCAAGCCGGCCGGTGCGCGCCTTTTGCTCGCCATATTGGGCGATCGCGACCTTGACGCGCGCATTGGCGGCGTCGCGGGTCGCGGTCTTCTGATCGATCGTTGCCTGGCTGATGAAACCGCGGCTGACCAGCGCCTTGGCGCGGTCTAGCTCGGCCTGCGCCAGTCGCGCATCGGCGCGCGCGACGTCTATCTGCGCGGCAAGGCTGTTGCCCTGCTCGACCTGGACCGAACGCTCGATGACCGCGAGCGGCTGGCCGGCGCGCACCCAGTCGCCCGGCTGCACCAGAACGCGCGACACCAGACCGCCCTCACCCACGACGGCCACCGGCATTTCTATGCGGGCAGCCAGCGATCCGGTGGCGGTGACGGTGCGCTGCACCGGGGAGCGGCCAGGCGTAATGACGGTAACGACCGGCACCTGCGCGCCCGCAGCCGCATCGACAGGCTTGTCCGCGCGCCGCACGATCACGACAGTGGCAATCACGAGTATCAGGATGAGCAGGGTGACAACGGCGATGATGATCCGGCGTTTGCGCTGACGCGCATCCTCCTCCTCATAGGCCGCAAGGCTGCTGTCGCCGGAAATTTGCGTTTCGTAGTTCATGGCCTGCCCATTTGCGATCCGGCGGAAGTCTCACCCGGCGATACGCCGCTGTGTTATATGAATATAGCACCGTGCTCAACCCCAAATCGGGCACAGGATACAGCATAAAGGCGCGGTTTCGCCGCACTCTTGCTGGTGCGCGTCCATGCGCTATCGGCCGGACTTTTGCAAGCCGGCGCACCGGAACGGGACAGGCGCGAGACAGGGTGCGATTGCATCGGGCGGCGTCTTATGGCCAATATGAGGGACTCGGCAACGGGACGGAAATGGGCGATGGATATGCTCGGCTGGATATTATTGGGACTGTTCGCGGGCGCGCTGGCGCGGCTCATCATGCCGGGCCGCGATCCGGGCGGCTGCATCGTCACGATATTGCTGGGGATCGCCGGAGCGCTGCTCGCCGGTTATGTGGGGCGCATTGCCGGATGGTATCAGGAAGGCGAGGGGGCGGGATTTCTGGCGGCGACGCTGGGCGCGATCGGGGTGCTGATCCTCTATCGACTTCTCATCGGGCGCAGGTCGTGAAAAAGGCCCGCCTTTTCGGGCGAGCCTTTTTTATATTGCGAAAGTCGTTTCTTATCGGACGCTACCACGGCGGACCAGATTGACGATCGCCAGCAAGATGATCGCTCCGACCAGCGAGACCAGGAAGGTAGTGACCGTCAGCGGCGAATTGTTGATGTTGCCGCCAGCGAAGATCACACCGCCGAGAAAAGCGCCGACGATGCCGACGACGATATTCAGGATGATGCCCTGTTGACCATCGGTACGCATGATCAGGCTGGCGAGCCAGCCGATGATGCCGCCGACGATAAGCCACATGATGATGCCCATGATTCAGCTCCTCTATCTTTCGGCGTCCCCATGTCAGCCGTTCTAAGAAGCTAAACCGAGAAAGCGCGAACACGTTCCACGGCGGCATGATATTTCGGAAGAGCAACCATTTCGGCGGCACCAAAGGATATGCGGACATGCGAAGGGGCTGTCCGCCTTGTCCGCGAACAGCCCCTTTCCCGTCGTCCGATCGACGATGGCCGCGTCAATATTTCTGCTGGCGCTCGTACAGCGATTTATAATGCTGGATGCGGGTGACGCGCAGGCCCGGCATGCCTGACCGGTCGACCGCGCGCTGCCACCCGGCGAATTCTTCCAGCGTCAGGGAATAGCGTGCACAGGCCTCGTCCACCGACAGCAGGCCACCATTGACCGCAGCGACGACTTCGGCCTTGCGGCGCACGACCCAGCGCGTGGTGCCTGCGGGAGGCAGGCTGTCCAGCGTCAGCGGCTCGCCAAGCGGCCCGACGACCTGGGCTGGGCGGATTTTCTGGTTTTCGATCATTGTCACCTCAATAACGGCACGGGGGTATTCGCCCTTATCCTTCAAAGCGCTCCTGCATTGGCTGTCAGACCATGCCGGAACGTCCATCGCTCTTGTCTCACGGGCAGCATTGCACTTCAGCTAAGCGCCAAGGTAAATGCGGCCTTCATATTCCGGTCCCCACCGTCATCATGTTCGCCACGCCGGGATGGAAGCTCCCGGACAGGCAGGCGGCGTCGACCACGCCATTCTGACGCGGCGCGAAAATTCCCGCCAACGCCTGGACCCTGTCGTCGCCCCCATCCTGCCCCCGCAGGATCGACGCCAAGGCGCAGCACGTCGGGCTGGCCGCCTGCCGCGCTGCCGAGGCAGCGAGCAGGACAGGCAGTCCGGCCGTCCGCACGGTTACGGGCGTTGCGCCCGTAATCTTTGCTTCACGCGTCCGGGAAAAACTCAAGTCCATGCGCCGGTCTTAGGGCGGAAAGGATAAGGCCCGGTAAACCGGTCGGTCATATGATGTTAGGGCAGGTGAAGAGCCTGTTAAGCGGGCTGGAAGAGTCGCTGTTTTCCGCCTATATGCGCCGTCATGGCCGCCGAATTTCATTTGCCTTCGCCGCTTTCGGCACGCCGCATCGTCGTTGCCATGTCCGGCGGCGTCGACTCAAGCGTGGTCGCGGCGCTCGCCGCGCGAACCGGCGCGGAAACGATCGGCGTGACCCTTCAGCTTTACGATCATGGCGCGGCGACCGGACGGAGCGGCAGTTGTTGCGCGGGGCAGGATATTCGCGACGCGCGCGCGGTCGCCGACAGGTTGGGCATCGCCCATTATGTGTTCGATTATGAAAGCCGGTTCCGCGAGTCCGTGATCGCCGACTTCGCCGACGAATATATGGCCGGGCGCACACCCATACCCTGCGTCAAATGCAATATGGGAGTGAAGTTCACCGATCTGTTCGCGCTGGCGCGCGATCTGGGGGCCGATTGCCTCGCCACTGGCCATTATGTGCGCCGGGTCGAAGGGCCACGGGGCGCGGAACTGCACCGCGCCGCCGATCCCGCGCGCGACCAGAGCTATTTCCTGTTCGCGACGACGCAGGACCAGCTCGATTATCTGCGCTTTCCGCTGGGCGGGATGCCCAAGCCGCAGGTGCGCGCCATCGCCGCCGAGCTGGGGCTGGGCGTTGCGGCCAAGCCGGACAGCCAGGACATCTGCTTCGTGCCGGACGGCGACTATGCGGGCATCGTGCGCGCACTACGCCCCGACGCCGACGCCGACGCCGACGGCGTGATCGTCCATATCGACGGGCGCGAGATGGGCCGGCATCGCGGCCTGATCCATTATACGGTC
>CAXUEQ010000072.1:7498-14185 GCA_964250175.1 uncultured Sphingobium sp. | reverse complement strand
GGGGCTGCCGCATATCGGCACGTTCAACGAAGTGCTGCGCACGACGATGGTGCGCAACGCCTTTCATGCGCTGTCGGACATTCCCACCCGCCTGATCGCGTTCAGCGACGACATGGACGGCCTGCGCAAGGTGCCGGACAATGTGCCGAACGGTGATCTGCTCGCCGCCAATCTGGGCAAGCCGCTGACGCAAATTCCCGATCCGTTCGGCACCCATGACAGCTTCGCGCACCACAATAATGCGATGCTGCGCGATTTTCTCGATCGTTTCGGCTTCGATTATGAATTCGTCTCGGCCACCGACTATTACCGGCAGGGCCGGTTCGACGAGGCGCTGAAGGATGTGCTGCGCAACTATCGGGCGATCATGGACATCATGCTGCCGACCCTGCGCAAGGAACGGCAGCTTAGCTATTCGCCGGTCCTGCCGATCAGTCCGAAGAGCGGCATCGTGTTGCAGGTGCCGGTCGAGGTGGTCGACGCCGAAGCCGGCATCGTGCGTTTCGAGGATGAAGGCGAGACTGTCGAGCAGTCGGTCCTCGGCGGCAGAGCCAAGCTGCAATGGAAGGTCGACTGGGCGATGCGCTGGGTCGCGCTCGGCGTCGATTATGAAATGGCGGGCAAGGATCTGATCGATTCGGTCACGCAATCGTCCAGGATCTGCCGCGCGCTTGGTGCCCGCCCGCCCGAGGGCTTCAATTACGAGATGTTTCTCGATGAAAAGGGCGAGAAGATTTCCAAGTCGAAGGGCAATGGTCTCAGCCTCGAACAATGGCTGACCTATGGCCCGCAGGAAAGCCTCGCTTTCTATGCCTATCGCGAGCCGAAAAAGGCCAAGCAACTGCATATGGGCGTCATCCCGCGCGCGGTGGACGACTATTGGCAGTTTCGCGGCAATTATGCGGGGCAGGCGATCGAGCAGAAGCTCGGCAACCCGGTGCACCATGTCCATGACGGCATGTTGCCCGAAGGCAAGCTGCCCGTCACTTTCGGCCTGTTGCTGAACCTTGTCGGCGTGATGGGCGACGCCGGGCCGGATCAGGTCTGGGGTTATCTGCGTAATTATGTCGCCGACGCGACGCCGCAAAGCCATCCCGAACTGGACGCGCTGATCGGCCATGCGCTCGCCTATCACCGCGATTTCGTCGCGCCGACGCTCAGGCGCCGCGCGCCCGACGCGACCGAAGCGGCCGCCCTGCGCGACCTCGATGCGCAACTCGCCGCGCTGCCCGAAACCGCATCGGCCGAAGAGATCCAGAATATCGTCTATGCCATCGGCAAGGATGAACGCTTCGGTTTCGTCGAATTGCGCGACTGGTTCAAGGCGCTCTACCAGACGCTGCTGGGGCAGGATCAGGGACCGCGCATGGGCAGCTTCATCGCGCTCTATGGCATCGCCAACAGCCGCAAGCTGATCGCACAGGCACTCGCCGCCTGAACGGAACATTTATGGCGGCGGGCTGTTCTGAACTTCGGTCCAACCCCTTTCGGACTGGTGAATGTGCCTGGCGCTTCATCGGCCGCGCCGGTCCCGGAAACGGGCCGCGCGGCCACGAAGGGGTTCTAACCGCCCCATCATAACCAATTAAAAGGCCCCCGGACGTTTCCGTCCGGGGGCCTTTCCCGTTAGCCGGGGGCAACCTCTTACCAGAAGAAGCTGCGATAGACGTTCACCACGCGGCCGGTGCGGACATTGACCAGCAGCACATCGTCATAATGACGCACATAGCGCAGGTCGCGGCCGGGCGCCGGCAGGCGGTAGCGGGCATAATCGCTCACATAATAGCGCGAACCATAATAAGTGGGCTGGATACGCGCGCCGACATTCCAGGCGTTATAGCGGAACGGCGCGCGCCAGTTGCCACGCAAATAGACGTTGCGATTGGACTGACGATAGCTGCGCCAGTCGTCGCGCCGGTCCTGACGGTGATCGCGCGCATCCTCGCGAAACTCCTGCCGGGCTTCGCGCACGTCCTGGCGCTGCTCGCGCACGTCGCGGCGGTCGCCATAGCGCTGCGCGTCGCGCAATTGTCCCTGCTGCTCGCGGATTTCCTGGCGGTCGCGGCGCAATTCGCCCGACTGGGCCATGGCGGTTGCGGGCAGGGCGGTTGCGGCCATCAGGGCCATAATCATGATCTTACGCATATATTTTCTCCAGTACCTGTGGGGGCCTGTAACATCGGATGGTCAGCTTCCGGCTGGAAGCCCCCGTCCGATAACGCCCTTCTGACGGATTCGTTCTGAACATGTCGCGAACATGTCGGTCAGGAACGGGAAAGGTCTGTCGCAAAGTGTAATGATCGCCCGCTCATGCTTTTTCGGATCAGCCTGCCTGCGGCGCGGGCGTCCAGGCGCGTTCCCGATACCATTTGGTCACGACATGTTTGACGCCGGCTTCCACCGGCCTGGCGGTATGCAGGCTGAAGCGATTGGGCGCGCCGTCCTTGTCCAGATTGTTCCACATCAGGATCATGCCGGTCTTGGGCGGAATCATGAATTCGCAATGGGGAAAATGCGTCTCGCCGCCCGCCTCTACATCGTTGAGATAGATCATCGCCGTCCAGCAGCGCTGCCCGCCCGACGCGCGCATCGCGGGCCAATAGGGCGCGGTCACGGGAAAATAGTCGCAATGCCCGCGATATTCCTGGCTGACCGCATAGCGTTGCCCCTGCAGGGTTTCGCCGGTCGCCGGATCGATGCCGAGCAACCCCGAAATCCGCTGCTCTATGCCGGCGACCAGCGGGTCGCCGCCGCGCAACGTGCAACTGCTGCTGGTGCGATAGCTTGGATCGGAATCGGGACTGCCGTCGAACAGCGAGGATGGCCGCGCGCCAGCGTCGATCTGTGCGCGCAGCGCCGCGCATTCCCGCGCCGACAGAAAATCATGCCGCCCGAATATGTCGAGCCGGGGCGTCGGGATCCGGCTGGTCATCGGATTGCGTTTCAGCCGCTTCGCCACCGCCGCGCCGATCGCCGCGCGATGCACAGAGGCCGTCCCGCCGTCATCCTGTTGCACGTCATCCATGCGCGCGTCCTGCCAAGACCGGCCGGAACGCACAAGGTGGCACATGCAAAAGAACCCGGAGCATGGCTGCTCCGGGTCCAAAATTCCTGAAGGCCGGTTCAGGACGCGCTTCTACTTACCAGAAGAAATCGCGGATCACGTCGACCACATAGCCGTCACGGATATCGACCAGCATCGCATCGTCATAATAGCGGACCCAGCGCAGCGTGCCGTAAGCCGGCGGCAGGCGATAGGCATAGGGATCGTCGAGCCAATAGCTGTTGGAATAGAGCAGGCTGTCGAGATAGATGCCGACCGAGAAAGGCCGGTAGCCATAGCTCCATCCGCGCGGGGCATAATAGCTGCCCGACCGGAAGACGTCGCCATAAGTGTTGCGATAGCTCCGCCAGTCGTACCGGCGATCGTTGCGCCAGTTGTTGCTCCACTGGCGCTGGTTCGACCAGCGCTGTCTATTGTCTATGCGCGGGCGGTCATTGCCACGGTTCCAGTCGCCGCCATTCTGATTCCAGCGATTGTCGCGCTGGTTCCAGTCGCGCCGGTCGTCGCGCCCGTCACGATTGCGATCATTCCAGTTTGCCGCGCCGTTGGTGCGTCCGTTGCCGTTCCACCGGCCAGTGTCCGGGCGTCCGTCCCGATTGGCGTCGCGGCCGTTGCCCTGCCAGCCATTGCGCTGCTGCGGGACCTGCTGCTGCTGAATTTGCGCCTGCCGATCCGGCTGGCGCGCGCCGCTGCCATAGGGCGTGCCGCGATCATAGCGCTGCTGCGGCGCAGTTTGCTGCTGTTGCTGCACCTGAACCTGGGGCTGCGCCTGCTGCTGGCGCGCCTGCCAGTTGCCGCGATTGCCGCCGCCATTGTCGCCCCGGCTTTCCCTGCCGCCACGATCGCCACGACCCTGGCCCTGATACTGGCCGTCGCCATCGGTCCGCTGCGCTTGCGCCGGTATGGCCGACAGCATCGTCGCGGTCATCAGTCCGGCAATCATGATCTTTTTGAACATCGTCTTGTCCTCGCCCAAAGGCCGCATCGGCCTCTTGTGTCTTCCATCTACGGCCCATGCGATGACGCGATACTGAACCTGCTTGTCAGCGTTCCGAAAGGAATCGGCAAAACGGATCATGGGATGCGCAGCGAAGGAACCACCCGCGCGGCATCCTGCGGCGTGATTCCCGGCGGGGGCGCGGCAGCCACTTGTTCCTCGCCGCGCAGGATGCGCCCGGCGCGCTTCACCGCCTCGCGCACACGTGGATAAGTGCCGCACCGGCATAAATTGGTGATTGCGCCGTCGATGTCGCTGTCCGACGGGTCAGCGTTCCGGCGCAACAGCATCGCCGCCGTCATGATCATTCCGGGAATGCAATGGCCGCACTGCACCACATTTTCGGCAGCGAAGGCCTGCTGCACGGGATGGCTGCGATCGGGCGACAGCGCTTCGATCGTCGTCACGAACCGTCCCTCTGCCTGCGCCAGCGTGACCTGGCAGGACCGCATCGCCTGCCCGTCAATGTCCACGGTGCAGGCCCCGCAATCGCCGGTGCCGCAGCCATATTTGGTGCCGGTCAGGTTGGACGCGTCGCGCAGCGCCCACAAAAGCGGCGTCTGCGGATCCATCCGATAATATACCGGGCGGTCGTTGACGGTGAATTTGGTCATTCCTTCTGACTAGCGATGCTGACGCGTGCCGCAAGAGCGGACAGCAGCGTCATGATGGGAAGCGCGCGCTCTCTCGCGGGCGCATGTCGCCCGACGCCCTATCGCTGAAACGATCCGTTTCCCCGACCCGAGTTGCGCGCCGGGCCGCGCGGCACGATCTTGCGTTCATGAAACAGCCCACCTTCTTCGTTCCGCATGGCGGCGGTCCCTGCTTCTTCATGAACCCGGACGGGCCTGCCGATCCGATGTGGCGACCGATGGAAGCGTATCTGCGCGATCTGGTCGCTCATTTGCCGGAAAGGCCGCGTGCGATCCTGCTGGTCTCCGGGCATTGGGAGGAGAGCGTTTTCACCGTGCACACGGGCGCGCAGCCGGATCTGCTCTATGACTATTATGGATTTCCCGAACATACCTATCGCCTGCGCTGGGATGCGCCCGGCGATCCCGCGCTGGCGCGGCGCGTGGCGCGGTTGTTGGGGAAGGCGGGCTTTCCCGTTGCCGAAAACGCGACTCGTGGCTGGGATCATGGCGTGTTCGTTCCCATGAAGGTCGCCTTGCCTGACGCGGACATTCCGCTCGTCCAGTTGTCGCTGCGCGCCAATCTTGATCCGGCCGATCATATCCGGGCCGGCCGCGCGCTCGAATCGCTGCGGGACGAGGGTGTGCTGATCGTCGGCTCGGGCATGAGCTTTCACAATATGCGCGCGCGCGGAAGCGAGGTGACGCCCCTGGCCGACATCTGGGACGATGCCCTGGCCGATGCGATCGGCGATCCCGATCCGCAGGCGCGGGCCGCCCGCATCGCCGCATGGGACAGCTTGCCCCATGCCCGCTACGCCCATCCGCGCGAGGAACATCTGTTGCCGCTGATGGTCGCGCTGGGGGCCGGGGCGGGCGATCCCGCCGTGCGGGAGCATCGCAGCCATGTCATCGGCTGGACGGTTTCGGGCTACCGCTTCGGCTAGTTTAATGCGAACGCCTGCCGCTCGACCGTCGGCTTGAACGGCGGGTTCAGGAAAAGCCGCATCGCGCCGCGCACGATCAGTATGGCGGCGATCGCCACCAGCGCTCCGCACAGCATGTCGCTCAGATAATGATTGCCTTCGACAGGCGTCGCCAGCAGCATCGCGGCATTGAGCGCGATCAGCGGCCAGCGCAGCCTGTCGGCGCGCCACGCGGCGGTCATGAACAGGAGCGCGCTTGCGGTATGAAAGCTCGGCGCGCCGACCAGCCCGCGCAACGCGCCCAGGTCAATGGGAGGCAGCATATGGTCGCGCAGCACCGGGATCAGTTCGGCCTCATACAGCGCGCTTGCCGGCATATAGGATATGGGATCGTGCCACATATAAGCGAGCGGCCCGACCGAGGGAACCATCCAGAAGGCGGTCAGAGTGATGATGGCGGCCACCCAGAAGCCGGCGAGAAACATCCGCGCCTCGGCCCGCTTGTGCGTGACGGCATAATGGACCAGCAGGATGGCGGGTGACGCGAAGATGCTGGCATAGGCGGCCGCGCCCAGCATTTGCAATGTCGGGTGCGCGACCACCAGCGCATAAAGGGCCTTCCAGTCGAAATGGAGCATCGCGTCCGCGCGGGCGAGCGCGGAATCGGCGAAGCCGTGGCTGAGCGCCGCCACCGGGTAACAGGCGACCGCGCCCATCAGGCTCATGATCGCCAGCACGCCGACATATTCGGACAGGTCACGCACGATCCGCGCGCCATTGGACCTGGGATCGCGAACAAGATAGGCGATGCCCGCCGTGACGCCGCCGGCGATGCCGAAGAGCGCCGTGCTGGACGCCGCGATCGCGATCGAAACGTCGGCCTGCATCATCAGCAGCCCCAATATCAATATGCTCAGCGCGATGGCGGTGACGAACCACCGCGCCGGAATGAGCGGCAAAGCGCCATTCCTTCTTGTTTCGCCCGCCGGCGCACTTGTCATTGGGCGACCTTCATTCTCTTGTAATCTTTCAGTCTATGCGCGAACCGACAAAGACGCCAGATGAACG
>CAXUEQ010000072.1:1783-7488 GCA_964250175.1 uncultured Sphingobium sp. | reverse complement strand
CCGGCTCCTGTCCGCGCGATCATGATGGGCTTTTGCCGGCGTGGGGTTGAAACCGCGCGACTCTGCTGTTAGGGCGCGTGCCACGACGCCGCTGGGGATTCTCTGCGGCGACCCCTGTTCATATGCTTTTCGGCCGGCCCGTTGGGGCGCTTTCGCCCCGGCTGCCGTTCGTTGTTCGACTGGAGATTGAAGGCCTCATGCAAATCATCGTTCGCGATAATAATGTCGACCAGGCGCTGCGGGCGCTTAAGAAGAAGCTGCAGCGGGAAGGCGTCTATCGCGAGATGAAGCTTCGCCGTCACTATGAAAAGCCGTCGGAAAAGCGCGCCCGTGAAAAGGCCGCCGCTGTCCGCCGCGCGCGCAAGATGGACCGCAAGCGCGCCGAGCGCGATGGTGTCCGGTAAGCTTTAAAGCTTGTCTGCAGGGATGGCGGCGCTGCCCCGCATTGTCTGACTACCCCCTTATCTGAAGGCGACCCGATGTCGATCACGGCCGTTCCGCTCCGCCCTATCGCGAAAGGGTCCGTGACCCGTCTGTGGATCGGCATCGCCCTCGTCGTGGCCGCTGCCGGCGGTCTCGCCTGGGCCGGCCAGCATGGGCTTTCGAGCACGAGCGCGGGATTCTTCGCCGCCAATGCGGCCGAGCCGGGCGTGGTGGCGCTGCCCTCGGGCGTGCAATATAAGGTGCTTGAAGAGGGCAAGGGTCCCAAGCCGACCGCGCAGGATGTCGTCCTCGTCGGCTACAAGGGCGAACTGACCGACGGCACCGTCTTCGACCAGAATGAGCAGACCGCGATGCCGGTCGACGGCGTCGTCCCCGGTTTCTCCGAAGGCTTGCAGCAGATGCAGCGCGGCGGCCGCTACAAGCTGTGGATCCCCGCGACGCTGGGCTATGGTGCGGAGGCGAAGGGACCGATCCCGGCCAACTCGACCCTCATATTCGAAGTCCATCTGCTCGACTTCAAGTCGAAGGCGGAAATCCAGGCGATGCAGCAACAGATGCAACTGCTCCAGCAGCATGGCGCGGGTGCAGGCGGCGCGCCGGTCCCAGCGCCCGCGCCGGGCCAGTAAAGCGAGGCGCACGACCCAGCTAGTCATGCAGCGAGGCTGGCGTAGACAGGCAGCCGATATCCGCCATTCAGCCTGTGCGCAAATGCGGAACCTTGACAGACGCCGCACCGCACCCGACTTGTCCTGCTTGCAGGAGAGACATGATGGTTGAAGCATGGTGGAATGGCGCACGGATCGCCAGCAGCGATGATACGGTGGTCGTCGAAGGCAACCATTATTTTCCCGCACACACGGTAGACGCCGCACTGCTCCGGCCAAGTGCTACGACGACCCTCTGCCCGTGGAAGGGAACGGCGCATTATTATAGTCTGCACGTCGATGGAGCGGACAATCGCGATGCCGCCTGGTATTATCCCGACCCCAAATCCAAGGCAGAGACTATCCGCGACCATATCGCCTTCTGGAAAGGCGTAGAGGTCGGCTGAAGGTGGAGAGCTTCCTACAGCTTTGATTCAAAGCTAGGCGCAAGCGGCAACCGCAACCCAGAGGGCAGTTGAAGAAGGGATGGCAGCCCAAGCGGCGCAGAGCCAAAGGATCCGCTCGCCTGAAATTTTCTGCTCCGACCAACCCGAAAGTGCGCGCTTCCCGAACAGCGAGCTGGCTACCGCGGAAATCGGCAATACCCCCGTAGTAACCAGCAGCATCGCTTGACTTAGCCCTTCGTAGAACCCGGAGTAAGCTAGCGTTGCTAACGCCATCAGGAGGCTGATCGGTAGAGCGATGATTCCCGTGATGATCGCGGTCCAAGCCGCAAGGACAAAAGCTTTTTCGCTGAGTTTGGGATTTTCGTAAGTCACTCGGAGTCATTCCTGATCATGGGATTGCCATGTTACGGGTCTGAATGAACGACTGGTTGTAAGCAACGCTACTTGCCGCGCGCTACATCTTAAATTGCCCGTCAGCGGCCGCTCCCAACCTTGACCTTCCCCACCTTCGCCCGCTCCTCAAGATACACCTTGATCATCGCGACGATCGGGTCGGCCAGCGCCAGCCCCAAAATCCCGAACAATGCCCCGAACAATATCTGCGCGCCCAGCACCAGCGCCGGGGCCAGATCGACCGCGCGCTTCGCCACCATCGGCACGATCAGGTAACCGTCGACGATCTGCACCGCCAGATAGACGCCCAGCGCATAGAGTCCCGCGTCGGTCCCGCCCGAAAAGCCCACCAATATGATGAGCACGCCGGATATGATCGCGCCGATATTGGGCAGGAAGGCGAGCACACCGGTCAGCACACCCAGCAGCGCCGCCATCGGGATGCCGCCGACCGCCAGCAATATCCACACGCCGACGCCCTCGACCGCCATGCCGACCAGCCGCCCGGCCATCAGCCGCCGCAGCGTCCAGCCCATCTTGTCCATGATGACGTAGAAATTCTCGCGGCTGTCCATCGGCAGCATCCAGGCGATGCCCCGCTCGTACAGCTTCGGCTCGATCGCGATGAAGACCGCGAGCACCACCATCATCACGCCGCTGGTGATAACGCCGACCGCCGTGCTGACCGCGCTCGTCACCCGGCCGACCGAATTCATCAACTGCGTGCCGATCGACTTCAGGTCGGCGGGATTGACGGTGATGCCCAGTTGCTGCGCCCAGTGGCCGATCCGGTTGATCTGCACCTCGACGATCGCCCGCATCGCCTGCGCCTGCGCGCCGACCTGCGATCCGGTCAGATACACGGTCCAGGCCAGAAAGCCGAACACGCCGATCACCACGATCGCCAGCCGCCATCCCCGCCCGATCGGCAGCACCCGGCCCAGCAGGCGCGCGCCGCCGTCCATCATCGTGGCCAGCACCAGCGCGCCGAAGATCAGCAGCAGCGGCTGGATCAGCAGCACGACCAGCGCGACCGCGACGCCCATCGCGATCCACACGCCCGCGCGCTTGATCTCGTCGCGGACAAGCGGGCTGCGCACCTCGCTGGGGCCCGGCTTCTCGATATGCGGCGCGATCGGCTCCGGCGTTTCCACTGTCATTTCGCCCCCGTATCTGCACCTGCGGGACGCAGGCTGTTGCCTGCACGACCACCGCGGAAAGCATGCAGCCAACTCAGCGGATTGAGCGTCGCATTGCCGTCGAGCGAGAAGGTGATGAATTCCGCGCGCCCGCCGATCGCTTCATACGGCACCGGCCCGCCCAGGCCATTTTCCTCCAGCGGCGCGCGGCTGTCGGCGCTGTTGTCGCGATTGTCGCCCATCAGGAAGACATGATTGGCGGGCACCCGCACCGGGCCATACCAGTCGAGCTGGCTCGTCCGCACATCGATGATCATATAGCTTTTGCCGTTGGGCAGTGTCTCGCGCTTGACCGGCAATTCACACCAGCGCGTCCCGTCGCGCTCCTCGACCAGCGCGCCGGGAAACTGGTCGGGCGGGCAGGGCGCGTTGATGTCGACCGCCAGCCGCAGCGGCGGCAGCGTCTCCTGCGGCACCGGCACGCCGTTCAATATCACCTGCCCGTCGCGCACCTCGATGATGTCGCCGGGCAGGCCGATGACGCGCTTGATATAATCCTCGTCCCGATCCTGCGGCTTGACGATCACGATGTCGCCGCGCTTCGGCACGCTGCCCAGGATGCGCCCCTTGATGAAGGGCAGGGGATGGAAACTGGGCGAGACGAACGACCAGCCATAGGGATATTTGCTGACGACCAGCCGGTCGCCCTTGAGCAACACCGGCATCATCGATTCGGACGGAATGTAGAAAGGCTTGGCGACGAAGCTGTGGAACGCCAGCACCGCCAGAATCAGCACGGCGATACTGCGGATCTCCGCCAGCCAGTCCGTGCGGGGCTTCTCTCGCACGGCGTCCGGTTCCGGGCCAGTTGCCGGCCCGGTCGCCGGCCCAGTCGCCGGAGTGTCGTCACTGTCCATCTGCGCAACCGTCATCCAAAGCGGACCCTCAATATTGGCGGCCTTATTGCGGCACCGCTTCGATAATTACAAATGCCTGCGCCCATGGATGATCGTCGGTGAGCGTCAGGTGAATGACCGGACGATGCCCGGCGGGGATCAGGCTGTCCAGTTGCGCCCGTGCGCCGCCGGTCAGATGGAGGGTCGGCGCGCCGCTCGGAGCGTTGACGACGCCGATATCCTTCATGAACACGCCGCGCCTGAACCCGGTTCCGACCGCCTTGGAAAAGGCTTCCTTGGCGGCGAAGCGCTTGGCCAGCGTCCCGGCCTTGGTGAAGGGCCGGCGTGCGGCCCTGGCGCGCTCGGCATCGGTGAAGACGCGATTCTCGAACCGCGCGCCGAAGCGGTCGAGCGACGCCTGGATCCGCGCGATATTGCACAGGTCCGAACCGAGGCCGATAATCATGGGAAATTCCCCTCCTTGCAGGGGAGGTGTCGGCCCGCAGGGCTGACGGAGAGGTATTGCCCTCCCGAGAGCGCGTCACCCCTCCGTCCGGCTTCGCCGACCACCTCCCCTGCAAGGGGAGGATTTTCGCTAGATTTCACCGCGCCAGGTCCATCTGCCGGCGCATCTCGGCTATGCTGCTCTCCAGCCCGCCGAAGATCGCCTCGCCGATCAGGAAATGCCCGATATTCAGTTCGGCGAGCTGCGGGATCGCGGCGATCGGGCCGACATTGTCATAGGTCAGGCCATGTCCCGCGTGCGGCTCGATGCCGTTTTTTGCCGCCAGCGCCGCCGCGTCGCTGATCCGGCGGAGTTCGGCGGCGCGTTCCTCGCCCGCCACATGCGCATAACGGCCTGTGTGTAATTCGACCACCGGCGCACCCAGCAGCATCGCCGCTTCGATCTGCGCGGGATCAGGCGCGATGAACAGGCTGACCCGCACCCCTGCCGCGCCCAGTTCGGCGACGATCGGGGTCAGCATTTCCCGCTGCCCCGCCGCGTCCAGCCCGCCCTCGGTCGTGCGCTCCTCGCGCTTTTCCGGCACGATGCAGGCGGCATGCGGGCGAAAGCGCAGCGCGATGTTGAGCATCTCCTGCGTTGCCGCCATCTCCAGGTTCAGCGGCACGTTGAGGGCCGCCATCAGCATCGCGATATCGGCGTCGCGAATATGCCGCCGGTCCTCGCGCAGATGCGCGGTGATGCCGTCCGCGCCCGCGCTCACCGCCAGCAACGCGGCCTTGACCGGATCGGGATGGTCGCCGCCACGCGCGTTGCGGACGGTCGCGACATGGTCGATATTGACGCCCAGACGCAACGGAGCCGCGCTCATGCCCGCTTATTCCTTCCGGCTGCCCGGCTTGATCGCCGGAACCGCCGCCAGTTCGGGCGGCAGCGCGTCCGCATCATAGACCGGGAAGTTGATCGACACGAGCGGATAGAAAGGCACGCCCAGGTCGACCTGTCCCGCAGTGCGATCGACCAGCGCGCCCTCGGCGATCACCTCGCCGCCCGCCGCCTGCACCGCCTCGATCGCCTGCCGCGACGACAGGCCCGTGGTCACCACATCCTCGATCATCAATATCTTCGCGCCGTCCCTGATCGAAAAACCGCGCCGCAGTTCGAAAACCCCCTCGGGCCGCTCCAGAAACACCGCGTCCACACCCAGCGCCCGGCCGACTTCATGGCCGATGATGAGGCCCCCCATGGCGGGCGACACCACCATCTCGATCTGCGCACGCACCTCGCGCGGCAGCTTCTGCACCAGCGCCCGTGCCAGA
>CAXUEQ010000072.1:0-1756 GCA_964250175.1 uncultured Sphingobium sp. | reverse complement strand
TTGGCGCTGCGGCGGCCGGAGGACAGGATGAAATGCCCCTCCAGCAATGCGCCGGCGGCCCTGAATTCACCCAATATATCGTCTTCGGTCATCGCGATGCGGTCCCCTGCTGCGCGCGGTGGCAGATAAGCGGCGGGGCCGCCCGTTGCAACAGCGAAGAAAAACGGCTTTTAGACGCTTGAGGCATGGGATAAGCATGCCTATAAGCCGCGCCAAGTCCGGTTGGGCCGGACAGTCGCATAGCGTCTCCGGTCGGTGGGCGCGAAGGGGCCAAGGGGTATCGAGACGGATATGAGAATCGTGAAATCGCTGTTTCTTGCCGCTCTGCTGGCGATCGTGCCGGCGTCGGGCCTCTCGGAACTGGCCCTGGCGCAGGACAGTGCAGCGCAGGGCAATGCGGCGGCGACCGCGCCGGTCGATGCGAATCCCCGCTCCGCCGATCCCGCCGCGCCCGCTGACAAGACCGACGGGCCTGCCCAGGCCGCCGCGCCGAAATCCAGCGCCGCCGCCGCCTTTCCGCGCATGAAGCCGACCGAAGGCGTCGGCATGCCGATGCCCGGCGAATATGCGATCCAGAAACAGTTCACCTCGACCGGCCGTCAGGCACTCTGGCTACACAATATCATGCTGATGCCGATCATCACGATCATCTCGGTCTTCGTGCTGATCCTGCTCATCATCGCCGTCATCAAATTCCGCCGCAGCGCGAACCCGGTAGCGTCGAAGACCTCGCACAACACCCTGATCGAAGTGGTCTGGACGCTGGCCCCGGTCCTGATCCTGCTGGCGATCGCGATTCCCTCGATCGGGCTTCTGGCCGACCAGTATAAGCCCGCGCCCAAGGATGCCGTCGTCGTCAAAGTGACCGGCTATCAATGGTATTGGGGCTATGAATATCCCGATAACGGCATTCCCGAATTCGTCTCCAACCTGCTGCCCGAGGACAAGGCGAAGGCCAATGGCGAGCCTTATCTGCTTGCCCCCGACAATCGCCTGGTCCTGCCCGCGGGCAAGCCGATCAAGCTCATCATCACCGGCGCCGACGTGATTCACAGTTTCGCCGTGCCGTCGCTCTGGGTGAAGATGGATGCCGTTCCCGGCCGCCTGAACGAGAAGAGCTTCACCATCGACAAGCCGGGCGTCTATTACGGCCAATGTTCGGAATTGTGCGGCGCGCGTCACGGCTTCATGCCGATCGCGATCGAGGCGCTGCCGCCGGCGCAGTTCGACCAGTGGGTGTTGGCGCAGGGCGGCAAGCGCGCCGGCGTGAAACCCGCGCCGGCCGCGCCCGCCAATCCCCAGCCGGGCAGTTCGCTCCCCGGCCCGCCCGCCGGCGCGCCGGAGCCGACTCCGGCGAACGCCGCCGCCGCCGCCGCTGCCAAGATTTGACGTAAGGGCCGACCGATGAGCACGATCACAGCCACTCCCGAAGATTTCCATGGTCATGACCATGCCCATGACGATCATCATGACGACCACAAGCTGGGTTTCTTCGCCCGCTGGTTCATGTCGACCAACCACAAGGATATCGGCACCCTCTATCTGCTCTTCGCGATCGTCGCGGGCATCATCGGTGGCGGCATTTCCGGCCTGATGCGCGCCGAGCTGGCGCATCCGGGCATCCAGTATCTTCAGCATTGGGCCACCATCATGGATGGTCCCGGCGCGACGATGGACCAGGCCTATCATCTGTGGAACGTCCTCATCACCGCGCACGGCCTGATCATGGTCTTCTTCATGGTCATGCCGGCGATGA
>CAXUEQ010000071.1:0-14192 GCA_964250175.1 uncultured Sphingobium sp. | reverse complement strand
GGCGCTTTGTCGGACCGGATCGGCCGCAAGCCGGTCATGATGGCTTTCGGTATTTCGGGCCTGTCCTTCACCGTCTGGATATTCCGATCGCTCGAAACCGTGCGGACCGGCTTCGGCGCATTCCTGCTGGTGATCGGCGCGCTCATCATCGTCAGTGGCTACACCGCGATCAACGCCGTGGTGAAGGCAGAGCTTTTCCCCGCGCATATCCGCGCGCTGGGCGTCGCCCTGCCTTATGCGATCGCCAATGCGCTGTTCGGCGGCACGGCGGAATATGTCGCGCTGTTCCTGAAGAAACAGGGCCATGAACCCTGGTTCTACTGGTATGTCACCGGCATGATCGGCGTGTCGCTCATCAGCTATCTCTGGATGCGCGACACCCGGAAGCATAGCCGGATCGAGACCGACTAACCGTCTATCCTGATGCCGATCCAGAGCGTCCGGGGCGTTCCAAGGTCGATGGAGCCGGCGGCATTGCGGGTGATGACGGTCGTATCGGTGACATTCTCGCCCCGCGCGATCAGCGTCACGCCATGGCCGATCGGCAGTCGGGCATTGGCGTCGAGCGTGACCGCACCCCTCAGCGCGTCGGTCTGGAGGTCGTCCTCATATTGGCGCGAAACGTAACGGACGGTCGCCGACAGGCTAGGCCCGCCGTTGCCCGCCTCCCATCCCAGCGTGCCACTTGCCGCATGACGCGGACTTTGCGCAGGGACCAGACCGTCGAACCTCTGCCCCGGTGCATCCACGCTGGCATGGCTATAGGCATAGCTGGCCGACAGCACGAAGCGGGCGATACGCGCCGCAGCGCTCAATTCGATGCCCCTGGCGACGATCGCGCGGACATTGCGCCGCTGACGCATCATGCTGTCGGTCGTGACATTGGCGATGGCGTTGCCCAGCCGATTGTAGAAGCCGGTCGCCGACAGGCTGACGCCCTGCACAGGAGTGAGGTCGATGCCCCCTTCCACGCCCCTGAGTTTCTCAAGTCCCAGCGCGGGATTGGCCTGTGTCGTGACCGGAAAGACGACGAATGGCCGGTAGAGTTCATTCAGCGTCGGCAGACGAAAGCCGCTATAGACCGCGCCGCGCAGGGAGAAGGCCTCGTCCACATGAAACAGCAGCCCAGCCCGCCCGCTCGCCCGCCAGCCGTCACGGTCGGGATACAGGCTCTGGCTGGTCAATATGCCTGCTATGTTGCGCGTATCGAAAAAGCCGCCGGTGATGCTCCAATGGTCCGCCCGCACCCCGCCGGTCAGAACCAGCCTGCCCAGCGTCCAGTCATCCTCGACGAACAGGCCGCTCACGCTCTGGCGGCCCCCGGCATGACGGCGCGCGGTCACCGGGTTGGTAGCGAGACTGGCATTATAGGCGTCCTCATACATGTCGCCTGTCGCAAAACGCGTGTCCGCGCCGATCCGCAGCAGATGCGTCGTGCCGACCGGCGGGCGCAACTCGACCTTGCCGCCCAGCCCGGTCGATGGCGTGTTCCGCTGGTCGAGAGATTTGCGAAATGGCGTGGAGGAAGAAATGACGATGTTCGAGAAGTTGCGCGCCTGAACATAAGCGAGCGCATCGACCTGCCACTTGCCGCGCGATACCAGCCGCACACTGGCGTCCTGCCCCTCGCTTCTGCTGTCCGCGCCGGCGAAGCGCAGCGTGCGCGCGTCGCGAAAGATCAGGCCGCGCATTTGTATCTCTGCACTGTCGGACAGCGGCGCAACCGCGCGCAGGTTCGCCGACCAGCCGTCATAGGCCGCAGGCACGGTCGCGGCGACCCGCTGCGACGCCGGCGTGGTCTGGAAGCCGTCGCCCCTGTCCCAGCGGCCTGACAGGCTAATATAGCCTGCCCCCAAATCCTGCGTCGTCTCGCCCGACAGCGCTGTCGCATCCTTGCTGCCGTAAAAGGCGCTGGCCGAATAGCCCGGCAGGTCGGCGCGCGTGGCGCTGGCCAGTTCGATCGTGCCGGCGACCGCGCCTGCCCCGAATGCGCCCGCGCCGCCGCCGCGCGTCACCCGCACCGCCGACAGCCGGTCAGGGACAAGCGCGGTGAAAGGAATATAGCCGAAAAAAGGGTCCGCCATCGGCACCCCGTCCAGCAGCACCAAAGTCCGGCTCGACGCATTGCCGCCCAGCGCCCGCAGGGTCGCGCCCTGCGCCGAGGGATTGGCCGAGCGGCTGTCCGAGCGGCGAAATTGTTGAAAGCCGGCAACATCCGCAAGCACACTCTCAATGCCCCCCGATCCCGCCGCTACCAGCCGCTCCCGCGCAATCACCAAAGAGCCATAAGCCACCGTCCCTTTCGGTAAGGGCAGGCCCACGCCCGTCACGACGATGACGGGTGGTTGTCCGCTCTCAAGGTTAGGCGCCTGTGCGAAGGCGGGGGTAGCCAGCAGAATGGCGGCAAGGGGTAAAAGGTCGGCGCGACGCATATATGTCTCCGTCCTGCGCTTCATCAGACTCCGCGTCAGGGCGCAACATTTCAATGGGCCAGCAATGCGTTGACCGATCCGTGCCCGGTAGAAATAGACGCTGGCCGCCGATGGAGCATATCGGCGACGTCTCGATATTATGAGCCTCGATGTCGATCTGTGCGCATCACCGCCCGCTTGCTCCACTGGCCTTTCCTGCGACGCCCGCTCCAAGCCAAATACAACAAAAAACCGCGTTGACAAACTTCTATAATATGAGGATCATACATAATATAAAGGTTTTTAAAAATAATTTTACTGCATATTCCGATCAAATACGCAAATAAGGGGGAGATAAAATGAACAAGACTCATTTGAAAAATAGTATTCCAGCAATATTGGTTGCTCTGTCTCCGTCGCCGCTATGGGCGCAGAAAGCGGCGCCCGCACAAACGGCATCGATACCCGCCGATCAGGCCGAGCGGGGATCCGCCGCCAGCCCATCCGGCCAGCAGCAGCTTGAAGAGATCATCGTAACGGCGCAGCGCCGCACGGAAAGCCTGCAATCGGTTGCGGTCCCCGTTGATGTGGTCAGCGGTGCGGCCTTGTCCTCCAGCGGCATTACCGATCCTTCGCGGCTCGGCAATCTGGTTCCCAGCATATCGATCACCCCGTCCGCCGGCGGCGTGCGCTTCTTCTTCCTACGCGGTGTCGGTAATTTCACCGCAACCACTTTCTCCGATCCCTCGGTAGCGGTCAACTATGACGGCATCTATCTTGGCCGTCCGACCGCGACCTCCGGCCTGTTCTACGATCTGGAGCGGATCGAGGTGCTGATGGGACCCCAAGGCACGCTCTATGGGCGCAATGCTACGGGCGGCGTCGTCAACGTCATCCCGGCGCGCCCCGTCGCCGGCAAATGGGCCGGCTATGCCAATGCAACGTACGAGAATTACGATGCCAAAACGCTTGAAGGCGCAATCAACGCGCCGCTCGGAAAGGATGGCGCCCTTCGCATCTCCGGCGCGCTGGTCGACCGCGACGGCTATCAGAGCGACGGCACCTACGACGAAAAACGAGAATCGCTGCGGGTCCAGATGGGGGCTGCGCTGACCCCGAACCTGAACGTGCGCGTCGCCGGCGACTATGTGCATCTTGGCGGATCGGGCCTTGGTCCCAATTATGACACCGCCTATGCGTTCAATCCTTTTACGGGTCAGTATATCGCCCGGCCTTCAGGCCTCGGAAGCAATGTCGGCCTCTATGATCCCCGCGCACAGGCCTATAAGACGACCCTTCCGGCGGGTCCCGCCGGGCGCAATCTGGGGCCGCTGACGCCCGCGCCTTTCCAGAACAACAATGCGTTCGGCGCAAACGCTCAGATCGACTGGAATACGGGCATCGGAACCGTCACCGTCATTCCGGCGTGGCGCTACAACAATATCGATAGTCGCTCGATCGGGGCGGGCTATACGGTCGATCTTGCAGAGAAGGACGAACAGTTCAGCCTGGAGGCACGGCTTGCGGGAAAACGGATCGGCATCTTCGATTATTCGATCGGCGGCCTTTATTATACGGAAACGCAGCACGCCCGCTACGCTATCGACCTGCAACCGATCGGCGTCTACCAGACATTCTCTGCCAAGACCGATTCCTATGCCGCCTTTGGCCGTTTGACCGCGAATCTTGGCGAAAGCTTCCGCCTTGTCGGCGGATTGCGCTACACGCATGACCGCAAGTCCTTCGCGGGCGACAGCGACAATCTGACCGTCGTGTGCACGGTAGCGGTCGCGGGCGTACCGACCTGCCCGACCGCACCGCTGATCCCGTTCGCCAGGAGCCTGGACCAGGTTGCACTGCCCATCCCGCCGCGCAACGGCATCGTGCCGCTGGGCGCATCGGGCGCGATCCTCGCGCGCAGCGGCTTGTCGGTCGATACCCGGCAGTCCGCTTCCAGGGTCACCTATCGTGGCGCGGTCGAATTCGATGTTGCACCCCGGTCGTTATTATACGCCAGTATCGAGGACGGCTTTCGTTCGGGCGGATTTTCGTTCGCGGCCGGCTATGAGAATTTCGGCCCCGAATATATCACCGCCTATACGATCGGATCGAAGAACCGGTTCTTCGACAATCGGCTCCAGCTCAATCTCGAAGTCTTCCTGTGGAAGCAGCGCGACCAGCAACTGACCCATTTCGGCCTCGATCTCGCCGGGCAGCAAGGCAGCTTCACCGAAAATATCGGCCGCTCGACCAGCAAGGGCGTGGATCTCGACGCGCGCCTGCTCGCCACGCCGACGATCAATCTGGCGGTCAAGGTCCAGTATCTCGACGCCAAATATAATGATTTCGTCTATCGCGCGCCGAACGGTTTCGCGCCTGTCCTGACCGGTTGTCCGCAGGCGGTCGATCCGGCCAATCCGGGATTGCGGATCGTCAACTGCTCGGGCTTTTCCGCCTACAACGCGCCCAAATTCACCGTCAATCTGGCGGCCGACAAGACGATCGACGTAGGCTCTTACAAAATCGTACTGGGGGCCGACACCCAATATCGGTCGAGCCGCTATGTCGGCTTCGAATATCTTGCGGCGCAGAAGGTGGGCGCGACCTGGCAGAGCAACGCGCGCGTCTCGTTCGGGCCTCAGGACGGCAGATGGGAGATCGAAGGCTTTGTGCGGAACATCGAGAATGAACGCTATGCGCTCAACAAGTTTCTCGACACGGTATCGAACGCCTTGCTGACCAGCACGGCCGCGCCACGCACCTATGGCGTGCGGCTGCACGGCAAGTTTTAGGAGGATGCGAAAGCGCTGACGCAGTTCGGGCTGCGTCAGCGCTTCTCATTGCAGGTCTGCCGGTTTGCCCCGTCAAAGCGGGATAACCTCAATCCTCATCCGCAGCGAAATCTTCGAGCGCTTCCATGCTCAATTCGGCGACCGGCCCCAGCACGGCAAGCGCAGCGGCAGCGATGGCCGGCCCAGCCCCGTCGACACTGCCTGCGTCGAAAGGGGGCTGGGGATCATATTCCATCAGAAGCTGGGTGGTCTTGGCGACATCCTCGCCAAAAATTTCCAGCAGCAGGCGGAGGCCAAAGTCGATGCCCGCCGTCACGCCGCCGCCGGTGATCCGGTTGCGATCGATCACAAATCGTTCCGCCACCGGCTCCGCGCCGAATAGCGGCAACAAATCGCGCCCGGCCCAGTGGGTCGCGGCACGATAACCCTTGAGCAGACCGGCGGCTCCCAGGATCATCGATCCCGTGCAGACCGAGGTGACCCAATCCGCACGCGCGCCATGATGCGCGAGGAAGTCCAGAGTTTCGGTATCCTGAAACAACTGGATCTGGCCGGGTCCGCCGGGCACGAACAGGATGTCGAACTTCTCGGGCGCGTCGGCGAAGGTCATGGTCGGGGTGATAAAAACGCCCGAGTCCGACTCGACCGGGTCGATGGTCTTCCACACCAAATGGGTCTTCATCGGGCCGTGCAATACGGTCTGCGGTCCGAGCAGATCGAGCAGCGTCAAGCCGGGAAAGCAGAGCATCCCGACCTGCAATTGCGGACGGCCGGTCTCTGCCGGCCCCAGCACCATGGGGGGCCATTTGCCCGCGCCTTTATCCGTCATTCAATCGATCCTTGTTTAGAGCTGGCGGGCGCCGGTCACGGCGGAGCTAGGCAAGATACCGGGCTTGGCCGATCCCGACAGCGTATCGCCATCGCGGGTCAGGGAGAATTTGATCTTCATCTTCATCGGTTTGGTGATCTGCTGCGACCAGCGGATGCTATCGCCGTCCACCACGGGATCGATCAGGTCCACGGTCTCGTCGCCCTGTGTTGCGGTTCCCGAGACGATTCCGTCGCGATCCGCGATCTTGAGATCGACTATCTGTTTACCGATCGGCGTAGCAATCTCGATCTTCCAGTTACCGTCAAAGCTCATGATCGCGTCTCCATTGCAAAAGCGGTGTTGGGATCCTCATCGGTCAGGCGCAATCCCGCATTAGTCTCCAGACGCCGGGCAAGCGCGTCGCCCAACAACGATGCCGGTGTCCAGAATCCTCCGGCCGAGGGGGTCTCCGCCAGGCAGAGAATAGCTTCGACTATCATGCGCGCGGTGCCTTCATAGCCGGGATCGACGTCTCCGCTGAATGACAGGCAAAGACGCTCGTCGCCAGGTCCATCGGCCAGAAAAACGAGATCGAAACTGTTTTCGGCCCGTTCCTTCGAAGACGGTCCATCGCCGCTCCGAATCGCATCCCGGCCCTCGAACGGATCGAAGGCGGCGCGCGCTTCGGCCACCTCCCGCCCGCCTTCGATTGCGACAGATTCGTCGTAGCGAAAATCGCGGCCATACATTTGGCCGGATAGATAGTTGGTGCGATGGACATGTTTGGTGTTGATGAACGCCATGTAGAATGGCGATGTCCAGCGACCGATCGCCGCATCATAAATGATACTGTCCGCCTTTGGCTGATCCGCGCCGCGCCAGCCGGGGGTGAGCAGAAACGGATCGTCGAACATGGCGGGTATGTCGGGGCGCAACGCTATCGCCGCCATGGTCGCGCGATATGTCGCCGCGGTCCCCCCCGAAATGCCGCCCGCCAGCGCACGCACGCGGCAGCGGATGCGCGAGGACGGGCGACCCCAGCGGTCGATGCAGCGCCGCTGCAATTGATGAACGCCGATATCGAATGGAATGGAGTCAAAACCGCACGAGAAAAGGATACGCGCGCCCGATGCTCTGGCCGCCGGCGCATGCGCGTCGAGCATGTCGCGCATCCAGACCGGCTCGCCCGTCATATCGACATAATCGGTACCGGTCGCGGCGCACGCCGCGACCGCGCTGGAGCCGTGCAACTGATACGGCCCCACGGTCGAGATCAGGGCGCGGCTGCGCAGCGTCATCGCCTGAACCGACGCCGGGTCCCCCGCGTCCGCCTCGATCAACGCAACGTCCGGCGACAGGCCGAGCCGCCGGTGCACATCCGCCAGTTTGTCGAGATCACGCCCCGCCATCGCCCAGCGTATCGGCTGGCTCAGGCCCGACAGGCGCTCGCACACCAGCCTGCCGGTAAAGCCGGTGGCGCCATAGACGACGACGTCGAATTCGCGGGCAGGGTCAGCCATTCTGGACCGGTGCATGCCGGGCAAGGAACCCCAGCAGAAGCGTCAGATAGGTCTCGCGCCCCCGTTTCCAGGTCTGAAAGCCATGGCCACAGTTCGCCAGGCGCACGACCGGAACATCCGGATGGGTCGCAGCCAGCCGATCCTCAAGCGCCGGGGTGATGGCGCCACCCAATGCATGGTTGCCCGCCAGGACCATCGCCGGGCGCTGGAGCGGAGACAGCGTATCGAGACCGCGGAGCATATCGATGGCTATGCAGGATTCGGTGACGCCGCGATCGCGCATCATGGTCGACGCCGCGAGCGCATGGATGCTGTCCGGCAGCATAACGTCGGAGAATTTGAGGCCCGGCCCGATCGGCGTTTCGCCCAATTCGGCGGCCGCTTCTCCATAAGACGCGCCCCGTTCGGTCCATGCGACCTCCTGGTCGATCGAGCGCCGGAGGATGGGAACGATCCCCGTGGCATCGTGAACATCCGGTTCCCCACCATAGAGCGGCGGGTCTTCCATGAATATCGCCGAAACCAGATCCGGTCGCCGCTGCGCGATCGTCCACGCCATGCAGCCGCCGAGCGAGAAGCCGACCATCACCGCAGGCTGCGTCGTCGTTTGTTCGAGGACGGCGACGGCGTCTTCGAAATAACGCTCCATCAGATAGTGTCCCGGCGCCCAGGCGGAGCGCCCATGGCCGCGAAAGTCGGCGCGGACGACCCGCCGGCCTGCCGTCACCGCCTCCGGAAGCCAGTCATAGGTCAAACGACTGGACGAGACGCCGTGGAACAGGACGAGCGGTGGCGCGTCCTCAGGCCCGCTGATCTCCACATCGAGGATGGTGCCGTCTTTGGATGCTATTTTCACGCGTGGCTATTCCTGACCGAATGGGTATCCTCCGCTGGCGCGGTTGCATCACCCAAGTCCGCGTTGGGGCGGATTACGTCCCAATGCTCGGCGATGCGCCCATTTTCCAGGCGATAGATTTCGATGGCGGCGTCCGGCACATGCGTGTCACTCAATCGCCCGGTAACTTGCGCGACGACGAAATCGCCGTCGACCAGCAGACGCTCGATGGTGATCGACCCGTGCGGAAAGGTCGCGCGGAAACCTGCGACGAAAACGGCAAGGTCGGCGAACGTCGCGCCGTGCATAGTCGAATGGTCAACGAAGTCCGGCGTATAGAAAGCGGCCTGTTCCGCTGCGTCCCAATGACCGGCAAAGGCGGCATAGGTGGCGAGGACAGTCTCTGCATTGCGTCGTTCGCCTGCGCTGAGCGCACGTGCGCCAAGCGCGCGCTGCGTGATCCGCTGAAACTCGATTTCATCCATCTGCTGCAGCCTTGAACTGATATGAGCATTAACGGGTCCCACCGGAACCTCTTCTTACAAGATGAGCATAATTCACGTAAAGCGCAAGAAGATTTGATCTATTTCAGATAAATTCGACATGAAAAGCTGATATCGCTCATATTACGATAGGCACAGCTATCGTAAGGTCGCAGCCAGTGAATGTCTGAAGACGTGCCGCCTTTTGCTCTCGAAACGATCATCATTCCTGCTAGATAGGCGCTATGCGCGGGTTGGATCTGTCTGCAATCATCGTCAATGCCATTGGGGTTGGAAGCGGTGTCATGGCGATCGCCATGCTGGTGCTACGGCTTGGAAATACCCGCTCTCGTCATCTGCTGGCATTGCTTGCCATGCTGACGATCCTGACGATCGACTGCATCTTCTCGATCTACGAATTGTCGCCTATTGCCGCCCGTTTTCCAGCGCCGGTTGGCGGAGGCTATCTGTTCCTGGCATGGTTCCCAACGGCTTTGTGGCTCTATGTCGACGATCTGACGACAATGGGTCCCCGAGACCGGCCCTCGTTGCGCTGGCACATCCTTACGTCCTGTTTGACTATGGTCTGCCTGGCACCGATGTTCATGCTGCCCGGCACCGACAAACGCGCGTTTATCGAGGACCGCTTTGTCCTTGTCATGCCCTCGCAAACAGTCCTGTTGCTGGGGCTGGTCGCTTTTCTGGCCATCTGGATCTCGCATCTGATTGTGACGGGCATCGCCGTCGCGCGGCGATTATTGCGGCACAGACGACGCGTTCGAGAACTCTGCTCTGACGTGGAAACTCTTGATCTGCGCTGGCTCGACGGCTTTCTGTTATTGATAGGGGGCGGTATCGCGATTGGAGCCATCGACAATCTTCTACCGCTGATCACCAGCGGGGAGTTTCTGGATGTGGCGGGAAGCGCGCTGTTTGAAGCTACTATCATCTTAGGTCTCGCATTGTTCGGCCTCCATCAAGGCCGCGCCACTCCCGATTGGGCCGAAGATGTCGATGAACCCGCACCGCCCGCCGGTCCGATCCATGAAAAGCGCGATGGCCGCTATGCGCGGTCCTCCTTGAGTGAAGCCGATTGCGCCGAAATCGCCGGCAAGCTCGACCGCGTGATGCAAACGGACAAACCTTGGCGCGATCCCTTCCTCAACCTCAAGACGCTGGCGGAGCATATATCGACCCGGCCATATTATGTGACGCAGGCGATCAACACGACGCTGGGCCGCAACTTCTACGACTATGTAAACGGGTGGCGAATTCAGGCGGCATGCGCGGCGTTGACAACGGGAAGCGAGTCGGTCCTGTCGATCTGCGAAACGGTCGGATTTAATTCCAAATCGACCTTCAACACGGTATTTCGCAAGGAAACGGGCGTGACGCCTTCTGCATATCGTCGATTAAAGGCCACCGACCCCGCCTGATTAGGGTCCGGACTCAACTATATATGGACTTGAATGGGTTCGAGCCAAGCGGCCCGGACGACGGGCGCACTGGATTTCGTCAGCGATGCGGTCTCACCCATCGCCTCGCGAGGTCCACATGTCCCTGTTCCATCACTTCCGCAACGCCACACTTCTCACGACGGCGATCCTTGTCGCGTCCCTCGCTTCAACGCCTGTGGCCGCCCAGAGCATCCTGTCCGCGCCGCATGATTATTTCTTTGGCGACTCCGATCTCGAACAGGGCAATTTCCAGATCATCGCCGGGCAGACAGCCGCCGATCGCACGCCCTATTATTGCGCAGGGGGGCTTTGCCGGGATTCCAACGGGCCAGTCTGGCCGGAGTTGTTCCATCCCGGCGTGCAGGCCGCTCTTGCCGCCAAGCCCGACGCCCCGGCGCTGAACTTCGCGGTATCGGGCGCTCATATGACCGAGCGTGGCGACTCTGACCTGCCCGCGCCCACCGGCGTAGTGACACAGATTGCGCGCTTCGCCGCCTTTCAGGATAGCGGGGAGGTGATCGTCCACCCGCAGGACCGCTTCTTCATTCATGCCGGTTCGAATGATCTGATCCGCTTGCTTCAAGGTGATGCGCCCAATCTCGTAAAAACACAGATCGTCGAGGCCGCAACTGCTAATGTCGCGACCTTGGCCAGCCGGGGCGCAAAAACGATCGTCCTCGCGCAGGTCCAGCCGGTGCAATATCTTCCGCTGCTGGCAGGTAATGAGAATCAAGGACTGCGCGACGCGCTCGGCGGCTTTATCGCCGATACCAATGCGGCGATGAAGGCGTCGCTCGCTAGAGTGAAGCCGATATTGGCCGCGGGGACCAATATCGTCGTCATGGACCAAACCGCTTTTTTCGAACGGCTGCGCAGCCACTATGCGGAACTCGGCTTCACGAAAATCGATACGCCCTGCTATGATGCGGCGGCAGGCACGCTGTGCGCGACCGATCCCACGGCGCAAAATCATTATGCCTTCTTCGACACCAACCATTTCACGGCAGCCGGCCATGCGTTGCTCGCGGACTGGTATCGCGCGACGCTGGATGCCGTCTCGGGGGAGGCGTCGCGTACCGCCGGGCGCATTCCTGATGTGTTGCTGAGCCACGGCGACCGGGTGCATACCGAGACGAGGGCGACGCGCGCGCTGATGGCGGGGGACGGCAATCGGCCCTTTCTGTTCGCGGCGCCCTTCAGTATTAAAACACGCCTCCAGAAAGACGGCCTGACCGGTAAAGTTGCCCACGTTCGGCAGCATGGCGGTCTAGTCGGCGCGCAGGTGCCGCTTGGCAAGCGGAGCTTTGCAGCGCTGTCCTTCGCCGGATTGGATGACGAAGTTCGCATCGGTGCGGTATCGGGTTTCAATGTTCGGGAGTGGTCGGTCACGCTGCTCAGCGGGTTTGATCTCGGCCCGGCATGGCTAACGGTCCATGGCGACTATGCTCCTTCGAATATCCGTGATTTTCACCGGGATACTGAGGCGCTAGGCGTCGTAGCGGCCGGTCATACCCGTGCGCAACGCTGGAGTGCGGGCGCCGATCTGGCAGCCGAGCAGCGTTTTGGACCAATTCGGCTTCAGTCGCGTACCGGCCTCGACTATACACAGGTGCGGGTTAAGGGCTTTTCCGAAGGCGATGCTGATGGCCTCGCACTGCGCTACGATGATCAACGGGCGGCGCAGTGGGTGCTCGACGCATATCTCAAGGCAAGCTTGGATATATTCAGTCCCTGGAATCGCGCTTCCATCCTGCCTTTCGTCCATATGCGTAACCGCACGCGACTAGGTGGCGCGTCACACGACGTCCGCTCTGTCCTTATCGCCAATATCGCCGACCCGGCTTCGATCCGCACAAGGGCCACGGACAATGACCGGCTGGAGATCGGCGGGGGTGTGGACATTCGCTTGGGTCGCGCAATGGCGATCGGAGTGGCATATGACCGCGCCGTCGCGGGGTCCGAGCGCAGCGGCGCATTGTCGTTGCGCCTGGCCTATCGGTTCTGATCGGGAGCTTGCCGAAATGTTCCTTCGATCCGTTGTCCTCGCCTTTGCGGCGGCCTTATCTTCCGTGTCCTCCTATGGAGCCGCACCGTCTGCCGTACCGCATATCTCCGGTCCAGCCCGACCAACCGTCATCTTTGAATCGGAACTGGGTGATGGTGCAGACGTTTGGCGGAAAGTCGTGCTACGGTTGCCAGCCCAAGTCGGCACGTTTCGCTATGATCGCCCCGGTTATGGCGGAACCGCGGCGGCGGTTACAGAGCGCGATCCCTGCACGATCGCCAGCGAGTTGCACGGACGCCTGATCCGGGCGGGGGTGCAGCCGCCTTATATTCTGGTCGGTCATTCGTTGGGTGGTCAATATGCCTATGCTTTTGCGCGGATGTATCCGGACGAAACGGCAGGCGTTGTTCTGGTCGACGCGACCCCACCCGGCCATTGGCAGGCCATGCAAGCCGAAGCGCCAGGCATGGCCAGGATATTGGACATCGTGAAAGCCGCAAGCTTCTCTAACACGATGCGGCGTGAATTCCGCGCGCAGGATCGCTGCCTGGACCGTCTCTCGATCACACCGATGCCGTTTCCCGTGCATGCCCTCGTCAAGACTCGGCGCGATCCGATAGGTGGGCCGGAACTGGAGCGCATCGACAAGCGCCTGGCGCAGGAATGGCTGCGGCTAACCGGCGCGGCGCAGTTGGAGCCGATCGCCAATGCGGGACATTATATCCAGCGCGATCAGCCCGGAGCCTTGGCAGCCATCATTCAGCAGATCTTAGATAAGTCAGCGACGTAACGCCGCTCACTCCCACTCGATTGTCCCTGGCGGCTTTGACGTATAGTCGTAGACCACCCGGTTGATCCCCTTCACTTCATTGATGATCCGGGTCGCGACCCGGCTGAGGAAGGCGGCGTCGAACGGAAAGATGTCCGCGGTCATGCCGTCGGTGCTGGTCACCGCGCGCAGCGCGCAGACGAAATCATAGGTGCGATGGTCGCCCATCACCCCGACCGTCCGCACCGGCAGCAGCACCGCGAACGCCTGCCAGATCGCATCATAAAGACCCGCATTGCGGATTTCCTCCAGATAGATGACATCGGCCTTGCGCAATATGTCGCAGCGTTCCCTCGTCACCTCGCCGGGGATGCGGATCGCCAGCCCCGGTCCGGGGAAGGGATGCCGGCCCACGAAGCTCTCGGGCAGGCCCAGCTCACGGCCCAGCGCGCGCACCTCGTCCTTGAACAGTTCGCGCAGCGGTTCGACCAGCTTCATGTTCATGCGCTCGGGCAGGCCGCCGACATTATGGTGGCTCTTGATCGTGACTGAAGGGCCGCCGGTGAAGCTGACGCTCTCGATTACGTCAGGGTAAAGCGTCCCCTGCGCCAGGAAACCCGCGCCGCCGATCTTCCTCGCCTCATCCTCGAACACGTCGATGAAGGTCTTGCCGATGAACTTGCGCTTGGCTTCCGGGTCGGTGACGCCGGCCAGGCCGTTCAGGAACAGCGTCTCGGCCTGCACATGGACAAGCGGAATATTATAGCTGTTGCGGAACAGCGACACCACCTGTTCGGCCTCATGCGCGCGCATCAGGCCATGGTCCACGAACACGCAGGTCAACTGACTGCCGATCGCCTCATGGATCAGCACTGCGGCGACGGCGCTGTCGACCCCGCCCGACAGCCCGCAAATGACTTTGCCGTCACCGACCTGCGCGCGGATTTCCGCGATCTTGGTCGCGCGAAACTCGGCCATCGTCCAGTCCCCGGACAGGCCGCAGACATGGCGCACGAAATTGGCGAGCAGCCTGCCACCGTCCGGAGTGTGCACGACTTCGGGGTGAAACTGCAGACCGGTCACGCGGCCCGAGCCGATGGCGGCATTCAC
>CAXUEQ010000070.1:0-14222 GCA_964250175.1 uncultured Sphingobium sp. | reverse complement strand
GCCGAGGAGATCGCCAGAACGCCCGAGGTCGAGGATGTATCGGTCTTCCCCATGGCGATGCCGATGATCGCCGGGCCGGGGTCGATCGCCACGATCATGCTGCTGATGGCGCGCGCCGACGGACTGACGCAGCGGCTGACGGTGTTCGCGGCGCTGGCAACCGTATTGGTCCTGATGCTGGGCGCGCTTCTCGCGGCCGGGCCGATGATGGCGATGCTGGGCAAGAAAATCGAAGCGGTCATCACCCGCCTGCTCGGCGTATTGCTCGCGGCGCTGGCGGCGCAGTTCGTGATCGATGGGCTGAAGGGCAGCTTTTGATCTGACCGTTTTCCCTTGCGGAGAAGGGGAAAGAGCCTCCCGATCAGCTTCGCAGATCATTTTCCGTCACCGGCACGATCTTGATTTCGACCCGGCGGTTCGCCGCCTTGCCCGCTTCTGTGGCGTTGGACGCGATCGGCTGGCTCTCGCCATAGCCGCGCGTGGCGATGCGGGCCGACTGGATGCCATGGGCGTTCAGATAATCGGCGACGGAGACCGCCCGCCGCTCCGAAAGCCCCTGATTATAGGCGTCCGACCCGTCGCTGTCGGTATGGCCGTACACGTCGATATAGGTTTTGGGATATTGCGCCAGCACCGACGCGACATCGTTCAGCGTCGGCTGGAACTGCGGTTGCACATTTGCGTCATTATAGGCGAAGGTGATGCCCGAGGGCATCCGCAGCAGCAGATTGTCGCCGTCGCGAATCACGTCCACGCCCGATCCGGCGGTTTCCTCGCGCAGCTTCTTTTCCTGCTGGTCCATATAGGCGCCGATGCCCGCGCCCGCGACCGCGCCGATGCCCGCGCCCAATATCTTCTCGGTCCGGTCGTGCCGCCCGCCGACCAGGTCGCCGAGCAGATAACCGCCCAGCGCGCCGCCGATGCCGCCGATCGCCGCCTTGGAAATCTGGCGCTGCCCCGTCTGCGGGTCGGTGGTGCAGGCGGTGGTCGCGAGGAGCGCGGCGAGGCCGGCGCTGCCGATGATTTTATAGGCGTGTCGCATGATGTGCGTCCTTTTGTCTTTGGCGATGATGGGGTGAACCCTTCGTCAAATGGCTTTGTTCCAGTATCGAACTGAACAGGCGATGAGCTATCGGTTGTGAAAGCGACTCTTTCACGGCAATAGAGATAGCGACCGCCATGGCCGACCCCTTATCCCATTCCATCGCCCTCGCCCCCTTTCCCTGGGTGGATCTGCTCATCATCCTCGCGCTGGTGGCGCTGAACGGCGTGTTCGCCATGTCGGAACTGGCGATCGTGTCGGCGCGCAAGCCGCGATTGCAGGCGATGGAGAAGCTGGGGCGCAAGGGCGCGACCGTCGCCATCGCGCTGGGTGCCGATCCGGGCAAGTTCCTCTCGACCGTGCAGATCGGCATCACGCTGATCGGCATCATCGCGGGCGCCTATTCGGGCGCGAGCCTGGGCGAGCCGGTGGCGCAGCGGCTGGCGCTGCTGGGCCTCAAGCCCGACCATGCCGAGACGGCGGGGTTCGCGCTCGTCATCGGCCTGACCACCTATGCCTCGCTCATCATCGGCGAACTGGTGCCCAAGCAGTTCGCGCTGCGCGCGCCCGAGCCGATCGCGGCGGTGATGGCGGTGCCGATGCTGTGGCTGGCGCGGATGACCAAGCCGCTGGGCTGGCTGCTCGACGGCAGCAGCGCGCTGATCTTTCGCCTGCTGCGCATGAACCGCGAATCGAAAAGCCATGTCACCGCCGAGGAACTGCATCTGATCGTCGCCGAGGCGAGCAAGTCGGGCGTGATCGAGGAAAGCGAGCGCGCGATCATCTCCGGCGTCGTCCGGCTGGCCGACCGGCCGGTGCGCGAGGTGATGACCCAGCGGATGGAGGTCGACTGGATCGACATGAACGCCGATGGCGCGACGATCCGCGCCGCGCTGCTCGAAACTCCGCATACGCGCCTGCCGGTCGGGCGCGGGTCGGTCGAGGACATCGTCGGCATCGTGCAGGCGCGCGACATCATGTCGGCGCTGTTCCGGGGCGAGACGCTCGACCTGTCGAAACTGATGCGCAAGGTCGCGGTGGTGCCCGATCAGGTCGATGCGATGGACGCGCTCGAAGTGCTGCGTCAGGCCGAGGTGCCGATGGTGATGGTCCATGACGAATATGGCCATTTCGAGGGGATCGTGACCCCCGCCGACCTGCTGTCGGCGATTGCGGGCGAGTTCGCGTCCGACCGCGACCTGTATGACGAACCGGATCTGGTCGAGCGCGACGATGGTTCGCTGCTGGTGTCGGGCCAGATGCCCGCCGACCTGCTGGCCGAGCGTATCGGCGTCGACCTGCCCGAGGATCGCGACTATGCGACGGTCGCGGGTCATGCCCTGTGGGTGCTCAAGCATCTGCCGCAGGTGGGCGAGCATTTCGACTATCAGGGCTGGCGTTTCGAGATCGTCGACATGGATGGGCGCAAGATCGACAAGCTGCTAGTGGGGCAAAAATAGGATATATGACGCTTAGCTTCGCATATTTCCCGCACATAGGGCGATATAGTTATAAATTTTGGTAATTTTATTACGTTTTATATCCGGAGAGTTCTGACCTTTCAAAAAGCTGTGCGCAAGCTAACGCAAGACAGGCATGTAGGACAGAAGGTCATGTTCGCTCGCCAGAGCGGATCAATAGTCTCTTCCCATCCCGAAGTGGCCCGGATGCGTAACCGGGATGAACGATAACAAGATTTCAGGACAGGTGATGCGCGAGATTAAAGCCAATTTTGTCGATCCCGAACGGGTAAGGCGGTATCGGGAACAAGGGCCGCCGGCTTTTGCGCCAGGACATGCCGGTATGCTGCAAATGTCCGCCGTGTTGCTGGAGGAACGGGTGCCGGATGACGGCACGATTCTGGTTGTCGGAGCGGGCGGCGGCCTTGAGATAGGATATTTCGCGGGCATCGCACCGGCATGGCGCTTCGTCGGGGTGGACCCGGCAGCGGCGATGCTGGAACTGGCGCGGGCTGTTGCGGGAGATATCGCGGGCGACCGAATCCACCTGATCGAGGGGACAGTCGTCGATGCGCCGCCCGGACCGTTCGATGCCGCGACCTGCATTTTGGTCCTGGGACTTGTCCCGGACGATGGCAGCAAACTTGCCCTGCTCGAAGAGGTGCGCCGCCGCCTGAAGCCGGGTGCGCCATTCCTGCTGGTCGACCAGTGCATCGATCGCACCGCCCCCGACGTCGCGCTGAGACTCGATCGATACGCGGCCTATGCGCGCCGGTCGGGCGTCGATGCCGACACGGTCGCCAGCGCGAGACAGGCAGTGGCTGCGATGCCTACGATGGCGCCGGCATGGCGCAATGCGCAGCTTCTGGATGAAGCGGGGTTCGCGAACAGCGAGGTCTTCTATGTCGGCATGGCGTGGCGCGGCTGGGTGGCCTACGCCTGACATCGGGTGGCGCGTGTCAAACCGGTCCGTTTCCGCAGCGATGATCGTCCCGGTTTTTCACGCGGTCACAACTTGCCATATTTTGCCTCGAACCCCGTCTTGTCGCCGACGGCGAGATATTTTGCCTGATCGATCCATTGGTCGCGGACCGGGCGGCCCTTGAAATTGCCGAGTTTCGCGTCAACGGCGGCGAGATCGGTGTCGGTCCAGGCGGCGATCTGGGCGAAGCGGGTGACGCCAAGGTCGATCAGCAGCGTCGCGAGTTTGGGACCGACGCCCTTCAGCAGCAGCAGGTCGTCGGCCGGTTCCGGCGCGTCGGGCAGGCTGGTGCCTGCGGGAGAAATGGGAATGGGCGCGGCGGCCGGGGCAGGCGTTTGCGATGCAGGGACCGCGACGATGGGCGCACCGACGATGGGCGGGCTGACCGGCTCAACCGCAACCGGTTGCGGATCGGGTTCCGCTATCGGCGGCAAGGGCGGCAGTTCGGGTTCGGGGGCGACGACCGGATCGGGCCGCGTCGCGGCGAGCGGGGCTGCCGGGGTGATGACGTCCTTCTTGCGGCCCGAAAGCAGGAAGGCGATGACGATGATGGCGAGAAGCGCGATCAGCAGCCACAGGCCGTAGGCGGCGAGAAATTCACTCATGGGAAGGCTCCTGTCTTATGGATGGGATGATAGCGGGTGGGGTGGAAGTGTCCATATCTCGCCGTCTCGCGCATCCGTCATTTCCGCGCAGGCGTGTATCCATCTTTCTGTCTTGTCCGCTTCATTGGGTGAGATGGGTCCCCGCCTTCGCGGGGATGACGATGAAGGGCGGGATGACGAGGAAGGGCGGAATGACGGGGAGCGGCGGGGATTAACGGGTTGCGGAATGAAGAGCTACGCGCGCGGATGGAGAAGCTTATTGGTCGCTTTCCCGCGCCACTTCGCGCCAGCCGATGTCGCGGCGGCAGAAGCCGGTGGGGAAGGCGATCGCGTCGACCGCAGCATAGGCGGCGGCCTGCGCTTCGCCTACCGTCGCGCCGGTCGCGGTGACGTTGAGCACGCGGCCGCCATTGGCGATCAGCGTCTCGCCGTTCCGCTCCTTGTCTTTCAGCGCCGTGCCAGCGTGGAAAATCTTTGCGCCGTTCGCCTGCGCCGCATCCAGACCGCCGATCGCGCCGCCCTTTTCGGGTGTGCCGGGATAGCCCTTCGCCGCCATCACCACGGTCAGCGCGAAGCGACCGGCCAGCGTGACGGGCGGATGATCGGCCAGCCGTGCCTCGGCGACGCTCAGCAGCAGTTCGACCAGATCATCCTCCAGCCGCATCATCAGCACCTGGCATTCCGGGTCGCCGAAGCGGGCATTATATTCGATCAGCTTCGGACCCTGGTCGGTCAGCATCAGCCCGGCGAACAGCACTCCGCTATAGGGGTTGCCCTCTGCCGCCAGCGTCGCGACGGTCGGCGCGATGATCTCCGCCATCACCCGCGCTTCCAGTTCGGGCGTCAGCACCCGCGCGGGGCTATAGGCGCCCATGCCGCCGGTATTGGGACCGGTGTCGCCCGCGCCGACGCGTTTATGGTCTTGCGCGGAGCCGAAGGGGAGGATCGTCGTCCCGTCGGTCAGGGCGAAAAAGCTGGCTTCCTCGCCCGCCATAAATTCCTCGATCACCACTTCCTCGCCCGCCGCGCCGAATGCGCCGGAGAAGAGGGTATCGAGCGCGTCCTCGGCCTCTGTGCGGGTCGTCGCGATGATGACGCCCTTGCCCGCCGCCAGCCCATCGGCCTTGATGACCACCGGCAGGCCGAAATCGGCGAGCGCGGCGCGCGCGGCGTCCCTGGACGTGGCGCGTCTGTAGCCGGCGGTAGGGATGTTGGCGCGTGTGCACAGATCCTTGGTAAAGCCTTTCGACCCTTCCAGTTGTGCGGCAAGGCGATTGGGACCGAACACCGGCACGCCCATCGTGCGCAGCGTGTCGGCCAGACCGTCCACCAGCGGTGCTTCGGGACCGACGACGACCAGGCCGATCGAGTGGCGGATGCAAAAGTCCATGACGGTGCGATGATCGGTCGCATCGAGGTCGACCAGCACGGCATGCTGCGCTATGCCCGGATTGCCCGGCGCGGCGTAGAGCGTCGTAAGGATCGGCGATTGCGCCAGCTTCCACGCCAGCGCATGTTCGCGGCCGCCGCCGCCCAGCAGAAGGATGTTCATCGGTTCATGTCCCCGGACGATTACGCAGATTTCGATGCTTCGGGCCGCCTGTTAGCCGAGGATGTGGTGGGCGACAACGCGCCCCCGCTGTCGGTGAGCGAATTGTCGCAAAATCTGAAACGCACGGTCGAGGATCGCTTCGGCCATGTGAAGCTGCGCGGCGAGATTTCGGGCTATAAACGCGCGGCGTCGGGCCATGTCTATCTATGCCTGAAGGACGACAGCGCGGTCATCGACGGGGTGATGTGGAAGGGCGGGGCGGCGCGGCTGCCCTTCATGCCCCAGGACGGGATAGAGGTGGTCGCGACCGGCAAGGTCACCACTTATCCGGGCCGCTCCAAATATCAGATCGTGATCGAGACGATGGAACTGGCGGGCGAGGGCGCGCTGATGCAGTTGCTCGACCGGTTGCGCAAGGCGCTGGCGGCCGAGGGGCTGTTCGATGCGGCGCGCAAGAAGCGGCTGCCGTTCCTGCCGCGCGTGATCGGCGTGGTGACGTCGCCGACCGGCGCGGTGATCCGCGACATAGTGCATCGGTTGGAGGATCGCTGCCCCACGCATGTGCTGGTCTGGCCGGTGCTGGTGCAGGGCGCGGATGCGGCGCGGCAGGTGGCGCAGGCGGTGCGGGGTTTCAACGCGATCAGGCCGGGTGGCCCGATCCCGCGGCCCGATCTGGTGATCGTCGCGCGCGGCGGTGGCTCGATCGAGGATCTGTGGGCCTTCAACGAGGAAGCGGTGGTGCGCGCGGTGGCCGACTGTTCGATCCCGGTCATCTCCGCCGTCGGCCATGAGACCGACACGACGCTATGCGATTTCGCCGCCGACATGCGCGCGCCGACGCCGACCGCCGCCGCCGAAATGGCGGTGCCGGTGCGCGCCGAATTGCTGGCGATGCTGACCGAGCAGGGGGTGCGGGCGTCGCGCGCCGTCCGGCGCGGCGCCGCGCAGGCGCGCGAACGGCTGGAGATGCAGGTTCGGCTGCTGCCCGCGCCCGACGGCTTGCTCGCCGGGCAGCGCCAGCGCGCCGACGATCTGGGCGAGCGGCTGGGCCGGGGGCTTGCCCACCGGGGCGCTGCGGCCCGCTTTGCTGCGGCAGCGGGTTGCGCGTGAACGGCAGCGGCTGGAGGGTGCGCGGCTGAACCCTCTGCTGCTGACGCGGCCCTTGCGCCAGGCGCAGGAGCGGCTCGACCGGGTCGGCCGGCTGTTGCAGTCGCTCGATCCCAAACGGTTGCTCGACAAGGGCTATGCGCTGGTGCTGGCGGACGGCCAGGTCGTGACGAGCGCGGCAGACGCGCGGGCGGCGGGGGCGGTGACGTTGGTGTTTCACGACGGAGAGACCGGCGCGATCACCGGTGATGCCGCCCCGGCGCCTGAGAAAAACGCTTCGCCGCTGCGGGACGCGCCGGTGGTTGCAAAGCCGCGTCGGCAAGGCGATGTGGGGGAAATCCGGCAGCAGGACCTGTTTTCCTGATGCCGCAGCGGGAGAACGTCTCATGCTGATGTCCAGCCGCGATCGCATCGCCCGGCTCCATTATCTGTCCTACAGCTTCCGTGTGCTGCAGCCGGGCGACCATGTGCTGTGCGCGATCAGCGGGGCGCGGATCCCGCTCGAAGACCTGCGCTACTGGAGCGTGGTGCGGCAGGAGGCCTATGCCAATGCGTCGCTTTCGGTCGAGGCGGAGATGAAGGATCGCGCGCGGCGGGGATTGCCGGGCTGAAACATGCGGGCATGTGTGCGGTGGGCGCCCGTTCTGGATAGCGAAGACGTTTGAGAGGGACGCGGGGCGATCTGCTACCAAACCCAAAATATTTCGGTCTATGTAGGTGTTTTTTATATCACAGCATCAATATTGTTTTTTGCCGCTAAAAAAGACAGAATATTTCAGCTTTGCTCGATAGTTGACGATAAAGTTGCAAAGCCTTCCGCAGGCTTGTTCAAGGCCCTGTTGCATAATTGTTACAACTTCGATCAAAAGAAGACCTTGAATCAGCAGGGCGCTTTACAGTCGTTCAGCAGCCGCGCAAATTGAGGGTAGCACGTGTGAGAGTTCTGCTGTCGGGCATCTTTCGGCTCTCGCGCGCTGGCAACTAACAGGGCAGGCCTAAGGGCCGGACTCCAGAGCAAGGGACTGGATAAGTGAAGACAATATCGAAAATGGCGCTTTTGCGCCAGGGCGGAGCCGTGTCCGCATTCGCTTTGATGAGCGCAGGGGTGCTTGCTACACCTGCTTTCGCGCAGGCGACGCCTCCCCAGGATGCCAGCGTAGCGACCACAAGCGACGAAGGCGATAGCTCCATCATCATTACCGGATCGCGCATCGCGCGGCCCGATCTGGAATCCACTGTTCCGATCGCATCTGTTTCCGGGCAGGAATTCATCAAGCAGGGCCAGACCAACGTCGGTGACACGTTGAATGACTTTCCTCAACTTCGCAGCAGCTTTTCTCAGCAGAATCCCGGCCTGGGTGTCGGTATCGCAGGTCTCAACCTGCTTGACCTACGCGGTCTGGGAACGCAGCGCACACTGGTTCTGGTTAACGGTCGTCGACATGTGGCTGCCGATATCCTCAACAACGGTGTGTCGGTCGATATTAATACGATTCCGGCAAACCTGATCGAACGCGTGGACATCGTAACGGGTGGCAATTCGGCCATTTATGGTTCGGATGCCATCGCGGGTGTCGTGAACTTCGTTCTGCGGCGGAATTTCGATGGCTTGGAAGTGCAGGGCAAGGCCGGTATTTCTACGCCGGGCAATTATGGTGGCAACCAGTATCTTTCCGCTATTGTCGGCAAGAATTTCGCTGAAGGTCGCGGTAACGTAACCTTGGCCGCCGAATTTTCTAACCAGGATCGCGTCTACGCGTCGGACATCCCGTTTTTACGCCAGGTTAACGGCTTGGGCGTGAATGACGCCGATCCGGGCGGTCTCGTCAACGGCAGTGATGGCATTCCTGATCGTATTTTTGTCCGCGATATCCGATTGGCCAGCATCCATCGCTATGGTCTTGTGCCCATTACACAAGCAGCCGGCACGCCGAGTTGCGGAACGGGCATCGGCAATGGCGTCACGCCAGGCGTGCCTTACAACTGCACCTATATCTTCCAGGCAGATGGTACTTTGGTACCGCAAACGGGGACTCGTTACAGCACTGGGGTCATCGGTGGCATTACCGGCGGCAACGGCCAGACCGGTCGCGAAGAAGATCTCATTTCGGTTCTTCCGAGCCAGAAGCGCTATAATGCCAACCTGCTTGCGCATTATGAATTTTCCGAAGCGTTGGATCTGTTCTTCGAAGGCAAATATTCGCGGATCGACACGGTAGGCACGAATGCTGGTCCCACCGGTATTCAAGGCACTTTCGCCCAGTTCGATTATCGCGAGCGCGTTCGCCTCGACAATCCTTTCCTGAACGCAGCGGCAAGAGCGACGATCGCCGATGCCTTGCTGGCTTCAGGCTGTAATCCGAGCCTGACCACTTCCTGTGCCGCCGCAACCGATACGGTTCGCGATTCGCAAGGTCCGCTTACGGCGGCCGAGCGAGCTGCGATCGCTGCCGGCACTTATCGTTTTGCGATCGCTCGCAATCTGTCCGATATCGGCAACCGCGACGAGCGCTTCAAGCGCCAGACTTATCGTGCAGTGCTCGGCATCCAAGGTTCGTTCTGGGATGGCTGGAAATATGAAATTTCGGCCAACTACGGACGGACCGAGGAAAAGACTAACGCGAGCGGCTATATCGACAAGCAGCGCTTCAACCTGGCGATCGACGCGGGCCGCAATCCGGTGACGAACCAGATACAATGCCGCGCGCAATTCGATCCTGCGGCGGCTGTCGCTGGTCCAAACAATGCGTTCAATCAGGCGCGCCTAGCTGCCGACATCGCCGCCTGCATACCCTATAATCCGTTCGGCGCGGCCGATAATTCGGCATCGGCAGCTTATTTCCTGCGCAATTATCAGAATAATTCTTGGGCCGAGCAGAAAGTCATTTCTGCTTTTGTTTCGGGCAATACCGGCAGCTTCTTCAATCTGTGGGGTGGTCCCGTTCGCTTCGCCTTGGGCGCTGAACATCGTGAGGAAGACTCGCATTACGCGCAAGATGATTTTGCAGCATCCGGTAACTCGACAGCGGTGGCCTTCGGCAGCTTCGATCCACCGACATTCAAGGTTAGCGAAGCGTTTGGCGAATTGCAGCTTCCAATCCTAAAAGATGTGCCATTTTTTCATGAACTAACGGCATCCGGCGCTGGCCGGATTGCGAAATATCAGGGCGCGGTCGGCACCGTATGGGCCTATAATGCTGGCGTGGATTGGGCGCCTGTCAAAGACATTCGTTTCCGTGCTAATTATAGCCGCGCTGTTCGCGCACCGAACCAGACCGAGACGTTCGGCGAGTTGATCCCGAACTTCGCGCCTGCGTTTACCGACCCTTGCACACCTACCAATATCGGTGCTGGTACGCAGTTTCGTGCAGCAAATTGCCAAGCGGCGCTTGGTGCGCTTCTCCCGAACCTTTCGAGCCTCGGTTCCTACTCGCTGCCCATTCTCAGCGGCGTGAACCCTGATCTGAAGGCGGAGACGTCGAAATCCTTGACGATCGGCGCTGTGATTCAACCCCATTTTGTCCCCGGCCTGTCGATCGCCGTTGATTATTACGACATCACGGTAAACGGCGTCATCGTTTCGTTGACGGCGCAGCAAATTGCCAACAGCTGTTATGATCAGCCGACCCTGAGCAACCCGTTCTGCAGTCTTTTCCAACGCTTCCAGGGACCGGGTACCGGTCCCTTCAACGAAGCGCCGGGTCAGATTCAGGGCAACACGCTGATCAGCGCCCCGTTCAACTTCGCAAAGCGGGTTCGCCGCGGTATCGATACGCAGATCAATTATCGCGCGACCATCGCTGACGATCTGCGCCTGACAGCAAGCCTGATCTATACTCACAGCCTCAAGAACAGCAATTATCAGAATCCGGCGCTGCCCGACTTCGAAAATCGCATTCAAGGCGAACTGGGTGATCCCGTGGACGAATTCCGACTCAGCGCGGACGTGACGAAAGGGCAGTTCACCATTGGCTATCAGCTTCACTATATCGGGTCGATGTGGGTAAATGCCTATGAAGATTTCAATTCGCTACAGGGCCGTCCGCCCCAGGATGCCGACTATGCCGATATCCAAAAATATCCTTCGGTTTTTTATCATGACATTCGTTTCGAATGGGCGCTTGGACCGACCGGCGTTTCTAAAGGCTTCAGCTTCTTTGGTGGCGTCGACAACATGTTCAACAAAATCCCGCCGCTTGGTTCGACGGCGACCGGTGAGCGCGTTGCGTCCGGCGGTAATGGCGGACCGATTTACAGCATCCGTGGCCGGCAACTCTATGCAGGCTTCAAGGCGAGCTTCTAACGCAATCGCTTGACAGGATATCGAGGGGCCGGACATTGTTCCGGTCCCTTTCGATTTGGAACAGCTTCTATGACGCCCGATTCCATACGTATCGCGCACCAGTGTGCGTCTGCGGGGGATTTGCAAAAGGCGATTGCGCTGTTGAATGCCGCAGGTGATCGGGGCGACGCACCGGCGCTGGCCGAACTCGCCACATGGTATCTACTCGGTAGATTTGCCGTGCGCGATCTGGCGCGCGCACGCGTCCTCCTGCGCCGTGCGGTAGCGATTGGTCATGCCGACGCGGCTCTCATGGAAATCGCCCTCACCGCAAATGGATCTGGAAGTGCCGCTGATTGGCAAAGCGCTGTCGCATTGTTGGGGGTCGCGGCGCAGAACGATTATATCGCGGTTGGCCAGTTGAAGCTGCTTGGTGAAATGGCGCTCAAACCAGACGGCATGCCACAGTTTTTGCCTAGGTTGGAACAGTTAAGTGCAAGCCCGCGTGTTCATATTGCACGCGGTTTCCTCAGCGCAGGGGAGTGCCTTCATATTGCTAATGTCGTTCACACATTACTGACGCCGTCAGTGGTGGTCGATCCGAACACGGGGCGCAATATTGTTCACCCGATCCGGACATCCGACGCCGCTGTCATCGGTCCGACACGCGAGGATCTGGTAATTGGTGCAGTCAATCGACGCATTGCCGCCTTGAGCAATACGGCAATGGTGCAAGGTGAGCCGCTGTCAGTGCTTCGCTATAGTGCCGGTCAACAATATCGACCGCATTTCGATGCCCTACCAAGCACTACCAATCAACGCACACACACGGTACTTCTGTATCTCAACGATGGCTTTGCGGGTGGAGAAACCTATTTCAAACATAATGATCTGCACGTCAAAGCGCGGGCAGGGGATGCGATACTCTTCCGTAATACTCAGGATGACGGCGCGCTCGATCCAGCGTCTCAACATGCTGGTTTGCCGGTTCGTGCTGGGGTAAAATGGCTTGCTACCCGATGGATTAGAGAGCAGCCTTTTGATGTATGGGAGCAAACGGCCAGATAATTTTTCTTCCTTAGGCCTCACTCCACCCTCAACGCCAGCTTCCCATCGCCCTCGTCCACCTGCACGCTCGATCCATCCGGCACGTCACCGCGCAGGATCAGGTCGGCCAGCGGGTCTTGCAGATAGCGTTGCACCGCGCGCTTCAGGGGGCGTGCGCCATAGACCGGGTCGTAACCGACCCGGCCCAGCCATGCCTTCGCGCCATCGGTCAGGTCCAGCGTCACCTTCCGATCGTTCAGCAGCGTCCCGACACGCCCGACCTGAATCTCGACGATCGGCGCCATGTCGGCGGCGGACAGGCGGTGGAACAGGATGATCTCGTCCAGCCGGTTCAGGAATTCGGGGCGGAAATGGCTCCGCACGATTTCCATCACCTGCGGCTCCACGTCCGCCGTCTTCTGGTCGTCGGCCATGCTGCTCAGATATTGGCTGCCCAAGTTCGATGTCAGCACGATGATCGTGTTGGTGAAATCGACCGTGCGGCCATGCCCGTCGGTCAGACGGCCGTCGTCCAGCACCTGCAGCAGGATGTTGAACACGTCGCCATGCGCCTTCTCCACCTCGTCGAACAGGATCACCTGATAGGGGCGGCGGCGGACGGCTTCGGTCAGCACGCCGCCTTCCTCGTATCCGACATAGCCCGGCGGCGCGCCGATCAGCCGTGCGACGCTGTGTTTCTCCATAAACTCGCTCATGTCGATGCGGACCATCGCGGCGCTGTCGTCGAACAGGAATTCGGCGAGCGCCTTGGTCAATTCGGTCTTGCCGACGCCGGTCGGGCCAAGGAACAGAAAGGAACCGAGCGGCCGGTTGGGGTCCTGCAACCCCGCGCGCGCACGGCGCACGGCGGTGGAGACGGCGCGCACGGCGTCGGCCTGCCCGATCACGCGCTTGCCGATCTCTTCCTCCATCGCCAGCAGCTTGGCGCGCTCGCCCTCCAGCATCCGTTCGACCGGAATCCCGGTCCAGCGCGCGACGACGCCGGCAATGTCTTCGGCGGTCACTTCCTCGCGCAGCATCGCGCCTTCCGATGCGCCTTCCGCCTCGGCCAGACGTTTTTCCAACTGCGGGATCGTGCCGTAGGACAGCTCGCTCATCTTGGCCAGATCACCCGCGCGCTGCGCCTGCTCCAGCTCCAGCCGGGCCGCGTCCAACTGTTCCTTGATCTTCGCCTCGCCGGCGATCCTGTCCTTCTCCGCCTGCCAGCGTGTGGTCAGTTCGCTCGCCTGCTGCTCCAGATTGGCGAGTTCGGCCTCCAGCGCCCCCAGCCGGTCGGCACTGGCGCGATCGGATTCCTTCTTCAGCGCCTCGCGCTCGATCTTCAACTGGATGATCCGGCGGTCGAGATTTTCGATCTCCTCCGGCTTGCTCTCCACCTCCATGCGCAGCCGCGATGCGGCCTCGTCCATCAGGTCGATCGCCTTGTCGGGCAGGAAACGGTCGGTGATATAGCGGTTGCTGAGTGTCGCGGCGGATACCAGCGCGCTGTCGGTGATCCGCACGCCATGGTGCAGCTCATATTTCTCCTTCAGGCCACGCAGGATGCTGATCGTATCCTCGACAGTCGGTTCCCCGACCATCACCGGCTGGAAGCGCCGCTGGAGGGCGGGGTCTTTTTCGACATATTTGCGATATTCGTCGAGCGTGGTCGCGCCGATGCAGTGCAACTCGCCGCGCGCGAGGGCGGGCTTGAGCAGATTGCCGGCGTCCATCGCGCCTTCGGACTTGCCCGCGCCGATCAGCGTGTGCATCTCGTCGATGAACAGGATGATATGGCCCTCGGCGGCTTTCACCTCGTCCAGAACGCCTTTCAGCCGTTCCTCGAACTCGCCGCGATATTTGGCGCCGGCGATCAGCGACCCCATATCGAGCGACATCAGCGCGCGGTCCTTCAGCGTGTCAGGCACGTCACCATTGGCGATGCGCAGCGCGAGTCCCTCCGCGATCGCGGTCTTGCCGACGCCGGGTTCGCCGATCAGCACCGGATTATTCTTGGTGCGGCGGGCCAGGATCTGGATGGTGCGGCGGATTTCCTCGTCGCGGCCGATGACCGGGTCGAGCTTGCCCGCCTTCGCCGCTTCGGTCAGGTCGCGGGCGAATTTCTTGAGCGCGTCATAGCGATCC
>CAXUEQ010000069.1:11574-14442 GCA_964250175.1 uncultured Sphingobium sp. | reverse complement strand
GGCGGAATTCCGCGCTGCCCGGATCGCCGAAACTGGCCAGGCGCGCCAGCGTGAGGGACAGCATGCGCGTGCCTTCCCCCGCAATATCGTCCGACAGCCGCGCGAGCAGGCGCGCGAAACCCTGTTGCGGGGTCGGGGCCGGGGCAAAGGCCGATCGCGTTCCCGCCGCCACATCTGCACGGGCGCGAAGGAAAGCGGGAATGTCGGCCGGGATCACCTCCAGCGCCCATTGCTTGCGCCCAAACGCCGCCAGCCGCGCCGCGAAATAGAGCCGCATCCCGTTGCGCGCTTTCATGCCGACGGACAGCGCCTGCCGCACTTCGGGCATAGCCGCGTCGGCCTTGCCCAGTGCGAGAAGCTGCAGCGCGATATGTTCGTCGACATAACGCCGTGCCAATGTGCCGAACCGGCTGCTGGCATCGATCATCGGCGGCGCATAACGGCGCTCGCCGAGCGAGACCCAACTGGTGAGGATCGGCGCGAGGAAGGCGAAATTCTGTTCGGCCTCCAGCCGGCCGGCGATCAGGCGCGCGCCCGCCCAATCCTTGCGCCCCAGCGCCTCGATCGCCAGCAGCAAGGCGCCGTCATGCGGCAGCACCCCGGCGCTGTCCAGAACATGGGCGGACCGCAGCGCCAGCGCCATGTCGCCGCTTTCCACCGCCTGACGATAGGAGCGGATCGCTACCAAGGCATTGTTCGGGTCGGCCGCCATCGCCTGGCGATAGTTGCTGATCGCTATGGCCAACGCCCCGTCCTGGTCGGCGAGCCGTGCCTTGGCATAGGCGTTGAGCAGCGGCGTATCGATATCGGCGCGCGCCGCCATGGGCGCGGCGCACACAACCGTCATCAGCATCACGGCCACAAACGCCCTACATGTTGGGATAGTTCGGCCCTCCGCCGCCTTCAGGGACGACCCAGTTGATATTCTGGGTCGGGTCCTTGATATCGCAGGTCTTGCAGTGGACGCAATTCTGCGCGTTGATCTGGAACCTGGGGTCGCCCTCTTCAACGCCTACCACTTCATAGACACCCGCCGGGCAGTAACGCTGCGCGGGTTCGTCATAGAGCGGCAGATTATAGCGGATCGGGATTGACGGGTCCTTCAGTTGCAGATGGACCGGCTGGTCCTCCTCATGATTGGTATTCGACAGGAATACCGAAGACAGGCGATCGAAGCTGATCTTGCCGTCTGGCCTGGGATAATGGATCTCCGCACAGGCATCCTTGCGCCAGATTTTCTCATTGTCCGGCTTGTGCTTCATCGTAAGGGGCAGGCCGATCTTCAGCGTCCGCATCCACATATCGATGCCTGCGAGCACCGTGCCGATCGTGTTGCCGAATTTCGACAGCAAAGGTTCGGCATTCTTGACGAGTTGCAATTCCTTCGCGATCCAGCTCGACCGCAGCCGGTCCTCATAATCGTTGAGCACATCGCGCGACCGCTCGTTCTGGATCGCCTCGAACGCCGCTTCGGCGGCCAGCATGCCGGACTTCATCGCCGTGTGGCTACCCTTGATCCGCGGCACGTTGACGAACCCGGCCGAGCAGCCGATCAGCGCGCCACCGGGGAAGACCAGCTTCGGAATCGCCTGCCAGCCACCCTCGTTGATCGCGCGCGCGCCATAGGACACCCGGCGTCCGCCCTCTAGAAAATCGCGGATTTTCGGATGCTGCTTCCAGCGCTGAAATTCTTCGAACGGATAAAGATGCGGGTTGCGATAGCCAAGGCCGACCACGAAGCCCAGGGCGACCTGGCCGTTCGCCTGATGATAGAGGAAGCCGCCGCCATAGGCGTCGGTCAGCGGCCAGCCCTGCGTATGGATGACCAGCCCCGGCTTATGCTTTGCGGGATCGATGTCCCACAATTCCTTCATGCCCAGCCCATAGACCTGCGGCTCGCTGTCGGCGTCGAGCGCGAACTGGCGCTTCAATATTTTGGTCAGATGCCCCCGCGCGCCTTCCGCGAAGAAGGTATATTTGGCGTGCAGCTCAAGGCCCGGCTGATAGTCGCCCTTCTTCTGCCCATCGCGGGCGATGCCCATGTCGCCGGTCGCGACGCCCTTAACCGAGCCATCTTCGTTATAGAGAATTTCGGCAGCGGCGAAACCAGGGAAGATCTCGACGCCCAGCCCTTCCGCCTGTTCCGCCAACCAGCGGCACAGATTGCCCAGCGATCCGGTATAGGTGCCTTTGTTATGCATCCAGCCGGGCGTGGCCAAATGCGGGATCGACATCTTGCCACGCGCGCTCAGAACCCAATGCTGGTTGTCGGTGACCGGCACATCGGCGAGCGCGCAGCCCAGCGTGCGCCAGTCGGGGATCAACTCGTCAAGCGCCCTGGGATCGACCACCGCGCCAGAAAGGATATGCGCGCCGATCTCGGACCCTTTTTCCAGAACGCAGACGCCCAGTTCGCTGCCGGCGTCATGGGCCAGTTGCTTCAGACGGATCGCCGCGGACAGTCCGGCCGGGCCACCGCCCACGATGACCACGTCATAGGGCATCGATTCCCGTTCGCTCATATATTCCTCCTCGGGCCGTCGGGTTCCTTGCACGGACGTTCCGATTGCCGCATCTACCCACCGGTTTGACATATTGGGCGATGGCCATTCTTGACCACCTCGTCAACCTCTGACCCTTAGGGGAGAGATGCGGGTGGTAATGGAAATGGATGCGGCGGCCGACGCCCTGCTCGGCTGGTGGGCGCTGGCGGGCGTGGAGTGCGCCGTGCAGGACGCACCGGTGAACTGGCTGCGTCCGGTGCCGTCGGCGCGGACGGCTCCCGCCGGGACAGGGGCTGACCTCGTGCCGCCGATACCGATCGAACAGGCGATGCCCGACACGCTCGCCGCCTTCCACGACTGGCTG
>CAXUEQ010000069.1:0-11564 GCA_964250175.1 uncultured Sphingobium sp. | reverse complement strand
CTGCAAAACGGAACCGACCTGCCCGAAGCGGGCTGGCCCGGTCCAAGGCTGATCCCCAACGGAACGCCGGGCGCGGCGCTGATGGTGATCGCCGACATGCCCGATCCCGAAGACGGCGACGCCGGGCAGCTTTTTTCGGGCGATGCCGGGCACCTGTTCGACGCGATGATGCGCGCGATCGGCCTGTCGCGCGCCGATCTCTATCTCTGCACATTGGCGACAGCGCGTCCGGCGGGTGGTCTGTTCTCTCCGGCGGACAGTGCGCAACTGGCCTTCCGGATGCGGCGTCAGATCGCACTGGTGCAACCGAAGCGGCTGTTGTTGCTGGGCGACAAGACGAACCGTGCCTTGTTGTCGGCGAACGACATGGCTAATCCGGTTCGCTCGGCAAAGAGTTTACATGCTCTTAACCATGAAGGCGGCATTGTGGATGCTGTCGCCACATTCCACCCCCGGCTGCTGTTGCGGCAACCGGCGGCCAAGGCGGAAAGCTGGCGCGCGCTGCAAAATCTGATTGAAGGCAACCACACGTGATCCGATCCTCCCTGCTTGCCTTCGCTGCCATCGCCATTGTCCCTGCCGCCGCTCTGGCCGCGCCGGAACCCGGTGACTCTCTGATCGTCCCGACCCTACAGGTGCGCGACGATATAAGCCCTGCCCCTTCGCCCGTCACGCCGGCGGTCCTTCCTGCGCTCACCGGCAATGCCCGTTACAAGGCGATCTTCGCTGCCATAAAATCGCAGCAATGGGATATGGCCAGGGCGCAGATCGCGACGCTGGACGGCAAGGATGCGCTGCGCAGCTTCGCGCTCGCCGAACTGTACCTCGCCAAGGGATCGCCCAAGGTCGCCCTGTTCGATCTGCTCGATCTGGTGAACAAGGCCAACTGGCTGCCGCAGGCCGACCAGCTCAGCCGCCTCGCGCAAAAACGCGGCGCGACCATGCTGCCCGACCTGCCGCAGGTCCAGAAACTGGTGTGGCTGGGCGCCGCGCCGCGCCGCGAATATATCGCCTCGGTCAAGACCGATCCGGTCGCGCAGATGCTCGGCACCAAAGTGCTGCCGCTCATCAAGGCGGACAATCCCGCCGCCGCCGAAGCCGAACTGATGACGGTCGATCCGACGCTGACGCCCGAGGGCCGGACCGAATGGCAGCAGCGGATCGCCTGGTCCTATTATATCGAAAATGACGACGCCAACGCGCGCCGCCTGGCCAGCGCCGCCATCGCGGGCAATGCGAGCGGCGACTGGCGGGTTCAGGCCTTCTGGACCGTCGGCCTGGCGTCATGGCGTCAGAATGACTGCCGCGCCGCCGCGCCGGCCTTCGCCAATGTCGCGGCGCTGGCGGGCAATGAGGATATGCGCGCCGCCGGGGCCTACTGGGCGTCGCGCGCCTATATGAACTGCGGCGAACCACAGAAGGTCGAGGGCCTGCTCAAGACCGCCGCGCGATCGGAAGAAACCTTTTACGGCCTGCTCGCGCGCGAGACGCTGGGCATGCCGCTTGGAACGCGCGCGGAAGGGGCGGCCCTGTCGAGCGCCGACCGCGCCGTGCTGGGCGATAACCCCAACGTCACCGCCGCGATGGTCTTCGCCGCGATCGGCGAGGATGGTCTGGCCGACGAAGCGTTGCGGCATCAGGCAAAGCTGGGCGGCACCGCGCAATATGACGCGCTGCTAAGGCTGGCGGGCAATCTCAGCCTGCCCACGACCCAGCTCTGGCTCGCGCATAACGGCCCGGCGGGCAAGCAGCCCGCCAGCTTCGCGCGCTTCCCCGCCCCCAAATGGACGCCTGACGGCGGCTGGCGCGTCGATCCGTCGCTGGTCTTCGCGCACACACTTCAGGAATCGGGTTTCCGTGCCGATGCCGTCAGCAGCGCGGGCGCGCACGGCCTGATGCAGGTGCGTGCCGGCACGGCGGGCGATGTCGCCGGCAGCCTCGTCTCGATCGCCCAGTTGCACACGCCGGGCACCAACATGGAATATGGCCAGCGCTATCTGGAGCAGCTCCGCGACATGAGCGCCACCGGCGGGCTGCTGCCCAAGGTGATGGCCGCCTACAATGCCGGGCCGACCCCGGTCGAGCGCTGGAAGACCCAGGTCAAGGATGGCGGCGATCCGCTGCTGTTCATCGAATCGCTGCCCTATTATGAAACCCGCGCCTATGTGAACATCGTCATGCGCAATTACTGGATGTATCAGATCCAGGCGAATGGCGCGGCCAACTGCCTGACCGGCATGGCGCAGGGGCTGTGGCCGAAATTTCCGGGCGTGAAGGGGACCAGCCTCGTCCGGCTCTCCGCCAACGACACGCCCATCGGTCTCAATTGAGCCGATGCCGATCGACGAGAGCATCGCCTTCACGCCGGTCCGCATTGCCGTCTTGACCGTTTCCGACACGCGCGGAATGACAGAGGATCGATCCGGCGACACGCTGGTCGACCGGATCGCGGCGGCGGGGCATATCCTGGCCGATCGCACGATCGAACGGGACGACCGTGCCGCGATCGTCGCCCGCCTGCAGGACTGGATCGAGGATCCGCAGGTCGACTGCATCATCACCACCGGCGGCACGGGTGTCACCGGTCGCGACGTGACCCCCGAAGCGCTCGCCCAGGTGCAGGACAAGGAAATTCCCGGCTTCGGCGAACTGTTCCGCTGGCTCAGCTATGCCAAGATCGGCACCTCGACCATCCAGTCCCGCGCCACCGCCTGCGTCGCGCGCGGCACCTATATTTTCGCGCTGCCCGGATCGACCGGCGCGGTGAAGGATGGCTGGGACGATATCCTCGTCACCCAACTCGACAACCGCTTTCGCCCCTGCAATTTCGTGGAGCTGATGCCGCGGTTGAATGAGCGTTAGGGGTAAGTTTATCCCGGCCGTATCGGCGAACCCAATTGCTATTCAGAATCTGCCCCGTGAAGGCAGATAACGAACCGCACCACCCTAATGTCATCAAACTCAAACTACCCCGCTCGAACCGAACGGGAGGGGGAATGATTCGAGCAAAACAGAACAAGGCCTAAGCCGCGCGCAGCCCTTCATCCACGAACGGCGCCACCGCCGCCATGGCCCGCGCGACATAATGCGCTTTCTCCCCCACCGGCGCGACATAGGACAGCGCTTCCTCGGCATCAGCGCGCGATGCCCCGCGCCAGATCATCCACGCCGCCATATAATGAGAGGCAAGGCATCCGCCCGCCGTCGCGACATTCTCATGCGCCACGAACGGCGCGTCGATCACATCAACGCCCGCCTCCACCACCCATGGCTTGGTCGTAAGGTCGGTGCAGGCAGGCAATGAGCCGATCAAGCCCAACTTTGCCAGCAACAGCGTTCCTGAACATTGTGCGCCGATCAGTTGCCGGGTCGGATCAAGTTTCACCTTCGCCAGAAAATCCCCATCTGTCGCATAATCGCGCGTATGGATGCCGCTGCCGATCAGCACGGCGTCGGCCTTTGCCAGAAAGCTCATCGGCTTTTGCCGATGTACTGACACACCGCCCATCGACGTCACCTCCCGTTCCGGCGAGGTGATGAACGCCTGCCACCCCTTCGCCCGCATCCGGTTCAGGATAGCCAACGGCAGGAAGGAATCGATTTCGTTGAAACCGTTCAGGGTCAGGATGGCGATCTGCATCGCCTATTCTTGTTTCACATAGACGCCGAGTTCAAGCCCGTCCGGATCGGTAAAGTGAAAGCGCCGTCCACCGGGATAGGCGAAAATGTCGCGGCTGATCGCGCCGCCCGCCGCCATCACCGCCGCCCGCGCCGCGTCAATATCCGCGACTTCTATCACCGGCAGAATATGCGCTGGCCGCTCGTCCGCCGTGCCGTTCAGCCCAAGTTGCGTCGGCCCGCCCTCATGCGCCGCATAATCCGGCCCATAATCAGTAAAGGTCCAGCCAAAAGCCGCGCCATAGAAATCGCGCGCCGCTCCGGCGGCGCTCACCGGCAATTCGACATAATTGAGGACGGCCATGATCAAATCTCCCTGACGAAGCCGCTTGAGCTTATGTTCACTTTATGTTCTAGTCAACCCCATGAGCAAGATCAGCGGACGAGGCGCGACACTGAACGACGCAAGCAGACGCTTCAACCTGCCACAGCGGCAGGCCGATGGCGACTGGCTGGACGCCGCGCTGCTGATCGACGGCGAACCGCCCAAGCTGCGCACCACCGTCACCGTCGAGCGTCCCCGCACGATCATCACCCGCAACAGCTCGCCCGACATCGGCTTCGCCCATTCGATCAACGCCTATCGCGGCTGCGAGCATGGCTGCATCTATTGCTTCGCGCGGCCGACCCATGCCTATCACGACCTGTCGCCCGGCATCGATTTCGAGACGAAGCTGTTCGCCAAGCCCGACGCCCCCACCCTGCTCCGCGCCGAGTTGATGAAGCCGGGCCACAAGGTCACGCCGATCGCGATGGGCACCAACACCGATCCCTATCAGCCGATCGAGCGCGATTGGCGCATCACACGCGCCTGCATCGAGATCCTGGCCGAAACGCGCCATCCGCTCTATATCACCACCAAGTCCGATCGTATCTTGCGCGATATCGACCTGCTGGCCGCGATGGCGCGCGATACGCTGGTCGGCGTCATGCTCTCCGTCACCAGCCTCGACCCGAAAGTCGCGCGCACGCTGGAACCGCGTGCGCCGCATCCCGAACGCCGCATCGCCGCCATCCGCAAGCTCAACGAAGCCGGCATCCCCGTCTATGCGTCCGTCTCCCCGGTTGTTCCCGCCATCACCGATCATGAGATCGAAGCGATATTGGAACGTGTGGCCGACGCCGGCGCGCGCGACGCCTTCTTCATCCCGGTGCGCCTGCCGCACGAGGTCGCGCCCTTGTTCAGAGCCTGGCTGGACACCCATTATCCCGATCGCGCGGCCAAGGTGATGGCGATCATCCGCGACCTGCGCGGCGGACGCGACAATGATCCCGATTTCGGCAGCCGGATGCGCGGCCAAGGCATATGGGCGGACCTGCTGCGCACCCGCTTCGACAAGGCAAGACAGCGCTTCGGCCTTGGCGGCGCGCGCCTTAGCTTGCGCACGGATATGTTCAGAGCGCCGGAGGGGGACCAGTTCCGGCTATTCTGAGGATCAGCCCGCCGCGCGCGCCCCGACCAGGTGCATTTGCGACCGTCGCGTTTTCGCGCGATAGCCGTCATCCTTGGGTGACATGACCTCCCTCCGGGCGATCCGCACGCCGTCGATCCGTTCGAGCGTTTCCAGCATTTCGGAATCGAGCGTGAAGTCGTCGCCCACGAAAATTCGCGCCATCCCGCCCCCGCCGACCGGCACACGCAGATAAATCTCGCACCGCCCGCCCCGCGTCCGGCCAAGCAGGGCCGCCAGCGGCGCAATCGCGCGTTCATGCGCGACGGCGATGTCCATTTCCATGCGCGAAATATTGGCGATCTGGCTGAACGGCTGGATCGAGCGGATGGTGACGCGCGGCGTGTCCTCGCCAGGCTGACGCTCAAGTTCGACCATCAACAGGCCGCAGCCGCCATCCCTGGCCAGCGCGTCGATCGCCTTGCACCCGTCATCGTCGAAACAGCTCGCCTGGAACTGGCCGCTGCTGTCGGAGAAGGTGGCGGCGACATAGCGCCCGCCCCGCCGCGTGTCGCGCCAGCGCACCTCCTCGACGAGCGCCGCCATGATCGCATTGGACCGCCCGCCCTCGCCGCTGGGCGGCGGATTGGCGATGATCGCGCCGAAACTGCGCGCGCCCTTCGCCTCGGCGATGTGCCGGTACCGATCGACGGGATGGGCCGAAAAGTAAAAGCCGAACGCTTCCTTTTCATTCGCCATCCGGTCGGACGACGACCAGGTCTCATGGGGGGGGATGCGCACATGCGCATGGGCGATTTCGACATCGCCGAACAGCCCGCCCTGCCCGCTCGTCCGGGCATCGGCCGCGCTCGCCGCCACCGCCAGAATGGCTTCGGCGGCGGCGTAAACGCCCGCGCGGTCGGTATGGATCGCGTCGAACCCGCCCGCAGCGGCCAGGCTTTCGAGCTGCCGCCGGTTGAGCACACGCGGCTCGATCCGCTCGGCAAAATCGTCCAGATCCTTGAACGGCCCGTTGGCCAGCCGCTCGGCGACCAGCGTCTCCATCGCCTTCTCGCCCACACCTTTCAGCCCGCCCAGCGCATAGCGCACCGCATGCCGCTCTTCGCCATCGACCGCCATCGCCTCGACCGAGAAATCGGCCTCGCTCGCATTGATGTCGGGGGGCAGGCAAGCCACACCCGATCGGCGCATATCGTCGACGAAGACGGTCAGCTTGTCGGTCAGGTGAATGTCATAGGCCATCGACGCGGCGAAGAACTCCGCCGGATGATGCGCCTTCAGCCATGCCGTATGATAGGCAAGCAGCGCATAGGCGGCGGCGTGGGACTTGTTGAAGCCATAGCCCGCAAACTTGTCGATCAAGTCGAACAGCTCGTTCGCCTTCGCCTTGCCGATCTGGCTGTTCTCGGCGCAACCGGTGACGAACCGCTCGCGCTGGGCGTCCATCTCGGCCTTGATCTTCTTGCCCATCGCGCGGCGCAGCAGGTCGGCGTCGCCCAGACTATAGCCCGCCAATATCTGCGCGGCCTGCATCACCTGTTCCTGATAGACGAAGATGCCGTAAGTTTCCTCGAGGATCGGCTTCAGCAATATGTGCGGATATTCAATCTCTTCCTGCCCGTTCTTGCGACGCCCGAACATCGGAATATTGTCCATCGGGCCGGGACGGTAGAGCGAGACCAGCGCGATGATGTCGCCGAAATTGGTCGGCTTCACGGCGGCGAGCGTCTTGCGCATCCCTTCCGATTCAAGCTGGAACACGCCGACCGTGTCGCCGCGCTGGAGCAATTCATACACCGCCGCATCGTCCCACGCGAGCGTCTCCAGATCGACGAACATGCCGCGCTTCGCCAGCAGCGCGATCGCGCGCTGCAACACCGACAGCGTCTTGAGGCCGAGAAAGTCGAACTTCACCAGCCCCGCCACCTCGACATATTTCATGTCGAACTGCGTGACCGGCATGTCGGACCGCGGATCGCGGTAGAGCGGCACCAGTTGCGCCAGCGGCCGGTCGCCGATCACCACGCCCGCCGCATGGGTCGAACTATGACGCGGCAGCCCCTCCAGCTTGAGCGCCAGGTCGATCAGCCGCCGCACCTGCGCGTCGGCCTTATATTCGGCCGCGAACTCGGCCACCCCGTTCATCGCGCGATCGAGCGTCCAGGGATCGGTCGGATGGTTGGGGATCAGCTTGGCCAGCCGGTCGACCTGGCCATAGCTCATCTGCAACACGCGGCCGGTGTCCTTGAGCACCGCGCGCGCCTTCAGCTTACCGAAGGTGATGATCTGCGCGACATGGTCCGTCCCATATTTCTGCTGGACATAGCGGATTACCTCGCCGCGCCGCGTTTCGCAAAAGTCAATGTCGAAGTCGGGCATCGACACGCGCTCGGGATTGAGGAAACGCTCGAACAGCAGGCCCAATTGCAGCGGATCGAGGTCGGTGATCGTCAGCGCCCAGGCGACAACGGACCCCGCGCCAGACCCGCGCCCCGGTCCCACCGGTATCCCCTGCTCCTTCGCCCATTTGATGAAATCGGCGACGATCAGGAAATATCCGGGAAAGCCCATCTGGCAGATGATGTCGGTCTCGAAGGCCAACCGGTCCAGATAGGGCTGGCGCGCAGCGTCGCCGGTGACGCCCAGCTTCGCGAGCCGTGCGTCCAGCCCCGCCGCCGCATCCGCGCGCAACTGCCGCGCCTCGCCCTCCAGGTCGCCCGCCAGGCTCGGCAGGATCGGCTTGCGCTTGGGCGCCATCACCGCGCAGCGCTGGGCGACGACCAGCGTATTGGCCAGCGCCTCCGGCAAATCGTCGAACAGCCGCTTCATCTCGGCGGCAGGCTTCATCCACGCGTCGGGCGAGCTTTTGCGCCGGTCGTCGCTGTCGACATAGGCGCTGTCGGCGATGCACAGCATCACATCATGCGCGGGATGGAAATGCGGCTCGGCAAAGCAGGTCGGGTTGGTCGCCACGAGGGGCAGGTCGCGCGCATAGGCCAGGTCGAGCAGCGCGTCTTCCGCCTTGCCCTCGACCGGATCGAGGCGGCGTACGATCTCGATATACAGCCGGCCGGGAAAGAGCGCTTCCAGCCGGGTCGCATAGTCGTGCGCGGCGTTCGGCTGGTCTTCGGCGAACAGTTGTGCCAGCGCCCCTTCGCGCCCGGCGGTCAACGCGATCAGGCCGTCGGTGCGGCCCTCGAACTGCTCCAGCGTCACATGCGCCAGTTCCTCGACCGGCCGGTCGAGATGCGCCATCGACACCAACTGACACAGATTATGATAGCCTGTTTCGTCCTGGGCATAGAGTGCCAGCCAGTCGTGCACCGGCGCGGCATTGGCGGGACGTCCCGGCCGGGCCACACCGACCATCGCGCCGATGATCGGCTGCACCCCCTCTCCCTTGCATGCGTCGGAAAAGGGCATGGCCGCATACAGCCCGTTGCGATCGGTCAGCGCCACCGCCGGGAAGCCCAAAGCCTTGGCCTGCTTGGCGATCGCCTTAGGCTCCATTGCGCCATCGAGCATCGTATAGGAGGAAAAGACGCGAAGGGGGACGAAGCTGGCGTGCGGCATAACCCTGTGTGACCCCTCCGCCCGATTCGCGAAAGTCCCTTCGCGACGAAAAGCCGTGCGACCATGGCTTGCGGATCATTCGCAAACATGGTTCCTACGCATCAGCGAACAGGGAGAAACGCTATGACGCCCGGAGATCCGATTGCTCCACGTAACGCCTTGGTCGATCGCGCCAAGGCCATCCTGTTGAAACCACGCGAAACCTGGCCCGTTATCGATGCCGAACCGGCGACCACGCAGGGCCTCTACACCGGCTATGCGATGATTCTCGCGGCGATCGGTCCCATCGCCGGGCTGATCGGCGGGCAACTGTTCGGCTATGGCGGTTTGGGCTTTTCTTTCCGGCCATCGCTACTGTCGTCACTGAGCGGCGCGGTTTTTCAATATATCGCGTCTTTGATCGGCATTTTTCTGCTGGCGCTGCTCGTCGACTATCTCGCCCCCCGTTTCGGCGGCCAGCGCGACCGGGTGAAGGCGCTGAAGATCGCGGTCTATTCGGCCACGGCCGGATGGCTGGCGGGCATATTCGGTCTCATTCCGGCGCTGTCCTTCCTGTCGATCCTCGGCCTCTACAGCCTGTATCTTCTCTACACTGGCCTGCCCTTTCTCATGAAGGTGCCCGCCGACAAGGCCGGCGTCTATACGGTCGTGATCGTCGCGGTCGGCGCGGTCGTCGGCTTCCTCTTCAGCCTGTTGCTGGTGCCTTTCTTCCTGATGATGGGGCCATCGCCCTATGCGGCAAGCAGCAGCGGCACGAGCGGCACTGTGACTGTTCCCGGCATGGGATCGGTGGATCTGGCCAAGCTGGAAGCGGCGTCCAAGAAAATGGAGGCGGCCGCCAAGCAGATGGAAGGCGCGACCAAGGATGGCGTGACGCCGGGCAAGGCCGCCGCGGTGCCGCCCGCAACGCTGCAGGCGCTTCTTCCCGCCAGCATCGGCGGATACAGCCGCACCGAAGTGGAAAGCTCCGGTATCGGCGCGGGCGGCTCGCACGCCTCCGGGCGCTACACGTCAGGCGACAAGAGTTTCCAGGTGGAGATCACCGACATGGCGGCGATGGGCGCGCTCGCGGGCATGGGCGCGGCGTTCAACGTCAATTCCAACCGCGAAACCGCGACCAGCTATGAAAAGACATCGACCGTCAATGGCGAGATCGTGTCGGAAAGCTGGGACAAGAGCAGCAATGACGGCAAATATGGCACCACGATAGCCAACCGCTTCATGGTCGAGGCGAGCGGCCAGGCGGGCAGCATCGACGCGCTGAAGGCGGCGGTGGCGGCGGTGGGTCCGGCAAAACTGGCGGCGCTGGCCAAATAGCCGATTACAGAAGCTTCGCCACTTCGGCATCCAGCGCTTCGGGCGTGGTGCGCGGGCCGTAGCGCGCGACGACATCGCCCTGCCGGTCCACCAGGAATTTGGTGAAGTTCCACTTGATCGCTCTCGTTCCGAACAGGCCGCGCTTGGCCGATTTCAAAAAGTCATAGAGCGGATCGGCGTTCGCGCCGTTCACGTCGATCTTGCCGAACAGCGGAAAGCTGACGTCATAGGTCAATGTGCAGAAACGGGCGATCTCGTCGGCGCTCCCCGGCTCCTGATGCCCGAACTGGTTGCAGGGAAAGCCGAGTATCTCCAACCCCGCGCCGCGATATGTGCGATACAGCGTCTCAAGCCCGGCATATTGCGGCGTGAAGCCGCATTTGCTGGCGACATTGACGATCAGCAGCGCCTTGCCGCGATAGTCGGACAGCGCCTTCATGCTGCCGCCCGGCGTCCTGACCGCAATCTGATACAGGCTCATCGGCGCGGTCTCATTCCAGTTGCCCCTCGTGCAACCGCACGACCCGGTCCATCTTCGCCGCCAGCCGCTCATTATGGGTCGCCACCAGCGCCGACGATCCCTCGCCGCGCACCAGCCGCAGGAATTCGGCCAGCACCACGTCGGCGGTGCGCTCGTCCAGATTGCCGGTCGGCTCGTCGGCCAGCACCAGCGCGGGCCGGTTCGCCAGCGCCCGCGCCACGGCGACGCGCTGCTGCTCGCCTCCCGACAACTGGCTCGGCCGATGGTCGAGCCGGTGGCCAAGGCCGAGCGCGGTCAGCAGGCTTTCGGCCCGCGCGCGCGCATCGGCTTCGCTTACGTCGCGGATCATCTGCGGCAGGATGACATTTTCCGCCGCGTTGAAATCGGGCAGCAGATGGTGGAACTGATAGACGAAGCCCAGTTGCTCGCGCCGCACCCGCGTCCGCCCGTCATTGTCGAGCTGCGCGGCCTCTTCGCCGGCGATGATGATCGATCCCTCGAAGCCGCCCTCCAGCAGCCCAACCGCTTGCAAAAGCGTGGATTTCCCTGATCCGGACGGTCCCAGCAGCGCCACGATCTCGCCCGGCCCGACCGACAGGTCGTCTCCCCCCCCTGGGTAAACGACCGACGCAAGCCTGTAACCTTCACCGTATCATTCATACCGCAACACCTGCACCGGATCGGTATTGGCCGCCTTGAACGCCGGATACAGCGTCGCAAGGAAGCTGAACACCAGCGCCATCACACAGATGATGGTGATTTCCACCGGATCGGGCTGCGACGGCAATTCGGTCAGGAAACGGATCGAGGGGTCCCACAGATTCTGCCCCGTCAGAAACTGGATGGCGTTCACCAGCGGCTGACGGAAGAACAGGAAGGTAAAGCCCAGCACCATGCCCGCCAGCATCCCCAGCGTGCCGATCGTCACGCCCACCGTCATGAATATCTTCATCAGCCCGCCCCGCGACGCGCCCATCGTGCGCAGGATCGCGATGTCGCGCGTCTTGGCGCGCACCAGCATGATGAGTGACGACAGGATGTTGAACACCGCGACCAGCACGATGATCGACAGCACCACGAACATCGCCACCCGCTCGACCGCC
>CAXUEQ010000068.1:0-14471 GCA_964250175.1 uncultured Sphingobium sp. | reverse complement strand
GCGGCGGCATCGCACTTGCCGACTTGCGCGTGGCGGGCGTCGATCCGCGGCGTCTGGCCGATGATTTGCGGCACAATCGCTTTCCGGTTGGCATCAGCCGCGCGCAGGCCTAGATTGGCTGCATGAACATTTTCCTTGTCCTGCTTCTGATCGCGGCCGTGATCGCCACCGTCGTGATGCTCGTGCGCGGCGTCATCGCCTTTCTCAAGACGACCGAGGAGGAACTGAAATCGGGCCAGACCGGTCCCAGCGCTTCCAGCCTGAAACAGAATAAGATGATGTTCGCGCGCGTCGGCTTTCAGGCGGCGGCGATCCTGATCGTCGCGCTGATCCTGCTGATGAACGGCAGCCACCAGTAAGCGCCCGGCATTTGGTCAAGCTCAACCGCATCTATACGCGCACGGGGGATAAGGGGACGACCGGTCTGGTCGACGGCTCGCGCGTCCCCAAACATGACCTGCGCCTCGCCGCGATGGGCGATGTGGACGAGGCGAACAGCGCGATCGGCGTTGCTGTCTCCCTCTTGCAGGGCGCGGCCGACACCGCGGCGTTGCAGACGATCCAGAATGATCTGTTCGACCTTGGCGCCGATCTCGCCACGCCGGGCGAAGATTATACGCCCGGCCCGATGGCGCTGCGCATCGTCGCCAGCCAGGTCGCGCGGCTGGAGCATCAGATCGACGCGATGAACGAGGCGCTCGCGCCGCTCGACAGCTTCATCCTGCCCGGCGGCACGCCCGCCGCCGCCGCCATTCATATGGCGCGCGCTATCACGCGTCGCGCGGAACGCAGCGCCACGCTGGCCGCGGCGTCGATGCCGCTCAACCCGCTGGCGCTTGCCTATATCAATCGCCTGTCCGACTATCTGTTTGTGCTGGCGCGCCGGATGAACGGCAATGGCGCGGGCGACATTAAATGGGTGCCGGGCGGCGCGCGCTAAGGCCAGGCTGCGCACCGTCGCGAAAATTTCGCGAAAGCGGGACATAAATCGCGCGTCATGCGCTTGGACTTCACCGTAGAGCGGACAACCGCAGCGAAGTGGGGCAATATGGCATCGAACCGTCAGCGTCAGGCGCAATGCGCCAGCCTCGATTTGTTCGATCGGACGCGCGCATTGTCCTGCGCGCTGGTCGCGCCCCTGTCAGACGCCGACGCGACGGCGCAGTCGATGGACGATGCGTCACCCGCGAAATGGCATCTTGCCCACAGCACATGGTTTTTCGAAACCTTTGTCCTGCGCGACCATGTGGCGGATTACACGCCGTTCGACCCGCAATTCGCCTATCTGTTCAACAGCTATTACGAAGCGGAGGGCGCGCGCCACGCCCGGCCGCGCCGCGGGCTGCTGACCCGGCCTTCGCTCGCCGACATCCTCGCCTATCGTGCCCATGTCGATGCGGCGATCGCCGACGCTTTTGCCGGTTTGCACCAGGCCGCACGCGATCTGCTGACGCTGGGCTTGCAGCATGAGCAACAGCATCAGGAATTGCTGTTGACCGACATGCTGCACCTGTTCGCGCAAAACCCGCTCCAGCCCGCGATGTTCGCTGCGCCCGGCGCCATGCCCGCGCCGATGCCCGCGCCTGTCCGCTGGGTCGCCGGGCGCGCCGGGGTGGTCGAGATCGGCCATGACGGCGACGGCTTCGCTTTCGATTGCGAAGGGCCGCGCCATGCGGCTTTATTGTCGCCGCACGCGCTCGCGCATCGCTGCGTCACCAATGGCGAATGGCTCGAATTCATGGCCGATGGCGGCTATGCCGATGCGCGTCACTGGCTGTCGGACGGCTGGGCCTGGGTGCAGGCTGGCAAGATCGACGCCCCCCTATATTGGACGCGCGAAGCGGCGGGCTGGACCCGCTTCGGTCATGACGGCTGCCGCCCGGTCAATCCCGCCGCGCCGGTGACGCATATCAGCCTCTATGAAGCCGACGCCTATGCCGGATGGGCCGGTGCGCGCCTGCCGACCGAGGCCGAATGGGAAAGCGCGGCGCAGGATGTTGATCCCGACGGCGGCAATCAGCTCGACGCCGCCGCCTGTCCGCGCCCGCGCGCCTGCGAGAGCACGGGCGAACTGGCACAGATGTTCGGCGATGTCTGGGAATGGACCGGCAGCGCCTATCGCCCCTATCCCGGCTTCCGCGTGGCGGAGGGGGCGGTCGGCGAATATAATGGCAAGTTCATGTCCGGCCAGTTCGTGCTGCGGGGCGGCAGTTGCGCCACCCCGCGCGGCCATGCGCGCGCATCCTACCGCAACTTCTTCTATCCGCATCAACGCTGGCAGTTCACCGGCCTGCGTCTGGCGAAGGATATATAAGCGATGCTGCTGACGCGCGACACGCCGTCCGAGAGCCGGACCGCCGACCCCGCCTTTCGCCGCGACATATTGGAAGGCTTCGCGCGCATGCCGAAGGCGACGCCGCCGATCTGGTTCTACGACCGCAAGGGGTCCGAACTGTTCGAGGCGATCACCGGCTTGCCTGAATATTACCCCACCCGCACCGAAACCGCGTTGCTTGAACACCATGGCGCGGATGTGGGCCGGATCGCCGGCACGGGGCGCGCCGTGGTGGAGTTCGGCGCGGGCAGCGCGACCAAGACGCCGCATCTTCTCGCCGCGATCGCGCCCTCCGCCTATGTGCCGATCGATATCAGCGGCGATTTTCTGCGCGAATCGAGCGCGGCGTTGGCTGCGCGCTTCCCCGGTCTGCCGGTCCATCCGCTCGTCGCCGACTTCACCCAGGCGGTGCGGCTGCCCGATGCCGTCGCGCGCCTGCCCAAGCTCGGTTTCTTTCCCGGATCGACAATCGGCAATATGGGACCGGCCGAAGGCGTCGATCTGCTCCGCGCCATGCGCGCGTCGCTGGGCGATGAGGCGATGCTGCTGATCGGCATGGACCGGGTGAAGGGGGAGGACCGGCTGCTCCCGGCCTATGATGACGGGGCCGGTGTGACCGCTGCTTTCAATCTCAACTTGCTGGAGCGGATCAACCGCGAATTGTCGGGGACGATCCCCTGCGACGCCTTCGTGCACGAAGCGATCTGGAACGACGCTGCGGCGCGCGTGGAAATGCATTTGAGGGCGATCCGCGACATCGCCTTCACCATCGACGGCATCGGCTTTTCCATGCGCGCGGGCGAAACCCTCCACACCGAGAACAGCCATAAATATTGCCCTCGCGACGCCCGCTTGCTGCTGCGCGCGGGCGGGTGGGAGCCGGTCGCGGAATGGACCGACCCGGAGGGGCTGTTCGCCCTGATCCTCGCCGGAACCTGATCCTTCTTGCTTATGTATTTCACCCTCACTTTTGTGCATAGCCACCGCAACAGGATGAGAACGAAGGGCGAGAAACCATGAATGCAGTCGGTATCATTGGTGCGGGGCAAATGGGCGCGGGCATCGCGCAGGTCGCCGCGCAGGCGGGCTATAGCGTGTTGCTCGCCGACATCGACCTCGCCCGCGCGCAAAAGGGCAAGGACGGTATCGCCACGCAGTTTGGCAGGCTGGTAGAAAAGGGCAAGCTGGACAGCGCCGCCGTTGATGGCGCGCTCGCGCTGATCAGGCCGGTGGGCGATTATGCGCCGATGGCCGATGCCGGTCTCATCATCGAAGCGGCGACCGAGCGGGAAGACATCAAACGTATCATTTTTGCCGAAGCCGCGAAAATTCTCGCTCCGAACGCGGTGCTCGCCAGCAATACCTCGTCCATCTCGATCACCCGTCTCGCGCAGGCGGTGGCCGATCCTGCGCGCTTCATGGGCGTTCATTTTTTCAACCCGGTCCCGCTGATGGGGCTGGTCGAACTCATTCGCGGCCTAGCCACCAGCGAAGCGACGGTGACGGTGGCGCGTGATTTTGCGATAAAGATCGGCAAGCAGCCGGTCGTCGCCAAGGATTCGCCCTGCTTCGTCGTCAACCGGATCCTGCTGCCGCTCATCAACGAAGCCTTTTTCGCGTTGGGTGAGGGTACGGCGTCGGCGCCGGACATCGATCTGGGTATCAAGCTCGGCCTTGGGCATCCCATGGGACCACTGACGCTTGCCGACTTGATCGGTCTCGATACGATAGTGGAGATTTTGCGCGTGCTGCAGCAGGATTTCGGTGATCCCAAATATCGCCCCGCGCCGCTGCTGCTCAAATATGTCGAGGCTGGCTGGTATGGGCGCAAGACCGGGAAGGGCGTGTATGACTATTCGGGTCCGGAGCCAGTTCCTAGTCTTTAGGGCGAACGTAAAACCCTTGTTCGGCGCTGAACGCCTTCTTAACGCGCCATTCCCGCACAGTTCAGATGCGCGGGTGCATTTTGCCTTTCTGCCGTAGATGCCTTCAGCATCCCGGCTGAAGAGGAGAGAAGCCGATGAAACTGATCTGGAAAAGCGTAGCTGCTCTGGTGCTTGCCGGTAGCGCACTGACGGCGGTCCCGGCGCAGGCGCAATATTATGGCGGCGGTTATCGCGATGGTGGCTATCGCGATGGTGGCTGGCGCGACGATCGCGGCTATCGCGACGACCGGCGCTGGGATCGCGGCCGCCGCTGGGATGGCGATCGCCGCCATGGCTGGCGCAACAATCATCGCCGCTGCTGGAGCGAATGGCGGCGCGGCTATCGTGGCGAGCGGGTACGCGTCCGCATCTGCCGGTGAAAATCGAAAGGACCGCGCCGGGCGATTGGCGCGGTCCTCATCGCTTGAAGTCGCGCAGCGGTCGGGCTAGGCGATCGGCATCATATTGCCAGGACGCTTGCCCATGACCGATACGCCCCCCGATCGCCTTTCGACCAACCCGCGCAGCCCGCATTTCAACCTTGATGTGCTTCAGCGCGGCATCGGCATCCGGTTTAAGGACCGGGTGCGCACCGATGTCGAGGAATATTCGATATCCGAGGGCTGGATCCGCGTTGCCGCCGGCAAGACCCGCGATCGTCATGGCCAGCCGCTGACGATCAAGCTCAGCGGTCCGGTCGAAGCCTGGTATGAAAATCCCCCGGCAGACGCCGAAGCGCCGTCACCGGACGCCTGACTAGCGAATATTAGCGTCGCGCTTGACCTCGGCGATGATGTCGCCAAGCGATCGGTCGCGACCGCTGTCGCTGGCATGCGCGAAGCGTGTCGGCGGATCGGCATATTCGACAATGAAATTCGGGTCGCGTCGCGTCGGCGCGATGATCGCATCGTCATCCGCGCCATCGGCGACCACCTGCAAAACAGGCGCCCGGCGCGGGCCGTTGGGCGTGAAGAGCGCGCGCTGCACTTTCGCCTCGGTGCTTTCACCCCGGAACGGCTCCAGCCGCGCATGTTTGGGATAGATGAAGCCGAAGGTCGGGTTGACGCGCGATCCCATCTGCTGTGTCGGCGAATACCAGACGCGCACCGCGCTCCAGTCGCCCGCATCGGACACGTCCACCGCCAGCACATCCTCCTCGATCCTGCCCGGCGTCGACCAGTTGGCGTGCCGGATCAGCACCTGCCGGTCGGACAATACCCGGCTGACCACGGCGACATGGCCGAGCTGCATCGCGCCATAGGGCTGAAAGGCAAGGACAGCGCCCTTGCTGGGCCTATGCCCGCGATCATACAGACCCGCCGCCTGGCTCCACCAGGTCCATGCGTCGCCATGCAGGTTCACGCCCGATACGACACGGGCATAAGGCACGCATTGCAGTATGTCGGCCGCCCCGACCGGAGCCGCTGCGCTCGATAAGATAAGGCCGGCCGTCAGCAGTATCGCCACGGCCTTGCGCCCCCAATGTCCCATTATGCGATCCTGCAACCAGTAACCGCCCCACCGGAATCGGTTCTAGACAGGAATGCCTAGCAACCGGTTAAGGCTGCTGCGGCTTTTCGTCCGTGTTCAGCGCGAGGCGATCTGGGTGGGCCGCGCATCGGCCGCTTCATGGGCGGCGGCGATGCGGATATCGTCATCCAGCATGAGCTGTTCGCGGCGATCATTGGCACTTTCATGCTGAGCATAGATAAAGCCGTGCGCGGCATTGGCGCGCAGGCCCATGTCGCCGATCGGCGCATACCAGACCTTCACATTGGTCCAGTCATTGTTCGGCGATATGTCGATGGCGCGCACATTGCGCTCGATACCGCCACGGAACGACCAGTTGGCGTGAGTCAGCAGCACTTCACGGCTGGAAACCACCCGGCTTACCATGGCGACATGCCCAGCGGGCATCGCACGGCTGGCCGAGAAGGCAAGGACCGCACCAACCTGCGGCTGCTGGCCGCGCTCATATTTGCCGGCGGCGTCGTTCCACCAGTTGGCCGCACGTCCGAAAAGCTGAATACCGGAGACTTCCCGCGCATAGGGCGCGCATTGCAGGACACCGGCGACGACCGGGTTGCTCATCATGGACAGGCCGAGCGCCACGACCAGCGCAAGACCCGCGCGAAACCCCTTAAACATGCTGGTGCGACCCCTCGCTACTCCCGATGGAGGTCTTAAGACAGCCTGTCTCGATTCAACCTAGCGCTCTGCGACGAAGCGTTGCTGCAATGCGTCATGAAGCGATGGGCGGGTGTAGATCACGGAACCTAAGCGTCGCTCAGGATTGCGCCGCCCGCGATCTGTAACCGCAAACCGTTCGCGATTCCCTCGAACAGCGCTGGCTCGGTTCCTGTCATCCACACCTGTCCGCCGCTCGCGGCCAGCCGTTCGAACAGCGCCTGCCGCCGCAGCAAGTCGAGATGCGCGGCAACCTCGTCCAGAAGCAGTAAAGGGGGGTTACCGGTCCGCGCCGCAATCAGTCCGGCATGGGCCAGGATCATCGACAGCAGCAAAGCCTTCTGCTCGCCGGTCGAGCATAAGGCGGCGGCCTGCATTTTTGCCGCATGCGTTACGATCAGGTCAGTGCGATGCGGCCCGGTCAACGTGCGCCCGGTGGCCGCGTCGCGGCGGCGACCCTCGGCCAGTTGTGCTGTCAATGGTGGGCCGTTCACGTCCCATCCTTCCAGCGCAAGGATAGGTCGGGCAAAGGGCGCGTCCGGGGCATGAGCCAGCGCGGCATTCAGCGCCGCGACCGTCTCGTCCCGTGCATGTCCTAACGCATCGCCATGTTCGCCCATCCGTGCTTCCAGTGCGCCCAGCCACGCGGGATCGGGTGCGCGTGGCTCGGCGAGCAATCGATTGCGTTCGCGCATCGCCGCCTCATAGCGCGCGCTGTGAACGGCATGGCCGGGATGCAGTGCCAGCGTCAGCCGGTCAAGGAAGCGGCGGCGTCCCCCCGGACTTTCGGTGAACAGCCGGTCCATGGCAGGGGTCAGCCACAGGATCGACAGATAGTCGGCCAGGCTGGTCGCTGCCGCAGTTGCACCACCGATCCGCACCTGCCGACGGTCAGGCGCGGCGGCCTCCGCACCCGTGCCTATGGTCACCCCGTCGATGGTCGAGGAAATGCCGAACCCGCCCGGCCCGTCCTGCCGGGCCATGTCGCGCAACGCCGCACCGCGCAGTCCGCGTCCAGGCGCCAAGAGCGACACCGCCTCCAATATATTGGTCTTGCCTGCGCCATTTTCGCCCGTCAGCAGGATGAAACCGGGACCGGGCAGGATCAGAGCATCTTCATGATTGCGAAAATTGCTGAGGGTGAGCCGTTCGAGCATGAGCAGCCAGTAACCTATTTTCCGCAAATCGAAAGAAGCACCATATATATGGGCGGGATAGCTTCTCCTGCGCACCCTCTTGCGAACGGCTCGAAATAGGATCATCACCCGGCCTTCTATCCATGAGAGGATTTCTCGATGACACTGCGCGCCGTTCTCCTGTCCGCCGCCCTTTTGCTCGTTCCCGTTTCCGCGCAGGCCGCATTGGCAGTCGGAACGAAAGCGCCCGACTTCACCACGCGCGGCGCAACCGCCGGCAAGGTGTCGAAGCTGCATCTGGCGGAAGTGTTGAAAAAGGGACCCGTCGTGCTCTATTTCTTCCCCGCCGCCTTTACCCCCGGCTGTTCGGCCGAAGCGCGCGAGTTTGCTGACAATATCGGCGCATTCAAGGCGGCAGGCGCAACCGTTATCGGCATGTCGGCCGATCCGGTTGACAAGCTGGCCGATTTCTCGACCAAGGATTGCTCGAACAAGTTCATGGTCGCCTCGGCGGGACCCGCCATCATCAGCGGTTATGACGTGGCGCTGACATTCAGGGACAAGCAGGTCACGACCCGCACCTCCTATGTGATCGCGCCGACCGGCCGGATCGCCTTCGTTCATAGCGACATGAATTATGCCGAGCATGTGAAGAGCACATTGGCCGCCGTGAAGGCAATCAAGCGGTAACCGACATCTGCGTCTGTAGCCGATATGAAAAGGCCGCCCGGACGGAAGTCCAGGGCGGCTTTTCTTGTCCGGTTGCCGAACTCAGGCGAACAGCAGGGTGGAATAGGTCAGGATCTGTGATCCCGCTGCCACCAACGCCGCCACACTGACAAAAGCAGTATAACGCATTTTTCTTTCTCCTTGCCGCACATCAGGGCGGGAAGGGGCCACTAGGCTCGTTGAAGACCAGCCTCAATCGCAAAGCGCGCCTTCGCAGTTGCAGCATTTGCAACTGCCAGCGTCAGGCCTCTTCATTCCAGACGCGCGATCAGCGCCATCGCCGCCGCGGGCGCGCGCACCTTCGCCCCGCTGATGACATAGGCATAGACGTCGCCTGTCTTGGCCCAACGCTTCGCCGTTGCCGCCCATTCGTCTAGCGAGCCTGCGGCATAGCCTTCCGCTTCTTCCTCGACTGACCGCATCAGCCTTACATATCTGAAATCCGCCGTATCGGCCTCGATCAGCGGATAGCTTTCATGATCGGCATGCACGATCGCCGCGCCAGCCTTTTTCGCCATCTGGATGAAAGCAGGATCGCAAAAACTGTCATGCCGTATCTCCAGCGCATGGCGCAGCGTCACGCCATCTACCGCATCGGGCAACAGTTTCAGGAACGCACCAAAATCCTCCGGGTCGAACAGCTTGGTCGGCGCGAACTGCCACAGGATCGGTCCCAGCCGGTCGCCCAGTTCGACCAGACCCTGTTTAACGAATGTGTCCACCGCTTCGCCTGCCTCGGCCAATATCTTGCGGTTGGTGCAATAGCGCGACGCCTTGACCGCATATCGGAAGCCATCGGGTGCCGCCTTGCCCCAGGCGGCAAAGCTTTTCGGGCTTTGCCGCCGGTAATAGGTCCCGTTAATCTCTATCGATGTCAGGTGGCGGACGGCATAGTCCAACTCGTCCTTCTGTCGCAGGCCAGCGGGATAGAATGTCCCGCGCCACGGCGCGAACGTCCAGCCACCGATGCCGATCCGGATTATACCCATCACGCCGCTCCTCTTGCCCGATGCCGCAGGGTAGCGCGCGCGTCATGCGATCGCTAGGGCGGGGCATGCTGCATGATCCCCTGTTCCTGATGTGCGCGACGGTCGCGGTGATCCTGGTCGGCCTCGCCAAGGGCGGCCTCGCCGGCATCGGCGCGCTCGGCACGCCGGTTCTTGCGCTCGCCATCTCTCCGGTCGAGGCGGCAGCGATCCTGTTGCCCATATTGATCGTGCAGGATGTCGTCAGCGTCTGGGCCTTTCGCCATAGCTGGAACCGCCGGATTGTCGCGATCATGCTGCCGGGGGCCTTGGCTGGAATCGGCCTTGGCTATCTGTTCGCCATGGCCTTGCCGATGAAGGCGGTGCTCGGCGCGCTCGGCAGTATCAGCATCGTCTTTGGCCTGTGGCGGCTCTGGGTTGAGCGCGGCGGCCGGATCGCCGCCGCCTCGACCTCGCCCGCCTGGGCCGGCGTCCTGTTCGGAGCGCTATCTGGGTTCCTCAGCCAGATCGCGCATTCCGGCGGGCCGCCCTTTCAGATGTGGGTCGCGCCCAGGAAACTGCCCCATGCCGAATTCGTCGGCACCTCGGCCATTTTCTTCGCGGCGATCAATTGGGCCAAGGTGCCGGCCTATGCCGCGCTCGGCGAATTCGGCGCGGCCAATCTGTGGGCGTCGGCGGCGCTGATGCCACTTGCGATCGCGTCCACCTGGGCCGGGGTCTGGCTGGTGCGGCGGCTCGATTCGGCGCGCTTTTACCGCATCATCTATAGTTTGATGATAGTGCTCGGACTGAAATTGCTGTTCGACGCCGTTCGATAGACGGGGACCTTCTCTTGCCCAAATGCGTTAGCGTTGCAGGATAAGCAGAGGAAATAGTCATGGCCGAATGGACCCTGAAGGACGTCGCCGAAAAGATGCGCGACATCGACATCGCCACCCTGTCGACCCGCACGGAGAATGGCGCGATCGCCTCCCGCCCGATGAGCAACAATCGCGACGTCGATTATGAAGGCGACAGCTATTATTTCGCGCTCGACGATACCCGGCTGGTCCATGACATAGCGGCCGAACCGCGTGTGGGCCTCAACTTTCAGGGCAAGTCGGGCCTGCTCCATGCCAAGCCCTTCTTCATCGCGGTCGAGGGCCGCGCCGATCTGATCCGTGACAAGGGTGCGTTCGCGGCGCACTGGAACAGCGATCTGGACAAGTGGTTCGAGGACGGCATCGACACGCCCGGCCTTGTGCTGGTCAAGGTCCATGCCGAGCGGCTGCATTATTGGGACGGTCAGGACGAGGGCGAGATCGCCTGCTAAGCGGCGCTACTGCCGGCCCACGAACAGGAACGCCACCGCCGCCATGATGCAGACAAAGGCGGCGGCATGGCGCCAGTGCAGCGGTTCGCCCAGCACCGTTACCATGAACAGGCCGAAAACGAGCAGCGCCAATGCCTCCTGCACGATCTTGAGCTGGCCGACGCTCCATCCGCTCGCATAGCCATAACGATTGGCCGGCACGGCCAGGCAATATTCGATCAGCGCGATACCCCAGCTAATCGCGATCACCGCGACCAGCGGCCGCCCCATCCCGCCCTTCAGATGCCAATACCAGGCGATCGTCATGAAGATGTTGGACAGGGCTAGGAGCGCGATCGTCAGCATAAGAGACCTTGGCTTCGCACATTTCCCGCACATTCGGCCATCAAATTGCTCGTCCCTGTATTTTAATTACAAATCACGCGATGTAAGCGCCATCCTACCCCCTCCCTCGTTTGTAGGACAGGACCTTCCCGGCGCATCCCGCGTTGATCCACCGCAAGACGGAAGAGGAGACAGGCGAATGATGCGATCAATCGGCACTTTTACCGGCGCGCTGGCGGCCTGCGCCCTGCTCAGCGGCTGCGGCCTGCTGGACAAGAAAGACAAAGGCCCGACCCAGCGCCAGACGATCGGCCAGACCTGGAAATATGAGGACAAGGACGGCAGGAAGCTCGCCTATATCGGCAGCGCCAACAGCGTGAAGACGCTGACCGCGCCCGACACCTTCGCGGTGCTGTTGCTGAACGACACCGGGAAGGGGACCACCGGCGTGACGGTCAAGACGGTCGGCGCGCCCTTCACCTGCGACCTGTCCGACTGCACGGTGGAAGCGATCGCCGATGGCGGCAAGCCGCAGACCTGGATCGGCAGCATCACCGACAACAAGGACGGCATCTATGTGCCGCCCGCGCGCAAGGCGTTCGACCAGATCGCCAGGGCGGACCGGCTGCGCGTGACCGTGGGCATCGGACCGAAGCAGAAACAGGCGTTCGATTTTGTGGTCAAGGGGCTTGAGTGGAAGGGGTGACGTGGCGATTGCCAATCCTCGCGCAGAATCGTATGAATATTGTCATGGCACAGATGAATATCTCCCTTCCCGATGGCCTGAAAAGCTGGGCCGAAGCGCGTGTCGCCGAGGGGCGCTACAGCAGCACCAGCGATTATGTGCGCGATCTGATGCGCCGCGATCAGGACTATACCGAAAAGCTTGGGCGTTTGCAGGCGGCGATCGACGAGGGCCTGGCTTCGGAAGAGACCGATGCCACCATCGACAGTATCATCGCCGATGGGCGCGCGCGGCGTCGCAAGTCATGAAAGTGCGCATTAGGGCAAAGCTCGGCGCAGTCTTGACGACCATACTGTAACCCACCGGAACCGTAATTTAGGAGAGGAAGGGCCTACCAAAATAACGGTTTTAGAAGTTTTCCAGCCGCAGTTCGCTCCATTAGAGAGCCTGTAAGTTTGCTGAAGTCGCGCGTGAGCTGAATGCCTCGTGCTTTGACGTGGCCCGCTGTGAGTTGCAAGCGCTTCACTGGTATCGCCAGCGCTGCATAATCAGGGTCGAAACAAAAATAAGGATCTGTATCAGCAAGAAACATTGAGACTTGGTCATTAATGTCCATTTTCTCAACAGGATAAAACGGATCGAAGTTTACAAGTTCTGGTGGCCTCCTCATTCTATATTGTACTATCTCGCGTAAGCTTTTCATCCAAGAATATACATTTTTCCCATCGATAGAAGCTCCCTGCATTATATCATCAGCAGATAATTGTTTGGTCATCAAGGCAATCGCTATACCATGATCTCCCTTTTCCTTATTATTAAATTTTATGAGGCGCTCGCCCTGGCGCGCTCGCACCGTAAAAATTTGATTGCAGCGGACTATTGAGAGGCCATTTAGATGAAGTTCTGCCTTTAACGCATAGAAAGTCGCATAATATAGCTTTACAGCCGCCCATAAGTAATTCTTTTGAGATATATCTACTAAAGCCTGTAGAAGGGTAAGAGAACATCGTTCAAATTGGCCTTGAACATCTTCTTCAATCTTCTCCACTAAATCGTTAGATTCATTCAAACTGAGAACTACGCCAGTAAGATCGGTCAGAAAGCTCGAAAATTCTGTAGGATCGGTGCAACCAACTTTATTTTCAAAAAAAGTTTGGACCGCTGATCTGTCAAAAAGAATAAGCATCTTTACTGTCAATAGCTTTCGACATCCCCTTCTCAAGATATTGATACACATTTTTTCGCGCAGTTTTACCGTCTTGTCCTTGTAAATCCTCCCAACGCAGCAATTCCCGCGAATTAAGCCCCAAAATGTCCGTGATAGTTTGCACGGAGAACGAACCCCTTTCGGCACATTTAAAAATCAATTTATCCAGCAGAAAATCGATCGCTCCATTGAAGCCTGCCGCCTTAAAGAAAGGATTTTGCGACGAATTGACCCAAATTTTATCGGTAGCATAGGCATTTTTAATGGCAGCGAAGTAATTGCTTACTACTGTGGCTTGATGATCGAGCGACTTTAGCTTCCGTTTGGGAAACTCTCCATCTTGCTCAAATCCTTTTTTAAGAGCAGTCACAAAAGTCGACAGCTCTATTTTCCCAGATCCTCTCGGTGCCCCAGGAAACTTGATTAAATTATAAAGGGGAGATTTGGAATCTTCATTTAATTGATTAGCTATATCACGAGCCCTGTTGATAGCGTGATTAGGATCATTGCCTGTCTCACCAAAAAGATCGAAAAGTAAACTTTTGGGAACAGGCCGTTGTTCTGTATTAATATTTAAAAATATCGTAGCAGCATGTTTAGTTGTTAGGCCAATACACAAAGTTACAATTACGACTCTGTTGCCTACTGATTTGTCATCTTCCATTGCCTCTTCAAGTCCAGCTAATCGATGCTGACCATCAATAGCTTGGGCAGCGGCGCTGACGAGATCAAATGATATCTTATTGTTCTTTACAACTACTTTATGCTTTTCTTCAGTCCAATTTAAAATGAAGGAATTGAAGAATGTATTTCCTTCAATTACGTAATCTTTTATGCTTTGGATACGCCGGGTATTTAAAGGCCGCTGCACGGCACCTTCTTCTTCATCGCGCCCTCTGACAGCGACGTAGTAAATATACACCAAGTCTTTGACCGGCATTGCAAATGTGTAAGCTTTAACATCTCCCAGCTTGACCGGAATACAATCAGCTGAAAACTTTTGATCCGGCATGCGAGCACCTTATTCATGTTAGCTTTAAGACAAACTCGACAGAGCATTCTTTAGTTTGCGAGAAGATAGAGAACGAGGCGTTACAGTTGCAAGACTTAGATAATCTAATATCTCAATCATGCTCCCTCCCCCCAGCGCCCATATACAGCTCGCTCCCCGTTTCCTTGAACACGCGGCTCATTTCTTCCATGCCTTTCAGCGCCGCCGCCTTGCTCGCCGCCGCCGTCTCCGCGCCGGTCGGCCCCGTCGCGATAAACCCTTCGACGCCCTGATTCTGCTTATTCGCGAACTCCCGCACTTCCTGCGAAATCTGCATCGAGCAGAATTTGGGGCCGCACATCGAGCAGAAATGCGCGGTCTTCGCGCCTTCCGCGGGGAGCGTCTGGTCGTGGAACTGCTCGGCCGTCTCCGGGTCGAGCGACAGGTTGAACTGGTCGCGCCAGCGGAATTCGAACCGTGCCTTTGACAGCGCATTGTCGCGGACCTGCGCCGCCGGATGCCCCTTCGCCAAGTCGGCGGCGTGGGCGGCGAGTTTGTAGGTGACGACGCCGACCTTCACATCGTCGCGGTCGGGCAGGCCCAGATGCTCCTTGGGCGTGACGTAGCAGAGCATCGCCGTGCCGTACCAGCCGA
>CAXUEQ010000067.1:0-14482 GCA_964250175.1 uncultured Sphingobium sp. | reverse complement strand
ACCGGAAAGGATGAAGGCGCTCGCGCCCTGTTCGGCATATTCGCGCAGCCGCGCAGCGACATTTTCCGCGCTGCCGACCAGCGTCGTGCCCGAGGAAGGACCCATGATGTCAAAACCGAACCATGCCGGTCCGACCCAGACATTGGGGTAGATTTCCAGCGCGCGGGCGCTGGGTAATTTTCCGCTGCGCACCGTGTCGATATTGCGCTGGATCTGCGGATCGGGACTGCGAAAGCTGTCGATCGTCTCTCCGGGCGGCAGGCGCATCTCGATCGAGCGCCGGGCATGCGCGACCGATGAGCGTTCGAGCAGCCAGTCGGCATACGCCCATGCCTCTTCCTCGGTCTCGCGCACGATCACCTGCAGCCGGGTGCCGTAATCGAGCGTGCGGCCGATCTTTGCCGCCTCCGCGCCGACGCGGCGAAACTTGTCGCCCAGCAGCGGCGGAGTGTTCGCGAAGCTCAGATAGACGTCGAGCAGATGGACCGAGTGGGCGATGCCGGGCGCGGACGTCCCCGCGCCCCACAACGGCACACCCGCCGGCTGATGGGGTCCAGCCCACACGCTCATCGGCGCCGCCGGATTCTCGCCGCGCGGGCTCAGTTTTACATGCTGCCCCTCATATCCCGACCGGTCGCCGGCATAGACCTTCCGAAAGGCGTCCCAATATTCAAAACTAAACTCATAACGTTCATCATGGGGATAATGCACGCCAAGCGCGGCAAGACCCGCGTCATTGCCGTTCACGACATTGAACAATAGTCGCCCGTTCGAAAAATGATCGAAACTTTGCGCATATTTGGCTAGGACCGCTGGCGACAGTTCGCCGGGATGTTGTGCGACCAGGAAGCGCATCCGCTCCGTTGCCGGGATCATCGCCGCCGCGACCGCCAGACTTTCAAAGGCGCTGCTGCCCAGCAGCGCGCCATAGAAACCCAGCCGGTCGATCGTGATGGCCAGTTGCTGGAGATGATCGAAGCCCGTTTCCCACCGGCCCTCCGGCGCCCAGGGATAGGGGCCGTCGGGAGCGGTGAGATACCATAGCAGCTTGATAGGGCGCGCGGCCATCCTGCGTCCGATCAGTCGATGTCGGTGGCGGGAAGCAGACCGGCGGCCTTGGCTTCCTCGTAGCGGTTGCTCATTTTCCACTGCTGACGCAGCACGCCCGGACCATAAGTCTGCGAGCCGCCGATCGCCGCCGCGCGTATCTGGATGTCGGCGCCTTCCTCCAGCAGCAGGATGAACTCGGCCAGATCACGCAGGCCCTTCCAGCCCCACACGGTCGCGCCGCCATTGGCCTCGATGATGGCGGGTGTATATTCGTTCTCGGCCAGCTTCTCGATGATGAAGTCCTGCTCTTCCTGACGGCGGTCGATATAGACGGGCAGGACGCGCGCGAGATGGAAACGCTGCACCGGCACATAGCTGATCGGCAGCGGCTGATGGGTCTGCGCCCAGGCGGCAAGATTGGGCGAATGGACATGGCTGATGCTGGTGATGGCGGCATGGGTCGAGAAAACGCGGGCATAGCGCCCGGCGCCCCGGCCCTTGCCCTGATAGACTGTCCCGTCTAGCCCGAAGATCTCAGCCTCGATGGGGGCTTCACGACGGAAAGGGCCTGGATAGTTGACCGACACGAGAATATCCTCGCCCGGCACGCGCTCAAGGAAGCCGACCGTGCCGTTGGCGGTGATCGTTCCGGTGTCGCGAAAGGCGGTGAAGGCGTTGGCGGCCTCGGCGCGGACCGTTTCGGCGAAATCCCGGATGGTTGAGTTAAGCGATGGACGATCGATGAGAGTGGCCACGGAAAATCCTTTCAGAACGAAATTTGATGCAACGGGTTTTGCGCGCGCCGTGCGTGCGCAGCAGCAAGGGGGCGATCGTCGATCCAGCTATCGACGTCGACACTGTGATCCAGAAAGCCGTGAAGCCACAGGAAATCGGCCTGGCGTTTGAGCAGGTCGATCCTCTCGGCCGACAGGTCGGGATGAAGGGCGCGGTGGAAATTGTTGCGATAGGCGGTCGCCACACCCTCCGGCCTTGCCAGCGTTTCGCTTTCCAGGATGCGGTGCACCCCTGAAAGATCGTTCGCGGCCCAGTCCGCCGCGCGCAACGCCTGTTCCAGGAAGCGCACGACAAGGTCGAAATGATTGTCGAGCAAATCCTGGTGCACGGTGATCGGGCGGGGCGTGCCGTTGTTCACACGGGTAAGACGACTGGGATAGGCGTCAAGGTCGATCCCCACCACCACGCCGGCCCTGCGCGCGGCATCGACGGCCGACGCGCCCTTTACATAAACGGCGTCGACCTTGCCGGCGACGAGCCAGTCGATGCCAGACCATAATTTTTGCAATCGTTCGGGACCAAGTGGCAAGTCGCCAAGATCGTTTAGCGGAACGTCGACGAAGGTCGCGTCATCCAGCGTCAGCCCGGCAATACCGAGCGCACCCTTTATCCCGGCCAGCGACATGCCGCGGGCAATGCTCCCGGCGCGTGTGTCGGCATAGGCGGGCAGGGCGATGCGCAAGCCTTTAAGGTCGGCCGGATCGATCGGACCGACCGCCTTGCGCACCAGCACCGCCTGCCATTCGTCGATCCAGGTGAGACCGATCAGCCGGCTCGGCGCGCCGTTCGCCTTTGCTGCCAGCGCGGGAATATTGCCGCCTTCGCGGAAAAGGCCGGGCAGCGTATGATCGTGCAGGCCCCGTTTGTGGTACCGCGGCGCATCCTGCAGCGCGGAAACGGAAAGTCCGTCCCGGCCAAATTCTTCCTGCAGCCAGCCCAGCGCATGCGCGATCCCGGACGCCGTCGGTACCGGACAGCGCGTGAACCAGATAGTCTCCAGCCCGGCATGCAGGCCGGGGGCATCTGTCACTTGTGTCGCCATCAGCCGTCCTTTCGTCTTTCACACTCCGCAAACTCCGTGCCACCCGATCTCGGCCTTGATTTGCGGCGATCGGCAGACGGGTATGCGCCGACGCTGGTGAGTTTTGACCAGCGTCGGCGAAGCGTCTGCTGCTATCCCAGCATTCAGAAGCGGGCGGTCAGGCTGACGCCATAGGTTCGCGGATCGCCCAGATAGCGTTTGTAGCTGCCGTTGGAGGCGGGGAGCGTGTGAATCTTGTAATCCTTGTTCGTCACATTGTTGGCAAAGACGGTGGCGGCATATCTGCCCCCCTCGAAATCGACACCGGCGCGCACATTGCCCAGCCAATAGGGCTGAACGTCGAACTGGCTGTTATTCTGGGTCAGCGCATTCAGGCGGAACAGCGAATTGTAACGCCAGTCCGTACCCAGCACGAGCGCATGATTGCCAACCGGAATACGATATTCGCCGGAAACGAAGGCTGTGCGGTGGGGCGCGCGGGCAAATTCGTTCCCCACGATCGCCACGCCCGCGTTGACGAGTTGGGTATATCGGGTTTTTAGCAGGCCGAGGTTGCCGGTCAGCGTCAGATTTTCGACCGGCTTGATCACCAGTTCGAATTCCGCGCCTTTGACCCAGCCCTGCGCCTCGCGAACCTGCGACAACGTGCCCGCCGGGGTTGTCGGCGTCGCAAGCAACAGCGTCGTCACCGTGGTCTGGATATTATTATAGTCATAATAGAAGGCGGTGGCGTTGAGAGTGATGCGATTGTCCCAAAAGCTGCTCTTCACACCCGCTTCATAGGCATAGACCTTCTCGGGCTGGATCACGTTCGGCCGGGTAGCGGGCGGCGCGATATTACCTTGGAAATTGCCGGCTCGATAGCCTTTGGACAAACGGGCATAGACCAGCACGTCCTTCGTAACGCGGAATTCCGGACGAATTTCCCAGCCCAGATTGGACCATTTCTGCGTGTCGACCTGGGTCGCGAAGGTGGTGAAGGGCGAGGATATGGATGTCGGCAGATACCAGTTGGTCGTATCGCTGAACACTACCGGTGCGACCGCCTGACGCGATATCAGGTCGATGCCGAGTTTGTCGTGCGTATAGCGCAGGCCGCCGCTCAGCGTGAACCAGTCGGTGAAACGGTAGGAGACGTTGGCGAAGGCGGCAAGGCTGGTCGTCTTCTGTGTATAAGCCGTGTAATAATAAGCATTCGGGCGGTTGAGCGGGCTGGGCAGGGTGCCGGTCGCGCCAAAGCTATACAGCTTGTCGTGGAAATAATAGGCACCCACGATCCACTGGAGCGGGCCGTTGCCGTTGGAGGCAAGGCGCAGTTCCTGGCTGATCTGATCGACATTGGTTTGCGCATAACCGCGCGAAAGCTCATTGGGCGTTTTGTCTGTGTCGGTGATTTCCGAACGGTCGGCACTTTCGATCGCGCTGATCGAAGTAAGCGTCGCAGGACCCAGATCCCAGTTTACGTTGACCGATCCGCCTTGCGCCTTGATCTGGCTTGCGTCGTCGACATTGTAGCGGACATGGTGACGATCGGTAGGCGAGATATAGCCGAACGTGTCCGCGTCACCCGTGCCGGTTCCGATCGCATAGACCGCGTTGCTGCCCCCCTTATAATCGCGAAAATGACCGTTGACGAGGATGGAGAGCGTGTCGGTCGGGTCATATTTGACTTGGAGCCGTCCAGCAAAGTCCTGAACCCCGCCGACGGTCTTGCCTGTCACGTCATTGGTGGCAAAGCCATCGCGACGTTCATACAGCACGGATGCGCGCGCCGAAAGGCGATCAGTGACCGGCCCGCCGAAAGCAGCCTCCAGCACACGGGCGTCATAATTGCCATAGGTGAGCTTGGCATAGCCTTCCGGCGTATCGGTCGGCTTGCTCGACACGAAGGAAAAGGCGCCGCCGGTGGTGTTCTTGCCCCAGAGCGTGCCTGCGGGGCCGCGCAAAATCTCGACCCGTTCGATGTCCAGCAGCGGAAATCCCTGCAGCGAGAAATGGTTGAGATAGACTTCGTCATTATACACGGCAATCGGCGTCACCACGTTGGAACTGACATCGTTCGATCCGATGCCACGGATGAACCAGCGCGGACGCTGGCGGCTTTCGGTCCCCCAGGCATTGGTGTTCGGCGCGATCCGCGAAGCGTCGATGGCGGTGCGCAGTTCCAGCTTGCTCAACAACTCGCCGGTCGCGGCGGTCAGCGTGACGGGAACATCCTGAATATTCTGCGCGCGCTTGGTCGCGGTCACGACGATCGCGGAACCATCGACATTATTTTCGGCTTCGTCCACTATCGGCGCATTTTCTGCAGGCTCTGTTGCCGCCGCCAGCGCAGGATGGGCGAGCGCCACGATCAGCGCAGGCACGGCAATACCCGTAAAGAAAGTTTTGGAAACAGTCATGAAATCCCCCGATTTTGATCGTCTGCAATGAAATGATGATCGGGGGTGGAATAAGCAGATACTGTGCCAGATTAATAATCCATTGATATTGCTATATTAATTTAGCATAAATCTATAGGGGTCGAAGCAAATGTGCGGATTTGACAGCAAGTCTGTGGATATTCCCATATCTTTCGCGCCAGCCGTTTCCGCCGCGCTGGCCATGTCGTTTTTACTCTGCTGCAAGGGTGGTGCGGGCGCGGCTGCCCAATTGCGGAATGTCATATCCATGGGCGATGTCGAGCAGGGGGAAGACAAGATCGGCAAAACGATGCGCCTCGCCGATCAGCGGGAAGCCGGACAGGATGAAAGCGCCCGTTCCATTCGCTTCATATTCGCGAATGCGCGCAGCGACATTTTCCGCGCTGCCGACCAATGTCGTGCCGGCCAGGGGTGACAGGATATTGAAGCCGAACAGGCTGGGACCGACCCAGACATTGGGATAGATTTCCAGATCGCGCGCGCGGGGCAGGCGTCCTGCGCGCACGGCGTCCAGATTGGCCTGGATTCGCGGATCGGGACTGGAAAAGCTGTGCAGCGTCTCGCCACGCGGTAACTGCATCTCGATCGACTGGCGCGCATAATCGATATGCGTCTTGTCGAGCAGCCATTGGGCATAGGCCCACGCCTCTTCCTCGGTTTCGCGCACGATGATCTGCAAGCGGGTGCCGAATTCGAGCGTGCGGCCGATCTTCGCCGCCTCCGCCGCTACCGATTGGAACTTCGCCCCCAGTTTGGGCGGGGTATCGGCAAAGCTCAAATAGGTGTCGAGCAGCTTGACCGAGTGGGCGACCCCGGCGGGCGAGGTGCCTGCGCCCCACAGCGGAACGCCGCCAGGCTGAACGGCCATTAGCGGCGCCTCGCGTACGCCGCGTCGGCCTAGGCCATATTCGGCGGGGGCGGGGGCCAGCTTGACAAACCGGCCATCATAGCCGTCGCGCTGCCCGACATAGAATCGTCGGAACGCATCCCAATATTCGAAACTGAAATCATAGCGTTCGTCATGTTCGTAATTGACGCCGAATGCCGGCAGGATCAGGTCGTTGCCGTTGACGACGTTGAACAGCATCCGTCCGTTGGAAAAACGATCCTGCGTCAATGCGATCTGCGCCAGCTTCACCGGCGACAGCAGGCCGGGGTGGATCGCCGCCAGGAAGCGCATCCGCCTGGTGATGCCGATCATCGCTGACGAGACGGTCAGCACTTCGTCGCCTAAGCCTGTCCCAAGCAACGCGCCATAATAGCCGCGCTGGTCGATGGTAGCGGCTAACTGCTGGAGATGGCGGAAATCGGTTTTCCACCGGCCTTCGGGTTCCCACGGAAAGGGACCGTCAGGCGCGGTCAGATACCAGAGGATCTTGACGGACATGGCGGCGGTTCCCGGTCAGAAGCGAAGCGAGAATTGAGCCTGCACCGCGCGCGGCGGAAGCGGCTGAAGAAATTCGCCACCGGTCAGTGCATTGAGGAAATTATGCTGATCGGTGAGATTGACGATCTTTACCGCCACATCATAGCGCGGACGGCGGTAATAAAGCGTCAGATTGGCTTGGTAGCCGTCCGGCACCACTACGCTCTGGCTCAGATTCGTGTAGAATTTGCCCGTATACCAAGCCGCCACTTCTGCCCCCAGGCCATTGTTGAAATGATAGTCGACAAAGCCGTTGAGCGAAACCTTCGGCACGCCGGGAACGCCGTAACGGCCCCCCGTCCGTCCAATCAACCTGTTGCTGTCGCCAAACACCGTGGCATTGTCGGCGACGAAACCGAAGGGCGAGAAGCCTGCGGGAATGATATAGGTGTTGACGGCGTCCAGCCAAGTGAAATTGACCCCCGCAGAGACATTGGCGCTGGGCTGGTAGCGGAGCGAAGACTCCACGCCCTTGATTCGCACACGCGCGATATTGCCGCTCGTGTCGGGCGTCGTGTCGCGATATTGCAGAAAGGCGCTGGTCGATGCGAACAGCTTGTCCGGGATCAGATCGGCCTTGATTCCGCCTTCGTAAAGTTCGCTGACGCTGTTGAAGGCGGCGGGGTTCAACTTGTTGCCCGCCCCCCACACGTTGAACGCTCCGAACACGCCGGTGTTGACCGCGATCGACCGGTCGTAAGTGAAGTAGAGTGTGCTGTTGACCGTGGGCTTGACATAGACGCTCGCCTGATAGCTGGGCAGGGTATAATGGCCCTTGTCGCTGCGCTGCTGCGCCACCGTCAATGCGACCGGATTGTTGATATAGGCGTCGATCTGCGTGACGTTGACGCCCAGATTGATGCCACCGATATCGCCGAAGCGGATATTCTGCTGGGTGAAGAAGCTATACTGATTGATATGTCCGTTCGACGTGTAGACTGCGCCGCCGGAGGTCGGAAACCCGCCGATCTCCGAATAATAGCCATCGCCGGTCGAGACCATCACGGGTAGATTCAAGTAACCGAAATAGGGCGACTTCTGCGGCACGCCGGGCGCGCCGATCCACGAACCCGAAACATTGGGATCGGACTGCGGCAGGCCATAGAGCGCGGAGGGCGTGATCGTGCTGGGATCGAGCGTCAGGTCGTAGGGATTATAGTTGAAATTATTGTTCGCCGACTTGGCGCTATATTTAAGCAGCCGGACTGCCGCGCCGCTGTTGCTTTGCAGCTCCAGCGGTATGCCGAATAACTCGCCGCCGCTGATCTTGCCGCGAATTTCAAACCGGGAATCGAACAGGGTGGAGCGGTTGCGGTAGAGGAAGGAGCCGACCGAGTCATTGTCGCTGACCGAACGCTGATAATAACCGCTCCACAGGATATTCCAGCGATCCGATAGATCGACGCCGACCTGAACTTGCGAGATATAGCGTTTGGCGCGGTTGCGGTCCTCTGCCCGTCCGGAACCGGTCGATGCCGAAATCGCTTTGGCTTCGTTGCCGGCTATGGTCGGATCATAGACCCAGCCGACGATCGTGCCGGCGCCCGCCGGCGTGCTGCTGGGCAAGGGCGTCGTCTGCACCGCGCCTGCGACATATTGCGCCTGCGCGTTGCGGGTGCGGGTCTGCCAGCCGGTCGGCGCGGCGGTGGGATTGCTCGACGCGAACACGGGAGACCAGATGCCGACGCCCGGCGAATTGATCAGCGGTGTCGCGCGCCCGGCATAATATTGCCCGCCGAAACTGTCGACCAGCGCCTGCGTCGGGCGATTCCAGCCGCGCGTGATGTTGAAGTCGTAATAATTGTCGTAGGACCCGTTCCAGTCGACCCGCACGTTACTTGTCGGCCGCCACGACAATGCGCCATAGAAGCTGTTATAATTATTCTCGACATTGTCATAATAGGTGCCGCCGCGCTGGCCCTTGATGCTCACGCGATAGGCGAGCTGGTCGCTGATCGGTCCGCCCGTATCCAGCGTGAGGTTGAAATCCTGGAAACTGTCGTCACCCGGCGTCCAAGTGCCGATGCCTGCCGTCACCTGCGTATGCTGCTTGTCGAGCCAGGGCTTCTTGGTGATATAGTTGACATAACCCCCCGTCTGGCTCGACGGGCCGAAGATCACGGAGGACGGCCCCGCGACGATGTCCGCGCTTTCGAAGGCGTTGAGGTTCAGCGGATGGTCGTTGCCGTCCTTGTAGATGCGCTGGCCGTTCTGGAATACTTCGGACGCGAGACCCCGGATGCTGGGCGCCGCGCTGTTACCCTGGCCGCCGCCGCGCGTGATGCCCGGCGCATATTTGACGAAATCGTCGGTGCTCGCCAACGGATCGTGCAACAGTTGCGCGGCGTTCACCTGCGAAAGCGACCGGGGCGTGTCGAGCGCACTCGCCTCGATGCCGTAGATGGAACGGACCGGCCGCTGTGGCAGGATCGTTTCGTCCTGCTTTACGCCCGTCACGATGATCGCACCCGGATCGGCTGCGTTTGTATCCGTGGCCGCTGCATCCGTGGCTGCCGCTGCGCCCGAAGCCTGCAGTGCGAAAGCGACGGTGCCGAGCAGGACGGCGTGAAGACGCGATATGGTCATAAGAAAACCCCCAATTGGCAGTGAGGCGTGCGACCGGTTCTGTGTCCGGCCCGCCGCACCTGTTGAAATTTCGCTCTCCCAAGCGATCGGGGATTTACAAAGCATGCTCCGTGCCAAAAGATTAATATAATACAGATCAATAACTTGTAACGATACTTGCAGATTCTATTTAGCTTTTACTGTTGCAGTCGCAGCATGATGGTGATGGTGTATGATAAGGGTGCCGGGGACCGTCCCGGCACCCTCGATCATTGGGACAGATAGGCTTTGCGGCCCTCCGGCGACATGGGGAAGTCGATCGGCGGGGCGTCGTTCAGCGCATGGTCGCCGATCGTGTGCAGCCGCCAGCGGATCGGGTCGTGGGTCGTGTGCGCCCGTGCGTTTCGCCAGAAGCGATCGAGATTATATTTCTGCTGCACCGCACTCGCGCCCAGCAGGTCGAACAGATGCGCGCCGATATGGAGCGATGCCTTGTCGGACTGGACACGGGCATGGGCGACGGCAAGGATCGCTTCGGTCTGCAACGCTTCATTGTCCGGGTCGGCGAGTTGGCGATGGAATGTCTGGGCGGCGTGCCGCAGCACCACTTCGGCGGCATGGACCGCCGCGGTGAATTCGCCCACCTGTTTGATGGCATGGGCTTCGTCGACGATCCGCTCCACGCCGCTCTCGATCCACGGGCGGGCGCGCTCGCGCAGATAATCGATCGCCGCGTCCAGCGCCCCGCGAGCGATGCCGGTGTCGATCGCCGCGTGCAATATCTGCGCGCGCGTCAGGGCGGTGCGTGATGGCTTGCGCGGACGCGGGGCTGACTCTTCGGGAACGAACACATCCTCGAAAATGACAGTGCTGCTCATCGTGTTGCTCTGGCCAAAAGCGCGCCAGTCGTCGAGCACGGTCAGGCCCGGCGTATCGCGAGGCAGGTATACGCCGCCGGGTCCTCCGCCGTTGACCGGCGGCACGGCGACGAAAATCCAGTCCGCCAGATAGCTGCCGGTCGAATAGAATTTACGGCCATTGAGCAGATAGCCGCCGCCGGGGCGGGGCGTCAGCACGGTTTTCAGGTCGAGCTTGTTCTTGCCGCCTATTTCGGCAATCGCATTGCCGAAACGCTGGCCGTCGAGGATTTTGGGCAGGAAGAAATCCCGCTGCGCCTGATCGGGCATGGCCAGCATGCCCCCGACCATGACATTATGGAGCTGTAATATCTGGCCGATGCCGCCATCAGCGTGGCTGATGATCCGCACGACCTCCACGATGGTTTCGATCGATGCGCCCGCCCCGCCATCCGCCTTCGGCACGGCGATGGCGGTCAGTCCGCTGGCCGACAAAAGGTCGAGTTGTTCGCGCGGCAACTGGTTTTCGCGTGTATGGTCGAGCGCGAGCGGACGGATCGCGTCGGCGACACGCAGCGCCGCGGCGATGGCGTCCGTCTCGTTCGTCAGGCGCGCCGCCGGCTGGCGCGGGGCGGGGGCGACGGGATCGGTAGTCACCAATTGTACGGTCATGGGAATATCCTTGAGAAATAAGGGTCAGCTATTGCCGCGCGCTTCGAGGCCCTGGCCGTTGACCAGAGGAACGGGCTGAAGGTCATTGGCGGCCGCCGGATTCTGGCTCTCGCGGAAGCGCGGCAACACATGCTCGCCCAGCCGGTATATTTCTTCGAGATGCGGATAGCCGTTGATGAAGAACATCGAGATACCGAGCGCCGCGAACTCCCGGATCTTGCGCTCGACCGAGTCATAGCCGCCGACGAAGGCAAAGCCCGGCGGAATCCCGACATAACCGAACCCGCCCCACAGATTGGCGCCCAGGAACAGGTCTTCATACCCGTTTACTTCACGGTCATTATATCTTTTATAACGCGCCTTGTTGGTGTCCGACATCTGGTCGGCGCGTTCGGCGGTCATCTGCACCGTCCCCGCGCGCACGCCCTCTTCGAACACCCGCTTCGCTTCGGCATAGGCTTCTTCGTCGGTTTCGCGCAGGATCACGTCGACCGAAAGGCCAAAGCGTATCTTGTCCTCGCGGCCATAGGCTTTTGCCCGCTCCCTGACGTCGGCGATATGCCCGGCAACGATGGCCGGATCCTCGGCCAGCATCAGATAATAGTCCGAATGTTTGGCGGCCAGTTCCTTCGCGGCGTCGGATGCGCCCGCGCTGCAAATCAGCGGTATCTTGGCCTTGCTCAGCGGCCCACGCAGGCCCATGCCGTTCGCTTCATAATATTTGCCGGCGTAATGGAAGCTCTCATTGGCCCAGAAGCCCTTCACGACGTCGAGAAATTCGATCGCCCGTGCATAGCGGTCGTCATGCGGCAGGGAATCGCCCAGCGCTTTTTGCAGCACATCCGATCCGCCCTGGATGATGTTCCACACCAGCCGTCCGCCGCTGGAGCGCTGGAAGCTCGCGGCCATCTGCGTTGCCTGCCAGGGACTGAAATGAAAGGGGTGAAAGGCGTTTACGAAACGCAACCGCTTCGTCTCGCGCGCCAATAGCGCGGACGCGATCCACGGCTCTTCGCCGAAGGGCGCGTTCACCAGCAACGCACCGGCAAAGCCGTTCAGCTCCGCGGCACGGGCAACCTGCGAGAGATAGTCGATATAGGTGAAGTCGTCGCCAATATCGAAGCGTGACACCGCGCCCGTGCTCTGCGCTGGCGAGCGATTCCAGTCGCCCCTGTTGCGGTTGTCGCCGGGAATGAACTGGGTCTCGCCGTGAAGCGGCAGCCTGGAGAAAAATTCGATCGTCATCATGCTCACCTGAAAATGCTGTCGGCGCGCAACCAGCATGGTTCATGCCAGATGCGAAAGCGCGGAATTGTTGGACTTTCAGGCGGCGTGGTGCGCTGATTCGAACAGGGGTGCTGAATTTACATCAACAGGGCGCTGCTTCCGGGCCTTGCCTGATGAAGCTATGCCGTGGTCGCGAAAGAGGCGGCCCCTCCAACGAATAAGCGCCAAATTGCGCACCGCTGCTGTTTCCTGCGCTGCACAAACGAACCATAAGCAGATAAGAGACTGATAAATATAGTATAAATCTCTTGGCATGCTTCTTGTTTACTTGCTTCTGCTTCGTCCCATTGCTGACCGCTACCGACATCGATGCGGGCGGCAGTGCCGGGCGCATTGATCATGCAAAGGGGATATAATGACTCATACACAGGCGCGCCGGTTTCCGGCGCTCTTCGCTGGCGCTGCTCTGGCGGCTTTCGCAACACCCCTGTTCGCGGCTAACGCGGCTGCGGCGACACCCGCCGGTGAAGCCGCGCCTGCGGACAATGCCGGCAACATCGACGGTGGCGATATCGTCGTGACTGCGCTCAAGCGCGAGGAAAAGCTGCAGGATGTTGCCGCCAGCATTACCGCGATCGGCGGCAATACGCTGCGCGCGGCCAATATTGATGGGGCCAATGATCTGGTGCGCGCGGTGCCCAGCCTGACGATCACCGATCAGGGACCGGGTCAGCGCCGCATCACCCTGCGCGGTATTCGCAGCGCGGGCGACGCGCAGGTCGGCATCTATTATGACGAAACGCCGGTCTCCGGCCCTCCGGGCACCACCAGCGATCCGGGCGGCAGCCAGTCCGATTTCAAGCTGTTCGATCTGGAGCGTATCGAAGTGCTGCGTGGGCCGCAGGGAACGCTGTATGGCGCAGGCTCTGTCGGCGGCACTATTCGTCTGGTCGCGCGCAAGCCAAGCAATAGCTTTGAAGCACTGGCCGATGTCAGCGCGACGACGACCAAGAGCGGCGGGCAGGGCTATCAGCTCAACCTGGCGGTCAACGTGCCGATCGTGTCCGATGTGCTGGCCGCGCGCGCCGTCTATTTCCGCCGCGACAATGACGGCTGGGTCGATAATCCGGGGCTGGGCCTGAAAGGCATAAATGATGAACGCAGCGATGGCGGTCGCCTGCTTGTGCGCTTCACGCCCGCGCCCTGGCTGACGGTCGATGCCGCCGCGCATTTCCTGTATACCGAAGGGGGCGCAAGCACCTGGTCGCCCTCCGCCGGGAAATATAACGCGCTCAATCTGTCGCAGGTTCCTTATACCGACAAGCAGCGGCTCTACAGCCTGTCGGCGCGCGCCGATCTGGGCTTCGCCACACTGGTCGCAACCAGCAGCTATCAGGACCGTGACACGCTGGTGACGCGTGATCCGACCTATCTGTTCCGCAGCTTTAAAGGCTCCGCCGCCAACTGCAGGACTCATTTCTCCGCGGCCGTATGTGCGACGCCTGCCGGGATCGCCAGCTTCGACGCCTATGTGGATAGCCTGACCCCGGCCATCTATTATCAGCCGCAATCGGTGCATGACTGGACCAACGAGGTCCGGCTGCAATCGGCGGCCGGCGGTCCGCTCCAATGGACGATCGGCGGTTTCTACGAAAAGCGCGATGCCAAGGTGCTGTCGGAAGGGCGGCGTACCGCCGTCGCCGACGGCAGCCAGATTGTGGGGGCAACACCCCTGCTGCAGCGTCATGTCGTCGATCATCTCAAGCAGAAGGCGGTGTTCGGCGAAGTCAGCTATGAACTGCTCAAGGGCCTCACCGCGACCGGCGGTTTCCGCTATTATGACTATGACAAGACGGTCGGCGGCGACACCATAATCGGCCTAGATATCCTGCGGACCTTCCCGACGCCGTTCACGCGGTATCGCAGCAGCAACAATGGTTGGCTGTACAAGGCCAATCTGAGCTGGAAGGCAACCGACAATCTGCTGATCTATGGCCAGGCCGCGACCGGCTATCGGCCCGGCGGCGTAAACCAGGTGCTCGGCCTCGCGCAGGCGCTAGCCTATCAGCCCGACAAACTGGCCACGTATGAAGGCGGCGTGAAGGCGACGCTGGCCGGCGGTAAGTTGCTGTTCAATGTTGCCGGCTACATCACGGACTGGAAGGACATGCAGGTCAACGTCAACAGCGGCACCTTCCTCTATCTGGGCAATGCCGGTGCGGCGCGGATCAAGGGCGTCGAGGTCGAAACGACGCTCAACCCGATCGAGGGCCTGACCTTCAACGCGAATCTGACCCTGACCAGCGCCAGGCTGACGCAGGACCAGGTTCCCGATAACATCCAGCCTGCCGCGTCGACCGCCCGCGCGGGAGACCGCATTCCGCTCATCCCGAAGCAGGCGATCAGCTTTGCGGGCCAGTATGAC
>CAXUEQ010000066.1:0-14707 GCA_964250175.1 uncultured Sphingobium sp. | reverse complement strand
CGCCTGGTCGACGTCAGCCAGGATTGCACGATCGTCGAGGAGGATTGCGGCACCGAACGCGCGCTGGAGATGAAGGCGATCGTCCAGGGCGGCACCGTCATCGCCTCGCTCGGCGAACGTATCCTGGGCCGCACCACGGCGCAGGACATCACCGAGGGCAAGGATGGCGCCATCGTCATCCCTGAGGGGACGCTGCTGGACGAAGCCCTGATCGCGAAGATCGAGGCGCTCGGCACGCAGGCGGTCAAAATCCGTTCGCCCCTGATCTGCGAAAGCAAGATGGGCGTCTGCGGCAAATGCTATGGCCGTGACCTTGCCCGCGGCACGCCGGTCAACATCGGCGAAGCGGTCGGCGTCATCGCCGCCCAGTCGATCGGCGAGCCGGGCACCCAGTTGACGATGCGGACTTTCCACATCGGCGGCGCGGCGCAGCTCAACGAAACCTCGAACCTGGAGGCGATTTCGGACGGCACGCTGGAACTGCGCGACATGCCGACGATCACTGACAGCCGTGGCCGTCGCCTGAGCCTCGCCCGCAACGGCGAACTGGCGATCATCGACAATGATGGCCGCGAGCGCGCGGTCCATCGCCTGCCCTATGGCGCGACGATCCTGTTCGAGAATAACGCCAAGGTGAAGCTGGGCGATCGTATCGCCGAGTGGGACCCGTTCACCATGCCGGTCATCACCGAAAAGCCGGGCATCGTGAAATATGTCGACCTGATCGACGGCAAGACGCTGGCCGAACAGACCGACGAAGCAACGGGCATCGCCCAACGCGTCGTCACCGAGCATCGTGGGTCCGCCCGCACCAAGGAGGATCTGCGTCCGCGCCTGACCCTGCTGGACGATGGTTCGGGGGAATCGGCCCGCTACATGCTGGCGATCGGCGCGACGCTCTCGGTCGAGGACGGACAAACTGTCCAGGCAGGCGACGTGCTGGCGCGTGTTTCCCGCGAAGCCGCGAAGACCCGCGACATCACTGGCGGTCTGCCGCGCGTGGCCGAGTTGTTCGAGGCCCGCAAGCCCAAGGATAACGCGATCATCGCGAAAATCTCCGGGCGTGTCGAATTTCTCAAGGACTATAAGGCGAAGCGCAAGATCGCCATTCGTCCCGAGGATGGCGGCGAGCCGGTCGAATATCTGATCCCCAAGAGCAAGGTGATCGACGTTCAGGAAGGCGACTTCGTGAAGCGCGGCGACAATCTGATCGGCGGCTCGCCCGATCCGCACGATATTCTCGAAGTGCTCGGCATCGAGCCACTGGCTGAATATCTCGTGTCGGAAATTCAGGAAGTCTACCGTCTGCAAGGCGTGAAGATCAACGACAAGCATATCGAGACGATCGTGCGTCAGATGCTGCAAAAGGTCGAGATCACGTTCGCCGGCGACACGACGCTCCTGCCCGGCGAACAGGTCGATCGCGAGGAAATGGACGAGATCAACGCGAAACTCGGTGCGGGCGAACAGCCGGCGCAGGGCAAGCCTGTTCTGCTCGGCATCACCAAGGCGTCGCTGCAAACCCGCAGCTTCATCTCGGCGGCGTCTTTCCAGGAGACCACCCGCGTCCTTACGGAAGCGGCGGTTCAGGGCAAGAAGGATCACCTGATCGGTTTGAAGGAAAATGTCATCGTCGGCCGTCTGATCCCGGCTGGCACCGGCGCGGGCATGAATCGCCTCCGCGTGGCGGCTTCCAGCCGCGACGCCGCGCTCCGCGCCCAGTTGCGTGGCCTGCAGGCGCATCTCATCGCGCCGCAGACCGCGGCCGAAGAACATGCGGCTGAACTGGCGCAAGGCCCCGAGGCGGCGATCGGCGACGATCCGCTGGCGGCCGTCCAGGGTGAGGATTTCACGACTGCTGATCTGACCAACGATTGATTGCCTATTGAAACCTATCGGCTGCCTCTTATCTGAGACGCAGCTCCCAAGCTGACGCCCCGATCCTCACGGGGCGAAGAAGGCGCCGCCGGGTGAGACATCCCCGGCGGCGTTTTTATGTGTCCTCCGTTATGGGCACGGGAACGATTTCATGTCCCGATCCTTATTTTGCTGTCATCACCGACAGGAGACATTCGTCATGGCTAACAGGCAACCCGATGCGATCGCGCTTCTGAAGGCCGATCACCGGACGGTCGAAGATTTGTTCGATCAATATGAAGCGACCAAATCGGACAGCAAGAAGGCCAAGCTCGTCAAACAGATTTGTATGGAACTGATCATCCACACTGATCTTGAGGAAGAGATTTTCTACCCCGCACTGCGCGGCAGGATAGAGAATGACACGCTGGACGAGGCTTATGTCGAACATGATGGCGCAAAGCTGCTGATCGCCGAACTGCTGAACGGCGAAGTTGGCGACGATTTTTATGACGCAAAAGTCAAAGTCCTGTCGGAAGACATCGTCCACCATGTCCATGAGGAGGAAATGCCGTCCGAAGGCATGTTCGCGCAGGCACGCGCGACCGACGCCGATCTGAACGCGCTTGGCGAACAGATGCGCGCCCGCAAGGAAGAGCTTAAGGCGAAATATGAAGCCGAGGGCCTGCCGACACCGATGACCCGCGCGATGAGCGGCGCGCCCGTCGAACGCGGTCAGCCTGTCGATATCCCGGCCTGAACGGATAGCGGGCGGAGCTTCGATGCCCCGCCCGCTCGTTATTACGCCTCAGCTCTACCGCACCGTGAACCGCACCTGATCGATCACGCGCCCGACCGGATCGACCAGCGCCAACCGGTGCATCCCCGGCCCGGCGAGCAATTGCGGCCGCGCCGCCGCATCGCCCAAGTCGCGCCGATCGAGCAAGAGCCGGTGTCCGGTCACTTCGCCCGTCACGTCAACGCCCATGCGCTGCCGATCGATCGGTATGTCAGGATCGAGCGCATAGACGCTGCCCGCAACGGGATTGACGATACGGGGACGGCGCGCGCCGTCCGGGGTAAAGGCCTGCGCCGCCTGACCCGTCCCGGCCAGAAACCACTCGTCGCGCTCGGTCTCGACACTGTTCTGAAAGGCGATGCGCCTTAGCTCCAGCCCGGTTGGTCGCGTCGGCGCACGTCCCGGCCGCCCCGCATGCAGCGCCAGCATCAGGTCACGCCAGACCGGCGCTGCGCCACTGGTGCCGGACACCGCCTTCATCGAATCCCCTTCGAGATTTCCTACCCACACAGCCACCGTGTAGCGGTCCGAAAAGCCGACGCACCAATTGTCGCGCATCGCTTTCGACGTTCCCGTCTTCACCGCTGCCCAAAAAGGGAGACGCAGCGCGCTGTCCACCCCGAACGCCGCCGTGCGCGCGGCCGGGTCCGCCATGATGTCGGCGACGATCCACGCGGCCTGCGCGCTCAGGATCCGCCGCCCCTTCCTCACGGCTTCGTCGGCACGCAGGTGCAGTGGCGACCATAAGCCCCCATTCGCCAGCGTCCGATACGCATTGGCCTGTTCCAATAGCGTCACCTCTGCCGACCCCAGCGCCAGGCTGAAACCATAATAGCCGCCATCCTCGGTCAGCCCATGATAGCCCAGATCCCACAGCCGGTCGCGAAACGGCTGGACGCCGTCCAGCACCAGGGTCCGCACCGCCGGGACGTTGAGCGATCCCGCCAGCGCGCTGCGCACGGACACCGGCCCGCGAAAGCTGCGATCGTAATTTTGCGGCACATAGAGGCCCGAGGCGGTGTCGAGTTGCACCGGCGAATCCTCCAGGATCGACGCCGCGGTCAGCCACCCCTTTTCAATCACCTGCGCATAAAGAAAGGGTTTGAGCGTCGATCCCGCCTGCCGATAGGCGTCTGCCCCGTCCACTCCCGCCGCAGTGGACCCCAGCCCCACCCCGCCGATATAGGCCAACACCCGCCCCGTAGCATTGTCCACCACCACCACCGCGCCATCCCGCGCGCGCGCTGGTCCCAGCCCCTGCAACTGCCGCCGCAAGGCGATCGTCGCCAGCCTTTGCAGCCGCCCGTCCAGCGTCGTCGTCACCCGCATCCCCGGTTTCGTCAGCAGATGCGCGGCCAGATGCGGCGCCAACCCCGGATCGAGCATGGCGGCACGCGCGCCCGAAACCATCCTCGCCGCCGCGCTCCGCATCGTGCCGCAATCGCGCAGCCCACCGATCCGGCATGCCCGCGCCGCCACCTCGTCCGGTTTCGCAGAAGGATCGGGCAGCAACGCCACCAGCAGCAGCGCGTCCTGTCGCGACAGCGCATCCGCGCCCTTGCCGAACAGCGCAAGCGCCGCCGCTCCCACCCCCTGCGCCTCGCCGCGAAAGGGCGCGAGATTGAGATAGGCGGCCAGGATCTGGTCCTTGCTCCAATACGCCTCCAGCGCCCACGCCGCACGCATTTGCCGTATCTTGTCGCACCAGCCGCGTGCGCCAGGCCGCGCCAGATCGGGCGACAGAAAGGCCGCGACCTGCATCGAGAGCGTAGACGCCCCCCGCCCCTTCTCGCCCCGCAACCTTGCCCAGGCCGACCCGCCCAGCGCCAGCCAGTCCACCCCGCCATGATAGCGAAAGCGCCTGTCCTCGGCCGCGATCACCGTCTTGGCCAATACCGGGCTGACCCTGTCGAGCGGCAGCCAGGCCAGCCGCCGTGCGCGGAAATCCACCCGCACACTATCGATCAGCCTGCCGTCACGGTCATAGAGCCATGCTTCGGACGGATGCCAATCGGCAACGACCTTGGCATAGGAGGGGAGTGCGGGCGGCAGGGTGGCGACATAAAAAGTCGCGAACGTAGCGAGCAGGATCATCCCCGCCGCCGCCAGCGCGGTGCGCCGCGTCAGCCAGATACTCCAGACTGCGCTCATGTCTCTTATGCCGTCACCGCGACCACACCGTCACCGGCCCGTTAGGCAATTGCGCGCGGATTTCCGGCGCATACATCGCCTCCACCCGGCTGGGCGGCAGGCCAAAGCGGCCGGTGCCGTTCAACCGCATGACATATTCGACCGTGAAGCGTCCCGCCGGCACCCAGCCATAATAGCCGCGCCAGGCATCGCGCCCGCGCTCGATATAGCTGGGCGACACGCCCTCTTCCTCCTTCGCCTCGCCCGCCAGCAAGGACGACTGCCCGCCCAGATCGCCGACTATGGTCGCGCCCGGTGGCACCGGGTCGCTCACCACCACCCAGTTGCGCGCGGCCGAAGCATCCACAGTTATCCGTACCTTGACCACATCGCCGCGCGTCGCCCGGCCCTTCACTTTCTGCGAAACGAAACTGATCGCCTTGCTCATCCGATAGCCGGCGAACAGCGGCGTGCGAAGCGGCACCGCCGCCGCTACCGAAACGGTCGCCCATGGCCCCACACCGCCGGTCTGCGCCAGCGTCAGCGTCCCCGTAGCAAGCGGCAGGCGCAATGGCGCGGCATCCCCCGCCATCGGCCAGCCTTGCGTGCGGGTCGCGCCGTTCAGCGCCACGCTGGTCGTTCCGCTGACCGCGCGCGCCGGATAGAGCGTGGCGAAACGCCGAACCGCGATCGCGCCCCAGGCATTGGCCGGGGTCGTGTCCCAATGTCCGCGCCGCTGGCGTTGTACGACCCCGACCATCATGCGCGGCGCTTCGGCCTCCCATCCACGCCGGCCCAGCACCACGTCGAGCGCCTTTATCGCCATCTCGTCGCTGCTCACCATCATCCACCAGGGCGCATTGGCGCGGTCGGTCAGGTCGAGCCGCGTTCCTTCATACACCAGTCGCTGCCGCAACATCTGCTCGGCCGTCGCCCGCAGCGCCGCGGCATTGCCCAGCCCCGGCGTCCGGTCGATGATCGTCATCCAGTCGGCCAGCGTGCCGGTCGGCATGTCGGCAGGCACCATGTCGATGCTGCTCACCAGCGCGGACGTCGATGCTCCGCCCCGCGCCAGCGCCGCCAGCGCGGCCACCTTCAGCAATCGTGCGTCGGCCGGGCCTTCGGCCTCGCGCGCCAGCCGCCCTTCGACCACCGCCGTCAACGCCGCCACCATCTTCGCCCGCGCGGCTTCGGGGATCGCAAGGCCCGCCGCAGACGCCGTGCCGAGGGCATAGGCGGTCAGCTCGGGCGACCCGTTCAGCCGGTCGCTCGGGAAATAACGCAGCAGGCCGTTGCCGTCCTGATAGGTCGGGATCGATCCGGCCAGCGCGCCCCATGCACCAGCATCTCCGGTCGCTACCGCGCGCGACAATTGCTGCTCGAAACAGTTGAACGGATAATCGACCATATAGGCGCGCACCCCAGTCAGCGGCGGCGCGAGCGTATCGGACAGCTTCACATCGACATACCCGCCCGGCAAGGCGCCGGCGGGGGCCGCGACCGGCACACCGCTGCCCGTTCCCACCTGCATCAGGCTGGCCGCCCAGATTTCGACCGGCACGGCGGGCGCTATATCCTGCCGCGCGATCACGCGATCTCTCTTGCCATCGGTTGAACGCGCTTCGACGGTCCATTCCAGTTGACGCTGATTGGCCGGGGCGGTCATGTTCCACGTCACCGACGTCGCGCCGCCAGCCGGAATCGTCACCGTCAGCGGCCGGCCCTGGGCTATGCCCGGATTGAGCTTCATCGTCGCCGTCACCGTCATCGCCTTGGTCGATCCGTTGCGCAGCGTGAAGGTCGATCCATACCAGTCGCCGCTGCGCACCAGGGGTGGCAGCCCCGAATAGATGGTCAGGTCCTGCGCCGTTCTTATACTCGTCTCGCCGGTGCCGAACAGTTGTGCGCCCTGCGTTGCGACCGCCACCAGCCTGAAGGAGGAAAGATTGTCCGAAAGCGGCACGGCGACCCGCGCATGGCCCTGCGCATCCAGCTTTACCCGGCCCTTCCACAGCAGCACCGGGCGGAAATCGTCGCGCGTTACGCCGGACATATCGCCCCCGCCACCGCCGCCCGCCTCCACCGCCTTCTTGCCATAATGGCGCTTGCCGACCACCTGCGTCTGCGCGGTCGATGTCAACACATCCAGCGTGCGCTCGCCCATCATCGCGTCCAATATCTTCCAACTGTCATTGGGCGACAATTGCAGCAGCGCCTCGTCCACCGCCGCAAAGGCGATCTCGGCATCGGCCGCAGGCCTGCCATCGGGCAGCGTCACCGCGACATCCACCGTGGCCACGTCGCGCACCGCATATTTGGGCTTGTCGGCCTTCACCGTCACGCCCAGCCTATGGCCTTCCCAGCCGACCTGCACCTTGGCGATGCCGATGCGGTAACTTGGCTTGGCAAGATCGACCAGCGCGGTCGGGCTTGCCCCCTCGCGGCTGAAGAAGGGCAAATGCCAGCGTCGCGCAAGGTCGGCGAACCACAGCTTCCATCCGCCGATGCGCCCGCGCACAGCCATCACCGACACATAGACATTGGGGGCGTAGGCCGTCGGCATCGGCACCGTTACCACCGGGTCCTTGCCCGAAATTTCAGTCACGAAGCTGGACAGCACGCCCTCACGCTCGACCGTCACCAGCGCCGTCGCACTGCGGAACGGCATCCGCACCTGGAATTTTGCCATCTCGCCGGCCTTGTAGGCCTTTTGCTCGGGAACCAGGTCCATGCGGTCGCCATTGTCGCCGCCGAACCACCAGTCGTTCTCGCCCGCCAGCCAGACCGACCGGACCGCGCGCGCGACATTGCCATCCTTGTCCTTCGTTTCGGCCACCACGACAATCTCGCCCGATGTCCCGGCATCGATCGCGCATTCGGCCAAGCCCTTGGCATCACTCTTGCCCGAACAATCGGCGTCGATCCGCGTCACCTTTTCCTGATTGTCATAGGCGTAGAAGCCGCCGATCAGCCGCCGCCGCGCAGTGATGATCTCACGGCTGTAAAGCGCGACGCTCACCTTCTGCCCCGCAACCGGTTTGCCGTTCAGGTCGAGCGTTACGAATTTCAAGCGCAAATCGTCGCCGCGCATCATCCAGCCATCGGTCTTCACGCCCAGTTGCACCCCGGCGGCATGGAGCACGATGCGCTTGTTCGCGGTCAGCGTCTCTCCATTGGCGTCCTGATAATCCATCTCGACGGTCATGCTGGTCTCGCCGTCGATCGGCTGGCCGATCTCGACCGTCGACAGCGCCGTGCCGCTGGCGTTCAGCGTCACCGGTAGCGTCTGGCTGAACGGCAGCGGCTTTTCCTGCGCCTGACCATTATCGTCCAGCCGGGTGGTCCCTTCCTTCACCGCCTGTCCGCCAAAGGTCCAGCCGTCCCAGCCGCTCGGGCCGCTGGCGTCGCGGGAAAAGGCGGTGCGTAGCGACACCGGCAGGTTGGCCGCACCGCCGCCCGACAGATAACCGACGAACAGCGACAACGGCACCGACGACGGCCGCACCAGTTCCTCCTTGGGGCCGGAGACGGTGGCGCGCATCGTCGGCAGGCGATATTCGTCCAGCTTGACCGACTGGTTGGTATAGATGGTCTTGTCGCCGACGACGATCTGCAGGTCGTAATCGCCCATCGGCGCGCCTTTCGGCGCAGTCCACTGGCTCTCGCCGATCCCGTCGCGGCCGATCGTCAGCGGCATCTCGAACTGGGTATCGGACCCGCGATGCGACAGCCGCAGTGTGCCTTTCATTTCGCCCGCCAGCGTGAAGCCGGTTGCGACGGGGCGGCGCATTATATGCTTCATGTTGACTGTCTCGCCCGCGCGCAGCAGCGACCGGTCGAAAATGGTGTGGATGATGTCGTCGCGCGCCGACCAGCCATAGGGCAGGTCGAAATCGAACGGGCGGATGCCCTGGCCCCATTCGGTCAATGTGAAGCTCATATCGTCGCCCGCGCGGGCCGAGATCATCAATGGATGCGCGTCCCCCTCGCAGCCGCCATAGCTTTCCGGTTCGGGTAGCCCGCGCGGCATGAACAGCCGTCCTCCCGTGTCGGTCACGCCATGCGCAAAGCCCTTGCCGGTGCAGCTATCGGTCACGCGCACCTGCGCGCCCGCGACCGGCTTACCCGTATCGAGCGCCGTCACCCAGGCGAGCGATCCCTCCCGTCCCCATTTGAAATGCACCGCCATATTCGTCACCAGCGCGCCCGTGGCGACATATCGCGGCGCATTTCGCCCCAACAGCGCCCTGCCGAGCGCCGGACTGGCCAGCTCGACGACATAGAAACCTGGTTTTCCCAACGGTATGCCGACAACTTCGAACGCTTTGCCGCCACCGGGCAGGTCCAGCTTCATGTTGGACCCCCGCCCAGCAAGCAAAGCCGTTGCGCCTGTATCGTTCACCGTTCGGATCTTTCCTTTTCCCGCCCGCTCCTCGCGATAGTTGCTCTCTCCTGCTTTCCCCAGCTTACGCAACCAGTCGGCGATGTCGCCGTCGGAACCCGTGACCTGCAAACGCGCGCCGCCGATCGCATTGACCCGCCGCGCCAGTTGCGGTTCGACTGCCCGCACCGTTACCGGCAATACCCCCCCTTCCCTCGCTTCAACGATGCCGAAGGGGGCGGCGAACTTCACTAACGGCGGCATTCGGTCGAACGCGATTTTCAGCGGAAAGCGCTCCGCATTCTCCAGCGCCCGCCCGCTCATGTCTCGCACCCCGACGGGCAGCGCGACCGATGCCGAAATCGCTTCGGGAAACGGCCCCTTGAACGTCAGGTCTAAAATCTCGCTCGCATTCTTGTCTTCGTCCGACAAAGTTGGTGCGCGCTGGCTGCCATCGGACAGGGCGATCCGCACGGCCAGCGCGGTATCGCGAGGAACAGGCGCAGTGAAGCGCACATAGGCATCCTGCACCGGATTGCAGCCCGCCTGTGGATTGACGCGCGGACATTCGAACCGGGCGGTAAACGCTTTGCGCACCGTGAAATCGAAGCGTTGGTCGCGCCCGGCCTGTTTGCCATGTGCATCTGCGATATGGCTATCCCACACTAACGCCATGTCACGCCCTGGCGGCAGCGGTCGACGGCATTTGACCGCCAGTATCGTGGAAAGCGCCTTCACCCGGTCCGCGCCTGTCGCCGGCAGCTTTGCTGGCAAACCGGCATTGTCCAGAAAATTGCGCAACCGCCAGCTATCTTCCCCCAGCCCAGCGACAATCTGCGCCCGAACGCTGGCCGGTTGAACGTCGAACGCGATGCGCTCGCCAACACCATCGACCGCGCAATAGCCATGGGCCGCGACGCTGCGCAGGTCCGCCGCGACGTTGGTAGCGATCAGGAAGACCTGGCCCTCTTCGATACCTCCGTCCGACCCTGCGATCACCGCTCGTGCTGAAGGCCCGCCTGTATCTATTGTGAAATTGCGTGTCCCGCCAACTTGCACCCCGCGCACGGTCGCCAACCGGTCACGCAATGCGATAGTGCAGCTAATGCCACCGGGCAGGTCACGCTCGAAATCGAAGCTAAACGTCTGGGCATCGATCCAACGGCCCGTGGCGGTGACCGGGCAGGTCACCTTGGCCGGCGGCGTCGCGCGCGGATCACCAAGCGGCACCATCGCTTCGGAAAAACGCAGGGTAAAGCGGACGATGGCGCCGCTTGCCGGATCGCTTGATCCGGGAATAGCCAGAACCACCTGTGGCGCTATATCGCTGATCGCGGCGGCCGGTGCCAAGGCCAGCATGAGGACCAATAGACGCTTCCAGATGCGCGGCATTATCGCCCTCTTGCCCGACTCTCCATGTGGCATGCTGCGCGCAAAGAGACAGTATTGTCCAGTTATTCCCGGAAAGGTACGATTTAAGCAGCGGCAGATTCAGACGAGTCTGGCCGACTATCGGTCATCGGCAATATCGATTGCCACCATTCGCGCTGCTGCCGGGTTAGCCGGGTTACGCGCCCTTGATCTCTGGGCAAGGCATACCATTGCCCAAGCGCCTGTTCGTAGCGCCAGAGCGGGTCGCAATTGGCAGGGATTTGAATAAAATGGATGGCGCCGTCTGGCATCGAAACTTCCTTAAGCTGGCCTATGACCCGACGGACCGAGCCATCGGGAAAAATAATCGATAACGCCATGCTCACCTCCAGACAGTGCATCTTGCGGCACCTGTTTTCCAAACCCGTTAATGCAAAACCGGTTCAATTCGGTAAGGATACGAAACGATTATCTATGGTCTGAGTGTCGAGGCGCGGCATATGGCTAGCGGTTGACGTGACCGCCCTGCCGGTGGCATGGGACTGCCATCGCGGGTGTAGCTCAATGGCAGAGCAGCAGCTTCCCAAGCTGAATACGGGGGTTCGATTCCCCTCACCCGCTCCAGTCGTCGCACAAGTGGATAGATCCAAACGGGTCAATGCTAACATATGTTAGCAAATGATATTGCGTGGCTTCCTTTTGTCGCAAATCCCTTGCTTCGTCATATTGCACTGCAACCAAATGCTGCCAACCGAGTTTGTTTTTGGTCAGCCATGCGATTGGTTTAACATAATCGAGGAACGTAGATGAGCGATATGATGCTTGGCGGCATTGACGACCGCCTGAAGGTTCCATCACATATCGCCCTGATCGGTAACAGTGTGCCACGCCGCTGTGGTCTGGCAACCTTCACTTCCGATTGTCATATCGCGTTGACGGCCCGTTTTCCGGCTATGCGGATCGACTATTATGCAATGGACGATGGCAAAGACGGTATCGTCTACCCTAACAATCTTCATATTATCGCGCAGGACGATCCTATCGCTTATGCGGCCGCAGCCAGCGCCATCGAACGCAGCGGCGCTGAGGCGATATGGTTACAGCATGAATTCGGTATTTTCGGCGGATCGGCAGGCCAGCATATTCTCCGCCTGCTTGACCGCACACGTGTGCCTGTAGTGACGATGCTCCATACCGTGCTCGATCATCCCAACGAGGACGAAGCGCAAGTCTTCGAAGCGATATTGGCGCGTTCTTCCCACTTGATCGTTATGGCGGAAAAGGGGCGCGAAATATTGCTGGATCATTATGGCATCGTTCCAGCGAAGATCAGCGTCATTCCCCATGGAGTGCCGGACCGCCCCTACGTCCAGTCCGACACTATGAAGGGCCGCTTCGGTTTGGAAGGCAGAAAAATCCTGCTGACTTTTGGCCTGCTCGCACCCGACAAAGGGATCGAGCATATGATCAACGCCTTACCGACAATTGTGTCAAAGCATCCTGATGCACTTTACGTCGTGTTGGGCGCAACTCACCCCAATATCGTGCGGCGGGATGGCGAAAGTTTACGCGAAGGGCTGAAGCGCCAAGCCGAAGCATTGGGTGTTTCGGCGCATGTGCGGTTTGTCGACAGCTTCTTGGAATTGCCGGAACTACTCGACTATCTTCAGGCGAGCGACGTCTATGTGACGCCCTATCTCAATCCCGCCCAGGTCACTTCGGGGACGCTCAGCTATGCTGTTGCCATGGGCAAGCCGGTCGTGTCCACACCCTATATCCATGCCACCGAGATATTGAATAGCGGACATGGTCTGCTCGTCCCATTTGCCGACAGCCATGCACTGGCAAATGCAATTAATCAGCTTTTGTCGGATGATGATATGCTGGCAGAGCATGCAAGGCAAGCTTATGCCTGCGGGCGTACAATGCTATGGACGGAATGTGCTGGCAAGGCGGCACAGCTTCTGGCTAATGCGCGTGACATGCGGGTCGCACATCTTTCGCTTCGTCGAAATTACGAGGTGGTTGCACCCGACATTTCCGCGGTTGCCCGTATGAGCGACGGGACCGGCATGATGCAGCACAGTATCTTCTCCGTGCCGGATCGCGATCATGGCTATTGCCTGGACGACAATGCGCGAGCGCTGATTTTGATGAGTCAAATCGAGGATTTGAACCCGGTATTGCGCGACCGCTGGACCGCTACCTACGCGTCCTTCGTTCAGCATGCCTGGAACCCCGATGCCGGTCGTTTTCGTAACTTCATGCGTTATGACCGGAGTTGGTGCGAAGAAGTCGGTTCAGAGGATAGTTTCGGACGTGGCGTTTGGGCGCTGGGTGTAACCGCGCGCGATGCCGCAGGTCAGCAATATCGCGACTGGGCGATACATCTGCTCGAAAAATGTCTACCCTTTACAACCGATCTTCACTCGCCAAGGACACTGGGCTTCGTGATGCTCGGCTGCGCTGCATTGATCGATGCACGCGGGACTCATGCCAAGGCACGCGAACTCTTGTCTTCGTTCGGAAATCAGTTAACCGCCCTATTGGCTGAAGCGCGTCGTCCCGACTGGGCGTGGTTCGAAGCGATGTTAGCCTATGACAATTGTCGCCTGCCCGAAGCGCTACTGCGCGCGGGACAAATATTGGGAAATAGCGCATTCATTACTTGCGGACTACAAACGCTGGATTGGATTATGGTACAACAGACCGCCGATGAGGGGCATTTCCGCGCGGTCGGTAGCGAGAGCTTCGGACGCGCCTATGCCATGCCATTGCCGTTCGACCAGCAACCGTTGGAGGCGCAAGGCGCGATCGAAGCCTGCCTTGCCGCCTATATGGTCGATCATGACGAAAAGTGGATCAACCATGCCACCAATGCCTATCGCTGGTTTCTGGGCCAAAACGACCTTAGCCAGCCTTTATCATCGGGTGCGGACGGTGGATGTTTTGACGGACTGATGCCGCAGGGCGTTAACCGCAATCAGGGCGCTGAGTCCGTGTTGGCCCTTCAATTGGCCGCTTGTGCAATGCGCTGTTTACTAAAGTCGGCAGAAATCGTTGCGCAAGGGAACCGAAAGACGGCACAAGCGGTTCCTGTCTGAATAACGCGCTGCGGGGTCCGTTCATTGCTGCCTGTCCATACGCTACCGTTGCGCTTGCGCGCCGATCCCGCGCGAGTTGTGGTGCGGCCTTTTCATCTGGCTTTCAAATCTTCAAACGAGGAGCCTAGCCGTACCGATCGGCTGGTCGCCAATGTGCTGGCGTTGGACGAGGAGGAAACGCAGCGTCAACTGGCCTTGGTGCTCAAAGATTTTGAGGCGCGGCATTGGCAGACCCGGCGCGTCTTCATGTCGCGCTATGCCGAGATCGCGGCGCAGATCGGACTTGATGGAAGTGCATTGACCGAAGCGACAAAACAACTTGTCGGCGCCTATTTCTGCCACGAATATAGCTATGCAGCGGCAGCGCTGATGAATCCTAGCGCCACCCTGCATCCTGACCAGAGTGGTTTGAGCCGAGGTGCGGCGCGGATCATCATGTCTTTGCGTGCGGTGGGCGAAGGCCATATCAGCACGGTCGCTTTTCGCGAGGGCATCATCACCAGCAAGGGCGAAATGGACCTTGCCGCCGAGCCGCCTTTCGCGACAGCGGCTGATACTGCAGACGCCAGCGAGGACGTGCCTGACGGGCCGGTGACCATCTATCGTCATCAGGACAGTACGCTTTCCGGTACAGTGATCTTTCCGATGACTCCGGCGCAGGCCAACGGGCTGGAGGATCTGCGGCTCGTCCATTTTACCCATGATGACGGGTCGATCGAATGGATCGGCACCTATACGGCCTATAATGGCCGGGCGATCCAGTCGGAGATGCTGCGCACCCGCGATTTCCGTGCGTTTGACCTGGTGCCGATGACCGGACCAGCGGCGCGGAACAAAGGTATGGCGCTGTTTCCTCGCAAGATCGACGGGCAATATATGATGATCGGACGACAGGACGGAGAGAATCTGTTCCTGCTCAAGTCCGATACGTTGATCCATTGGGAGGAAGGCGACCGGATTTTAGTGCCCGAACATCCGTGGGAGTTGGTGCAGATCGGCAATTGCGGGCCGCCCATCGAATTGGACGAAGGCTGGCTACTTCTGACCCATGGTGTGGGGGCGATG
>CAXUEQ010000065.1:0-16721 GCA_964250175.1 uncultured Sphingobium sp. | reverse complement strand
CATCAGGCCGATATTGCCTTCGCTGATCAGTTCGCTGACCGGCAGGCCATAGCCGCGATAGCCCATCGCGATCTTTGCCACGAGGCGAAGATGTGACGTCACCATCTGCGCGGCGGCGTCGGGATCCTGGTGCTCGGCATAACGCTTCGCCAGCATATATTCCTGCTCCGGCGCCAGGATCGGGAATTTCCTGATCTCGCTCAGATAGCGGTTCAGGCTCGCATCGCCGCCAAGCGCCGGAATCGTCGCGGGGACATTGCTTCCTTTGGCCATGACAACTTCCTTCTCTTCAAGCGCGGACCCAAAAGAGGCGTCCGACGCTGTTGCAAATTTGCAGCATCTATACGGATAGCTGCCTTAACAGTTCCTGCATGTCAGCCGGTATTCCGCTTTCAAACGACAAAGCGATGCTACTGACGGGATGTGTAAATCCCAGCGTTCGCGCGTGCAATGCCTGCCTTTTGAAATCCAATGTTTCCAGTATCGATTTGAAACTCTTCTTCGCTCTACCGTAAACCGGATCGCCGATCAAGGGGTGTCCGATATGCGCCATATGGACGCGCACCTGATGCGTGCGCCCGGTTTCGAGGCGGCATTCCACCAGCGCGGCGTCGTAAAGCGGCTGCAGCGTCCGGTAATGCGTTACCGCATGTTTGCCGCGCCCCTCGCGTTGCACCGCGATCTTCTTGCGATCGGCATCCGACCGGCCGAGCCACTGGTCGATCGTCCCGGAAGGCGGCGTCGGGCGTCCACCGACGATGGCGGCATAGCGGCGCTCCACGCTGTGCGCCTTGAACTGGCGCGACAGGCCTTCATGCGCGACATCGGTCTTGGCTGCTACCAATAAGCCCGAGGTATCCTTGTCGATGCGATGGACTATTCCGGGACGGGCCACGCCGCCGATACCCGAAAGTTGCCCGGCGCAATGAAAGAGCAAGGCGTTGACCAATGTGCCATCCGCATTGCCGGCCGCCGGGTGCACGACCATGCCCGCCGGCTTGTCGATCACGATCAGGCTGTCATCCTCATAGACGATGGTCAGCGGAATATCCTGCGGGACCGCCTGTGCTTCAGCGGGAGGGGGGAGGGCGACGGCATAGCCCTGGCCGTCCGTGACCTTGAAGGCGGGATCGACGACCGGGCGGCCGCCTTGCGCGCTGACCTGACCATCGCGTATCAACGCTTTCAGACGCTCGCGCGAAAGGTCGGGCAAAAGGGATGCGAGCGCACGGTCGAGCCGCATGCCATCACTGGCCGCGTCGATTCGCGCTTCTATGGTGGAAACCCCCGGAATCATTGGCTATGATGTAGCTATGGCGGTGCTGATTTCAAGGTCGATCCTGGACGCGATCCTCGCTTTGGCCGCCGCCGATCCCCTGCGCGAGATATGCGGTTTGCTGCTGGGCGAGGGCGAGGGGGTGCGCGCCTTTCGCCCGGCGAAGAATGTCGCGCCGGACCCGGCCCGGCATTTCGAGATCGACCCGGCGATGCTGATCGCGGCGCATCGCGATGCGCGAAGCGGTGGCCCGGCCATCCTTGGCTATTATCACTCGCATCCTTCCGGCACGACAAGGCCATCGCGCAAGGACGCCGCGCAGGCGCAGCCCGACGGAATGCTGTGGCTAATCGCCGCGCAAGGCGGGGTTGCGGCTTGGCGATCGGGGCAGGGCGGTCTGCACGGGCGATTTACCGCCGAGTCTCTCGTGCCGGTTGCCCAAGCCACGCTTGCATCGCCCGCCCACGCCCGGCAATAGACGCACAGCCGCCTTTCTTTTTGTCCTTCTTGCCGTTCGACGGAAATTCCATGACCCAGACAGTGATCGACCAGAGCCTCGACTTCGCCGCATTGCTCTGCTCGCGGTTATGCCACGACCTGCTTAGCCCGATCGGCGCGCTCAATAACGGGCTGGAGCTGATGGCGGACGAAACCGATCCGGACATGCGCGAACGCTGCCTGGAATTGCTGGCCGACAGCGCGCGGACGTCCGCCAACAAACTCAAATTCTTCCGCCTGGCCTTCGGATCGGCCGGTGGCTATGGCGACAGTGTGCCCGCCAATGAAGCGCGCACCGCGATCGAAGGCATGTTCGCCGCTACCGGGCGCGTAAAGATAGGCTGGTTGGTGGCCGAGGATATGTTGGGCAAGTTGCCCGCAAAAGTGCTGCTGAACCTCTCGCTGATTGCGGGCGATGCGCTGGTGCGGGGCGGACAGCTCGACATCGGGGCGGAGCGGCGCGGCGATCTGGTCGAGATCGTGGTCCGGGCGGAAGGGCCGAAGATCGTGCTGGACCCTGAATTGCGCACGGCGCTTACCGGCGGATTACAGCCCGATGCCGTGTCCGCCCGGACGGCGGCGGCCTGGATGATCCAAAGCCTCGTCACGGGCGCAGGGGGCGAGATGATGCTGTCGCAACCCGGTGATCCGGCGCTGCTGTTCGGCGCAAGCATAGCCGGCTGAGGGCTTTTTTCCCGGCGATTAACGCGAATTTTACTACGCTCCGTCAAAGCTGCCGGCGATTGCATTGACCGGACGGGACGTATGGACGAACTACTCTCGGAATTCATTTCGGAGACGCAGGAAACGCTTGAGGCGCTGGCCGGCGAAGTCGTGGCCTGGGAAGCCGACCCGACCGACCGCGACCGGCTCGACGCGATCTTCCGCTTTTTCCATACGGTGAAGGGCAGTTGCGGCTTTCTCAACCTGCCGCGTTTCGAGCGGCTGAGCCATGCCGCCGAAGATGTGCTGTCGGACATCCGCGCCGACAAGCGCGCGCCAGATCCCGCAACGGTCAACGCCGTGCTGGCGGTGATGGACCGGATCGGCGAACTCGCCGAAGCGGTCGCGTCGGGTGCGGCGCTGCCTTCGGAAAATGACGAAATGCTGGTCGGGGCGCTGAGCGTAGCGGCGCAAGACGATGTGCCTGCGCCGCCCGAAGCCGTGGCGCAGCCGGTGCGGCGCGAAGGCGCACAAGGGCCACTGCGGACGATCCGGTTGCCGCTGACGCTGATCGATCAATTGATGAACGGCGTGTCCGACATGGTGCTGGCGCGCAACGAATTATCCCGCAAGCTGCGCGACCGGAGCGCCGATCCCGATCTGGACAGCGCTTTCGAGCGGCTTTCGACTTGTGTCGCCGATATGCGCGACGCGATCTCCAAGACGCGTATGCAACGGGTCGAACGGCTGTTCGCGGCGATCCCGCGCATGGTGCGTGATCTCGGGCGTGATCTCGGCAAGCGTATCGACCTCGATCTGGAGGGCGGGGATGTCGAGATGGATCGCGAAATGGTGGAAATGGTGGTCGATCCACTGACCCATATCGTGCGCAACAGCATCGATCACGGCATCGAGTCGCCGATCGAGCGCCGCGCCGCCGGAAAGCCTGAAGCGGGCAGCCTGCGGTTGTTCGCGCGTCAGTCAGGCAACCAGATCGTCATCGAAATAAGCGACGATGGCCGTGGTATCGATACCGACAAACTGGTGTCAAAGGCGCTCTCGTCCGGCACCCTGACCGAAGCGGTGGCGTCGCGGATGAGCGAGGCCGAACGGCTGAACCTTATCTTTACCCCCGGCCTGTCGACTGCGGCTGCGGTAACTTCGATTTCCGGTCGCGGCGTCGGTATGGACGTGGTGCGCGCCAATGTGGAACGGATCGGCGGCGTCATCGCGATCGACAACCAGCTTGGGCGCGGCCTGACGATCACGCTGCGCGTGCCGCTGACGCTGACGATCATTCCCGGACTTATCATCAAGGCGGGTGGTCAGCATTTCGCGATTCCCCGCGCCGCTATCGTCGAGATATTGCACGAGAATAACCAGACCCTGTCGATCACGAGGATCGGCGGCGCGTGCGTCGCGACGATCCGCGCGATCCGCCATTCGATGATCGACCTGGAGGATGTGCTGGGCCTGCCCAGACTGGAGCAGCCCGGTCCACGCACCGTAATGGTCGTGCGCTCATCCACCGGCATCCCCTTCGCCATGGGCGTGGCAGCGGTCGAAAATCATGAGGAATTGGTAATCCGGCCGGCCTCGCCGCTCATCATGGCGTCAGGCGTCTACGCCGGAATGACGCTGCCGGACAATGGCCAGCCGATGCTGTTGCTGGACGCGGGCGGCCTTGCCCTGGCGGCCAAACTTCCCAATATCGCTGATGATGCCGCCGGGCAGAATGGCGATCAACAGGATGATGAGGGCGCGCGGGCGACCATCAGCGCGCTGCGCTTCGTCGAACTGACGGGCGAGGAGCGGCTGCTCAAGCTATCGCTGATCGAGCGTGTCGAAGATATCGATAGCGCCCTCTTCGGATATTCCGGTGGGCGGGCGTTCGTGCGCATCGATCAGCGGTTGATCCCCGTCGCCAACGATCATCACCGGTTCGACCGCACTAGCGTGACCGCGCTGCGCTTGCGCGATGGCGAACGCGACATTTGTTATCCGGTCGCCAAGGTGATGGACATCGTGCAGATGCCGTTGATCCCGGACATGCGGCTGTCGCATGGGCCGGTCTCCGGCATCGCAGTGATCGACGGCGCGCATCTGGAGATCGTCGACCCGTTCGCGCTGTTCGGATCGATCCAGACGGAGGCGATCGTCGAGAGATCGACGGTGCGCTGCGTGCTTGCCGATGGGGACGATCCCTGGGCGATCGAGATATTGGCGCCGCTGCTGCGCCAGGCAGGACATGATGTGGTGATGGGTGTCGAGGGCGGCATATCGGCCGATGACGTGATCCTGTGCACCCGTTCGGGCAGCGATGCGACATTGCCGCCCGCCCGTGCGGTCCTGCGCCTGCGCACTGCGCCGTCCGGCGCGGACGACGGCAGCATCTATCGTTATGATCGGGACGCAGTGATGGCGGCGATCGAAGCCGCCAGCCGGCAGGAGGCCGCATGACCAGCCAGCTCTATCTGTTCGCCCGCGTCGCCAATGCCTGCATTGCGGTGCGCAGCGAGGAAATCGAAGCGGTCGTCAAGATCGCCGATATCTCGCCGGTGCCGGGCATGCCGCCCCATATCGCCGGCCTGTCCGCATTGCGCAGCCGCGTGCTGACGATGATCGACGTCGCGGCGCTGATCCACGGAGTCCCGACCCCGAACCGCGAACGGTCGCTCGCCATCATCGCCGACATCGCCGGTCACAGCTATGGCCTGATCGTCGATGTGATCAGCGACATCTGCGCTGTTCCAAAGGGTGAATTGCCCCTGCGCGGTCAGTTGGCCCCGGCATGGCGTCCGTTCGTGCGCGGAATCGTGGAAAATCAACATGGCGCAAATCTGCTGGTCTCGCTGCAAAGCTTCATCGAACCTGCAAGTCTGACCCAGGCAGCCTGATCGGCCATTTCCAGGCCCGCGCGTTTACCAATCCATCAGCTTTGCCGGTTAGGTTCCAACCCGCAGAGATGTTAAAAAGGGTTCACCCAATGAAGAACTGCCTGGTCGTCGACGATTCAAAGGTCATCCGTAAGGTCGCGCGCCATATTCTGGAATCGCTGGACATGTGCGTGACCGAAGCGTGTGATGGTCGCGACGCCTTGACGCAATGCGAAGCGTCGGTGCCCGACGTGGTCCTGCTCGACTGGAACATGCCGGTGATGAGCGGCATGGAATTTCTTCAGGCGCTGTCGGCCGCGAAAATGGACGCAAAGCCCAAGATCATCTTTTGCACCACCGAGAACGGCATTGGCCATATCAAGGCCGCCGTCGAGGCGGGCGCCGACGAATATGTGATGAAACCATTCGACCGCGATACGCTGGAGAGCAAGCTGCAGATCGTCGGAGTGATCTAGCCGGCCCTTGTGCCGGCCACCACTTTGCCTTTCTTCCGCTTTTGAAAGACCAGCTTTCATGTCCATCCAGACTCCTGCGACAACCTGGAAAACCCGCGAAGAGCAGCCTGTCAGGGTGCTGATCGTCGATGATTCGGTCGTTGCACGGACCGTGCTGGACCGGATCGTGTCGGCGCATCCCGGCTTTACGGTCGCGCGCAAGACGAGCAATGCGGAAGAGGCGCTGGCTTTGCTCAAAGTCGAGCGGGTCGATATCGTCCTGCTCGACGTCGAGATGCCGGGTCAGAGCGGGCTTGCGGCCTTGCCCGCCATCTTGCGGGCCGGGCGCGGCGCGAAGGTCGTCATCCTGTCGGGCAATTGCGAAGAGGGCAGCGCCGATGCGATCGAGGCGCTGGCGATCGGCGCGAGCGACATTGTATCGAAGCCCGGCAGCGGCAGCTTCGGCGACCAGTTCTCCCGCTCCCTGCTGGAACGGATCGGCCGCATTGTTGGTCGCCACGGCGCTCTGGAAGGTCTTGCCCAGACGGTAAGGCTGCGCACGCCGGACGGCGCCCAGCCATTGCGCTGCCTGGGCATCGGCGCTTCGACGGGCGGCATCCATGCCCTGGGCCAGTTATTCGCGGGAATGACCACACCGCTGGGTGTCCCCATCCTGCTGACCCAGCATCTGCCGCCCAGCTTCATTCCCTATTTCGCGTCACAACTGACGCGCATGACGCCGCTGCCGGTCAAGGTGGCCGAACAGGGCGAGATATTGAAGGCCAACCATATCTATATCGCACCGGGAGACGCCAATCTGGGCTGTCGGCGTCTGCGCGCCGGCCAGGTCAGCGTATCACTGATGACCGAGCGCGCGCCGCTGGACAGTCTGCCTGCGGTCGATCCGATGTTTTCCTCGATCGCCCAATGTTACGGTGCGTCGGCGGGCGGCGTCGTCCTGACCGGCATGGGCCGGGATGGCACCGCAGGCGCGCGCCGGATCGTCGCCGAAAGCGGCTGGGTGGTGGCGCAGGACGAAGCCAGCAGCGTCGTCTGGGGCATGCCCGGATCGGTCGCGCGCGCGGGTCTCGCCTCCGCCTTGCTCGCACCGGGACAGATCATGGCCCACGCCGCCGCCCGCGCATCGGTGACGGCATGACCACCCCGGAACGCAGCACGACATTCACCGGCGCCATGCGTGTCCTGGCCGGGATGCTGGAGGCGCGAACGGGACAGATATTGTCCGAAAACCGGATATGGCGGATCGAAACGGCGCTGAAACCTGTGCTGCGGGTCAACGGCATGACATCGCTGGAAGATCTAGTCGCCAAGCTGGTATCGGGTAATGAGCGCCAGTTGGTGGACGATGTTGTGAATGCGCTGCTCAACAATGAAAGCAGCTTCTTTCGCGATCTTCAGACCTTTGACATGATCGGCCGCGAATTGCTGCCGCATCTCAACGCCACCCGGCCGGACAAGACGCTGCGCATCTGGTGCGCGGGCTGTTCGACCGGGCAGGAGGCCTATTCGCTCGCCATTCTGCTGCGCAAGGACGTGACGCGGTGGAAAGACTGGCGCATATCGATTCTGGGCACCGATATCTCGACGGCGGTCATCGGGCGCGCGCAATCCGGGGTCTTTTCGCAGATCGATGTGCAACGCGGCCTGGCCATCACAGACCTGCTCAAATGGTTCGAACCGGCAGGCGACGACTGGAAGGCCAGCGACGAGCTGCGGCGGATGATCGATTTTCGCACCGACAGCCTGTTCGAGCCGCAGGCGCCGAACGGTCATTACGACCTCATCCTCTGCCGCAACGTGCTGCTCTATTTCTCGACCGAGATGCGCCGCAAGGTTTTCGCCAAGCTGGCCGCGCACAGCCGTGCCGGCGGCTATCTTTTGCTGGGCGCCGGCGAAACGGTGATCGGCCAGACCGATGACTTCGCCGCGAGCCGGAACGTCCGCGGCAGCTACGAACGGCGGATCGCGCCGCAGCAGCATATACTGCGCCGGACCGCCTGAAAGCTGCATCTTCTCTTTCCATCGCCTCGCGCACGGCGCTATGGTGCGGCCAGATGATCGACACGCCGTCCCCCAATTTCGACGACCGCAGCCTCCCGGTGTCGATGCTGGTGCTGCACTATACCGGCATGCCGGACGCGCCGAGCGCGATCAACTGGCTGGCCAATCCCGAATCCAGAGTGTCGGCCCATTATGTCGTGACCGAAGACGGGCAGGTGATCCGCATGGTGGCCGAGGACAAGCGCGCCTGGCATGCGGGCAAGGCGCATTGGCGCGGCCAGTCGGACATTAATTCGGCGAGCATCGGCATAGAGATCGTCAATCCCGGCCATGAATGGGGCTATCGCCCTTTCCCCGATACCCAGATACAGGCGCTGGTGCCGCTGATCCACCAGATCGTTCAGCGCCACGGCATCACGCGCGGCAATATCGTCGGTCACAGCGATATCGCCCCCGCGCGCAAGCAGGATCCGGGCGAACTTTTCCCTTGGGCCACGCTTGCGCGGCTCAGGCTGGCGCTGCCGCGCCCGACGAAAAATCTGATGGACCCGCATTGGACCGACAGCGGTTTCATGCTGGCGCTCGAACGCTTCGGCTATGACATTGCCGACCAGAAGGCGGCGGTGGTGGCGTTTCAGCGCCGGTTCCGGCCGGAGACGATCGACGGTATCATCGATGGCGAATGCAGGGCGATCCTGCTGGCGCTGCTGCTGCCCAAGCCGCGCGGGGACGAGTGAATTGCAGGATGACTCCTGCCGTCTGACTCGCTAGGGCACTTGGGCCAGAGGGCTGGGCGGCCGCGGCGTGGCGGGTAACTTCCACGGCGAGGAAAGTCCGGGCTCCACGAAATAACGGTGCCAGTTAACGGCTGGCGGGCGGGACGCCTTCGGGCAAACCGTTCAGGGACAGTGCAACAGAGAGCAGGTCGCTACGGCTTAGGCCCAGCGAAAAGTGAAAGGGTGCGGTAAGAGCGCACCGCGTCTCCGGCAACGGGTGGCGGCACGGTAAACCCCACCGGGAGCAAGACCGAATAGGGACGGCGCGGGGAGCGATCCCCTGGGCATGTTTCGGCCCGACCGTCCGGGTTGGTCGCTTGAGGCCGCAGGTGACTGTGGTCCTAGAGGAATGGTCGCCCATCCATGGCAACATGGTGGACAGAACCCGGCTTACAGGCCCTCTGGCATTTTCTTCTGCCCGCTTCCTTCCTTTGGACGGAGGCATTGGCTACATTGGCGGTAATGGCACGACATTCACGATCAAATGACTGGGGCTTTCCGCGCTGGCGCGCCTATGGAGCTTCGCGTGAGGCGGAGGCCGTCCGGCTGTGCGACCGGCATGGGTGCGACAATCCTGGCAACTGCCCTGCGCCAAAATCGCCCAACAGCCCGGAGCGCTGGTATTTCTGTGCCGAACATGCCGGCGAATATAACCGCAACTGGGACTATTTTCAGGGTCTCGACAAGGAAGAGCGCGAGAAACGCGAGCATGACGAACGGCGCGATGCCGGCGGGTTCAAGGACAGCGCTTTCTACGGCTGGGGCGGGCCGGGCGACGGCAGCCGCTCGCGGGACGAGATGCGCGCGCTCGACCTGCTGGAGCTGGAAAGCGACGCCGATTTCGAGGCGGTGAAGAAAAACTGGCGGCGGCTGGCGAAGGAAAGTCATCCCGATATCAAACCCGGCGACGCAGAAGCCGCAGCGCGATTTCAGGCGATACAGGCGGCCTATGAGGTGCTGCGGACTGCCGAGGAGCGGCGGACCTGGAATCCGGCCGGCGGCAAGGGCAGCGCGCGCGCTTGACGCAGAACGTCGCGTCCAACTGGGACACCGCTGTCCTTATCTGCCGCAAATGCTCCAAGAAGGTCGATGGCGGATTTGGCCCTAAAGGCGATCAGCGCCTGGCCAAGGCGCTCAAGAAACATCTTGCGCTCAAAAAGGGGCGCAAGGCGGCGGCGGGCATCATCGAGGTCAATTGTCTTGGCATATGCCCGAAGGGCGCCGTCACAGTAGTGAATGGCCGCGCTTCCAGAGAATGGCTATTGGTGAAACCGGGGACCGATCTCGATCTGCTGGCGCGGGAACTGGGCTTGCGGTGACTTGACGTGCTCCTGCGAAAGCAGGAGTCTAAGGGGGTGTCCCAGCATATATGCTTTGTGGAACTTAAGGTCATTGGGGCCTGCGTTCGCAGGAACAGGGTGGCATTTCACACGTAACGCGCCGCCGTATCCCTTATCAGCGCGATCATGTTGGGGATGCCCTGCGTCCGGTTGGAACTGAGCTGGTTCTTCAGGTCGAACGGGTTCAGCGCTCCCATGATATCCGCCCCGGCGATCTCGCTCGCCGGACGATCCTGCACGGTCAGCAATACCAATGCGATGATGCCCTTGGTAATGGCCGCATTGCTGTCGGCAAGAAAATGGAGCGTGCCGTCATCGCGCACGGTGGGATAGACCCATACCGCCGCCGAACAGCCCCGCACCAATGTCGCATCGGTCTTGAGCGCGTTGGGCATAGTTTCCAGCGCCTTGCCCAGGTCGATCAGCAACCGGTAGCGGTCGTCGTTGTCGAGAAATTCATATTCTTCCTGAACATCTGCAATCTGGGTCATGCCAGGCATATAGGGCAATTGACGCCGCAGAAAAGCCGGTTTGCTGCGGCGTCACCACAGTATCGGCGATCAGATATCCACGCCCGCCGCGATCGCTTCCAGCTTGCGGATGCGTTCCTTGAGGTCGGCGACTTCGATCCGTGCCCCGGCCGAGGGCGACGACACATCGCCCCGATGCCGGTCAAGCTCCATGCGCTTGAGGTCCAGCCAGCCATTCCACCCGCGCAAGCCGGTTGCGGCCACGATGCCAAGCCCGGCCAGTCCGGTGACGGCGAGGATGATGCTGAGAAACGGGTCCGACATGGCCATGTCCTCCAGATTATGGGCAGATTATGCGGCAGATGATAAGCAGGCGCGTTCGACCGCGACCCCGGAATGTCTTGCGTTCAACGACCGTTCAATTGAGCGGCGTGTCGCGCAGCTTCTCTATTTCTTCGGCGACATCGACGCCGCGATCGGTGGCGATCCGTTCCAGCACACGCACACGCTGTTCCAGCCGTTCGGTATGCGCGGCATATTGCGCCGTCTTTTCCGCCGTTTCGCGCGATTGCATTTCCAGTTGCCGTTCCTTCAGGCCGAGCCAGCTCCTGAACCCCTTCACGCCGATGGCGGCCAGAGGAATGAGAACCCAGATCCAGCTTGCTATATGACCCATGATGTTCGTCCCTTAATCTGTCGGATCGGCGCAGGGCGCGGAAGCGACCAGTCAATTTTCTCTATGCCCGCCCCTGCGAAGCGATTTTTCGACCAGCGTCGGGGCCGCTTCGACCAACGCCTAGCGCAGGCTGTCGATCTCGTTCGCCAGGCGCGAGTTGCGGCTGGTGTAGTAGACTTCGATGTCGGCCAGGCGGCGATCGATGTCGCGGAATTTGGAGCGGACATCACGGGTCGAGCGCGCCGGGTTGCTGCGCACCCCCTGCCAGAATTTCTGGTCGTCGCGATCCTGATACAGGCCATAGGGCTTGTTGTCGGCCATCCAGGCGGCAAGGACATAGGCGATAAGCGCCCAGGTGAAGCCGCCCATCAGGGTCACCAGCACCGTCGCGATGCGGACCCAGACGACATCGATCCCGGTATAGTCGGCGATGCCGGCGCAGACGCCCTTCCATTTGCCGTTCTGGGGATCGAGATAGAATTTAGTGCGACGCACGGTCATGTCAGTTCCTCCGGTCGAGGCTATGGCCGTCATCCTCGGCCGATGGACGGCCGTAGCGAGGGGCGAGCCTGAAATCAGGATTATCGGCGGCGATGATCCGCTCGATGGTGGAGAGGCGCTCATCGAGGCGGCGAGCGGTGTCGTTCATCTGGTCGAGCATCGCCTCGTCCTCACGGGTCAGGCTCGCGGAATTGCGCCACTTGGTAATGTAGTGGAAGATGACCCAGGGCAGGCCGAGGAAGAGGATGGCGACGATCGGGATCGCAAGAAAACTGTCGTCCACGACCTCAACCTCCCCTGTTCTGCGCGGCCTTCATGGCGGCGAGTTCGGCATCGACCTTGTCGTTGGACTTGAGCGCGGCGATTTCCTCTTCAAGCGTCGGCGGCGTCGCGCCCAGACTCAGCGCGTCGGCGCGGCCTTCGGCCATGTCCACGCGGCGCTCCAGAATGTCGAAGCGCGAGAAGGCGTCCTGCACCTTTTCGCCGGCATAGGCTTCCCGCAGCTTCAGGCGATTTTGCGCGCTTTCTAAGCGGGTCGCCAGGCTGTTCTGGCGCGCGCGGGCCTCTCGCAGCTTGGCCTGCAGCTTGGCGATATCGTCCTCCGATGCATGCAGCGCATCGTCGAGGACCGAAATTTCGCCCTTCAGTTGATCGGCCATGTCGATCGCCTTCTGCTTTTCGACCAGCGCCGCCTTGGCCAGGTCCTCGCGGTCCTTGCTCAGCGCCAGTTGCGCCTTTTCGGTCCAGCTTTCGGCCAGGCTTTCCAGCTTGCTGATGTGGCGGCGCATTTCCTTCTGGTCGGCGATCGTGCGGGCGGCGGACGCGCGCACCTCGACCAGAGTCTCTTCCATCTCGAGGATAATCATGCGGATCATCTTCGCCGGGTCTTCGGCCTTGTCGAGCAGGTCGGTGACGTTGGCGGCGATGATGTCGCGGGTGCGGGAAAAAATGCCCATCTGAAACTTCTCCTGGGTACGAAATTTTGAGGTATAAAACTTTTGCGGGCCATTATGCCATGTAGCGAAGGACCGTGGGCGCTTCGTGCGTGACGGCCTGGGCGGTCGTGTCCGCGCGGGCGGGGCCGACGGCACTCAGGATCATGGTCGATCCGAACAGAAGCGCACAGATGGCGACCGAGACATGCTTGCCAATCTCTTTGACGTCGAACATTGGAATAACTCCCTGAAAGCTGATCTTCAACGCTGTCCGCCTGATTGAATCGACGGGGTTACCACAAGTATTGCAGGGGCCGTGCCAATTTTCGGAAATGCCGGATTGCTGGCTTTTTGGCAGGCTGGCGGAAAGAGGTGGTATATTTTACTTGCCAAGATTTGGGATTTTTCGCCATTCTTTGGCCATGGAAAAGAATACCCAATTTGTCGGCAGCGCTTTGGCGTTTCTGGACGCGGTAGAGCAGGCGGGCCGGGCGGCCGAACTCAACCGCCCGGTGCTGGTGATCGGCGAGCGTGGCACGGGCAAGGAACTGATCGCCGAGCGGCTGCATCATCTGTCGCCGCGCTGGGGCGAGCCGCTGATCGTGATGAACTGCGCCGCCTTGCCGGAAACGCTGATCGAGGCCGAACTGTTCGGGCATGAGGCGGGCGCTTTCACCGGCGCGACGCGGGCGCGGGCGGGGCGGTTCGAGGAAGCTGATGGCGGCACATTGTTTCTCGACGAACTGGGCACGCTGTCGATGGCGGCGCAGGAGCGGCTGCTGCGCGTGGTGGAATATGGCGAGGTGTCGCGGATCGGCGCATCCCGGCCGGTCAATGTCGACGTGCGTATCGTCGCGGCGACCAACGAGGATTTGCCGCTGGCGGCGGAAAAGGGGCGGTTCCGCGCCGACCTTCTCGACCGGCTGAGTTTCGAGGTCATCACGCTGCCGCCGTTGCGCGCGCGTGAAGGTGATGTGCGGGTGCTGGCCGATCATTTCGGGCGGCGCATGGCGTCGGAGATCAACTGGCCGCAATGGCCCGGTTTTGCGGCCGCCGCGATGGCGGAGATGGAGGGCTATCGCTGGCCCGGCAACGTACGCGAGTTGCGCAATGTGGTGGAGCGCGCCGTCTATCGCTGGGATGCGCCGGGCAGGCCGGTCGACCGGATCGTCTTCGATCCCTTCGCCTCGCCCTGGAAGCCCGTCGCGATGCCCCATGCCGCGCGCCTGCCCGCGCAGCAGGACAAGAGCGAAGGCGCGCCGGTCGTCGCCGCGCACCCGGTCGCGGCGTTCGAGAATGTGACCGACCTGAAGGCCGCGGTGGACGCCCATGAGGTGGCGATCATCCGCAGCGCACTGGCGCGCTATCGCTATAATCAGCGCGCGACGGCGAAGGGGCTGGGCCTCAGCTACGACCAGTTGCGCCATTGCCTGAAGAAGCATGGCCTGATGGACGAGAGGGCCGACGCCTGAGCTTTCGACTTGCGCTATCCTTGCGAACCACTCGCAAATACTGGTTTTTTCTTGAAATAGACCTTGGTCGTAACGATTAGGACGGTGAACCTTCCGGCGCGTCGCTGCGTTGGCCAGGTGATCGTTTGCTCAATCCCCGCCTCATCCCCCAAGGAGAATGTCATGGCCTTCGCACTTCCCCCTCTGCCCTACGCCAAGGACGCTTTCGGCGCCCTGATCTCGGCCGAGACGTTCGACTATCATCATGGCAAGCATCACAACGCCTATGTCGTGAAGGCGAACGAACTGGTCGCCGCCGATCCCGCGCTGCAGGGCAAATCGCTGGTCGAACTGATCAAGTCGTCAAAGGGCGGCCTGTTCAACCAGGTCGGCCAGATTTGGAACCATAGCTTCTACTGGCTTGGCCTGTCGCCGGAAAAGACCGAGCCGACCGGCGAATTGCTCGCGCTCATCAATGAAGGCTTCGGCTCGGTCGATGCGCTGCTCGACAAGTTGAAGGCCGAAGCCCTCGGCCATTTCGCCAGCGGCTGGGCCGCGCTGAACCTGAAGGACGGCAAGCTGGAGGTTACCTCCTATCATGACGCCGACACGCCGGTCGCGCATGACGCCATACCGCTCTTCATTCTCGATGTGTGGGAACATGCCTACTATATCGACTATCGCAACGCGCGCCCCGACTATGCCGGCAAGATCCTGAAAGAAGCGATCAACTGGGATTTCGTCGCGCAGAATCTCGACGGCAAGGGCGTGAGCCGCGCCGACCAGCCGGGCTGACCCGCACGATCATCGACGGAATGAAAAGGGCGCCGCTGACACGGCGCCCTTTTTCTCTTTTGAAACTAATGACTCCACACCCGGTCGTCCTGAGTAGCCATTGAGCTTGTCGAAACGGCGTATCGAAGGATATGTCGTGATGCGATGCTTCGATATGAGCCTTCGACAAGCTCAGTCTCTACTCAGCACGAGCGGAGTGGATTACGCTAATGTCATCACGCTCTAATAAAATGCGCCGTAGATCACGTCCGCCACCTTGCGGGTGCGGATGTTGACCAGCAACAGGTCCGGCCCATAACGCACCCAGCGATAGCCATAGGGCGGCGAACCGACCCCCAGATAGGCGTAATTATCGTAATAATAGCGCGATGACAGGAAGATTGCGGGCAACAGCAGTCCGATTGTCCAGCGGCGATAGCGATAGCCGTGCGGATAGCGGAAACCCGGCCCGTGGATCGGCCTGAACTGCGGCGGACGGCCTGTGCCGGGACGATGCGGCCTGCCCGGCTTCACCGGCGTCGGACGACCGGGGCGCGGCGGCTGGATTTGCGGACCGCCGGTTCCGGGGCGGGGCGGCTGTATCTGGGGACCGCCGGGATTGGGACGCGGTGGCTGTATTTGTGGCCCGCCCATTCCGGGCCGCGGGGGTTGGATCTGCGGGCCACCGGGATTGGGGCGCTGTGGAGGAGACGGGCGTATATCGGGGCGTGAGGGCCGGTTCGCCCCTGGACCCGCGCGGTCCTGCTGCATCTGCGCGAGCGCAAGATCGGGCACGACGACCAGCGCCATCGAAAGAAAGAGCATTGCCTTGTTCATCTTGCTTTCTCCAAGTCATTGGAAGCAGATGCTATTCCCGTCTGCAAGCTTGGGCAATGCTGATTATCGGCTGTCTTACCCCTGCGGCGGCGTCGTCCCGCCCACTTCGTCGCTGTCGATTGTGTCGCCAAGCGTCATGCCATGGCGCATCAGCATCGGGATATTGGCGGCGGCGAAGAGGAAGGAGATCAAGGTCACGCCCCACACCTTGACGGCGAGCCACGCGTCGAAGCTGAGGAATGCGCGCAGCGCCTCGTTGAAAACCGCCATGAAGGCGAAGAAAAAGGCCCAGTTGCGCGACAGCTTGCGCCAGCCTTCCTCGTTAAGCCCGTCATAGGCCGCTTGCAGCAGATATTTGAGCAGCGGCTTGCCGCGCATCAGTCCCGCGAACAGCATCAGCGCGAAAAAGGCATAGATGATGGTCGGCTTGATCTGGATGAAACGCTTATCGTGGAAATAGATGGTGAGCGACCCGAAGAACAGCACCAGTATCGCGGACAGCCACAGCATCGGCGACACCTTGCCCAGCTTCACCTTCGATACGATCACCGCGACGACGATCGCGGCCATGAACGCGCCGGTGCCGGCGATCATGCCGAGAAATTTGTAGCCCAGGAAGAAAACCAGCAACGGCCCGAAATCGAGTGCGAGGCTGAGCGTGCCGTTATGCGCCTTTGCGGGCACGGCTGTTTCAACGTCTGTCACGCATTTTTTCCTTCGTCATCCTGACTCATGTCAGGATCCATCTCACCGCGCATAGGCCGTCCCCGCGATAGCGCGCGCCATGTCGCCCGCGTCGAAGGGACGCAGATCCTCGATCTTCTCGCCGACGCCGATCGCATGGATCGGCAGCCGGTATTTCTCCGCCGCCGCGACCAGCACCCCGCCGCGCGCGGTGCCGTCCAGCTTGGTCATGACCAGCCCCGTCACCTTGGCGACATCCTGGAACACCTCGATTTGGCTCAGCGCATTCTGGCCGGTGGTGGCGTCCAGCACCAGCACCACGTCATGCGGTGCGGCGGGATTGAGCCGGCCAAGCACGCGGCGGATCTTGTCCAATTCGTCCATCAGCTCGCGTTTGTTCTGCAGCCGTCCGGCGGTGTCGACGATCAGCACGTCGATGCCGGTCTCGGTCGCTTTCTTCACCGCATCCCACACCACGCCCGCCGCG
>CAXUEQ010000064.1:0-17001 GCA_964250175.1 uncultured Sphingobium sp. | reverse complement strand
CGTTCGGGCTGACCAGCGACGGCTTCGAACAGGGCGTCGGCATCTATGTCGACGATGTCTATAATTCGCGCGTCGCCGCCGCGACCTTCGACTTTCTCGACGTCGCCCAGGTCGAAGTGCTGCGTGGGCCGCAGGGTTCGCTCTATGGCAAGAACACCACCGCCGGCGCGATCAACATCACGACCAACCAGCCGACCTTCGATTTCGAGGGCCGGGCCGAACTGACCGCCGGTAACCTGAATTACAAGCAGGCGAAAGCCGCCGTCTCCGGCCCGCTGTCCGACACCATCGCCGCGCGCATCGCCATCGCCACCACCACGCGGCGGGGCGTATATTTCAACACGACGACCAACCGCTACATCAACGAACAGGATAATCTGGGTCTGCGCGGCCAGTTGCTGTTCAAGCCCAACGAGGATCTGAGCATCACGCTGTCGGGCGACTACAGCAAGCAGGACCCCGAAGGCTATGGCACCGTTTTCGTCCGGACCGGCCTGACCCAGCGCGTCCTTACGCGCCAGTATGACGCGCTGGTGGCGGCGGCAAATGCCGCCAATCCCGGCCGCAACTACGCCGTCCCCAGCCGCAATCCCTATGACCGGCTGACCGACCTCGACAGCAACCTGAACGCCGGCAACAAGATCGGCGGCGCATCGCTCAAGATCAACTGGGATCTGGGTGCGGGCAAGTTCACCTCGGTCAGCGCCTGGCGCTTCTGGGACTGGAAGCCGGAGAATGACCGCGACTTCACCGGCCTGTCGATCGTCTCCAAGTCGCAGAATCCCTCGCAGCAGGACCAGTATAGCCAGGAGTTCCGTTACAATCAGGAAGGCGAAAAGATCGACTTCGTGGTCGGCCTGTTCGGCTTCAAGCAACGGATCGATACGCAGGGCACCGAGCAGCAGGGCAGGGACGCCACCAAGTGGAGCCTGGCGCCGTCGAACGATCCAAACAACGTCTATAATCGCGATGTGCTCAACGGCCTGACCGCCAGCAATACGCAATATCTCAAGAGCACGAGCGCCGCGCTGTTCGGGCAGGTCAGTTGGAAAGTCACCGATGCCCTGACGATTCAGCCGGGCGCGCGCATCAACTATGACAAGAAGTCGGGCTTCTATCAGCGCGTGGTGACGACCGGCGCAGGCGCGGTCATCACCAGTTGCGCGCCAACAGCGACGAACGGCAACGCGGTGCTGACGGCGCAGTGCGGCGTCTATCAGCCGCAGACCAGCGCACCGTCCGACAGCGCCTGGAATTTCACCTATGACTTCAACATCAACTACAAGATCGCGCGCGACATCCTGGCCTATGCGACCTATGCCAAGAGCTTCAAGACGCTCGGCATCAACCAGAACGGCCTGCCGCTCAACGCCGACAATACGGTGAATTTCGATGCCAGCACGGTGAAACCGGAATCGATCAACCATTATGAGATCGGCCTCAAGACGCAATTCTGGGATCGCCGCGCGACCTTCAATCTTTCCGCCTTCCGCACCGACATCAAGAATTTCCAGGCGACGGTGAATGGCGGGCAGTTCGGCACGGTGCGCGGCTATCTCGCCAATGCCGACAAGGTCCGGTCGCAGGGTATCGAGGCGGACTTCAAGGTCACGCCGAGCGAGCGGTTCAGCGCTTATGCCAACGGCGCCTATACCGACGCCAAATACAAGAAGTTCACCAACGCGCCATGCCCGCCCGAACTGTCGGGCGGCACCATCACGACCGATCCGACCAAGGTCAGTCCTGCCGGCCGGGCTGGCACTGCGGCCAGCCCCTCCTTCAGCCCTGACAAGTGCGACATTTCCGGCCAGGGCCTGCCCGGCGTGTCGAAATGGGCCTTCTCCTATGGCGCCGAAGTCAACGCACCGGTCAATTTGCTGGACAAGGATGGGCAGGTCTATCTGGGCGTCGACGGCAATTACCGCTCGCACTGGAATTCGAACGCCTCGCCGTCGATCTACACCGAGGTCAAGGGCTATGCGCTCACCAACTTCCGCGCCGGGTTTCGCGGCGAAGGCTTCGACATTTTCGGCTGGGTCCGCAACGCTTTCGACGTGAACTATATCGATCTGCTGCAGGTCGCGCCAGGCAATGTCGGTCTGATCGCCGGTCAGCCGGGCGACCCACGCACCTTCGGCGCGACGATCAAGGGCAGTTTCTGAGGTGAGCTGAGTGGATTGCCGGCTCTTGCGGGAACCGGCAGAGGGACGGTCATGGCGTTCGGCCGTCCCTACCGTGCATTATATATAGCATCAGGTAATGCTATATATAATGCCTCTCTGGAGGCTTATATGCGCACTACTCTTTCCCTCGACGATGATCTTGTCGCCACCGCCCAATCTTTTACGGGGTTGAAGGAAAAATCCGCGTTGGTGCGCGAGGCACTTAAAGCGCTGATAGAGCGCGAGAGTGCACGGCGCTTGATGTTGCTGGGCGGCACAGAACCTGAAGCCACAGGTTCGCCGCGCCGGCGATCCTAGCCCGCATGATATTGGCAGCAATTGGCGGCTAAAGGCATTGGCTATGTCGATGCGCATCTGCTTGCGGCGGTTCGTCTGACTCCGAGTGCCTTGCTCTGGACGCGCGACAAGCGGCTGCGCGACATAGCCGAACAACTGGACATTGCGGCCGGACTCGATAGCTGACGTAGTGCTCACAACCGTCGCAATTTGCGCCCTGCGCCCCGCTGGTCTAAAGCGCGGCGATGTCCACGACCTTCACCATCGACACTGCGACCAGCCGCGCGACGCCGACGCCCGCGCCGATGAAGCGGCTGACCGTTCCGGCGATCCGCGCGCGCAAGGGGGATGGCGCAACGCCGGGTCCCGTTGCCGAACCGATCGTCATGCTGACCGCCTATACCGCGCGGATGGCGCAATTGCTCGATCCGCATTGCGACATGCTGCTGGTGGGGGATTCGCTGGGGCAGGTGATCTACGGCCTGCCCTCGACCGTGCCGGTCAGCCTGGACATGATGTGCGCGCATGGCGCGGCGGTGGTGCGGGGCAGCTATCACAGCGTCGTGATCGTCGACATGCCGTTCGGCAGCTATGAAGCGTCGCCGCAACAGGCATTCGAAAGCGCGGCGCGGATATTGAAAGAGAGCGGCGCGGCAGGCGTGAAGCTGGAAGGGGGCGAAGCGATGGCGCCGACGATCGCGTTCCTGTCCGCGCGCGGCATCCCGGTCTGTGCGCATGTCGGGCTGACGCCGCAGGCGGTGAACGCGCTGGGCGGCTATGGCGCGCGGGGGCGGAGCGACGCCGAAGCGGCGAAGATCCTGCAAGACGCTCATGCCGTTGCGCAGGCGGGAGCGTTCGCAATGGTCGTGGAGGGTGTGTTGGAGGAACTGGCCGATGCGATCACCGCCGCCGTTCCCTGCCCCACCATCGGCATCGGCGCATCGGCGCGCTGCGACGGGCAGGTGCTGGTGAGTGAGGACATGCTGGGCATGTTCGAGCGCGTGCCGCGCTTCGTGAAGCGCTACGAACGACTTGCGGAGACGATTTCCGGCGCCGCCGCCGCCTATGCCGCCGACGTGCGCGACCGTTCCTTTCCGACCCCCGATCAGGTCTATCGCCCCAAAAAGTAATTTGCGCGCAGGGCCGGGATCGCTAAGGTCCGGCCCAATTCCGTCCGCCGCCCGGCGGGCGCTTAATGTTCCTTTCGGAGAATGATTTTGGCTCTCACGCCGCAATCCAACGAAGCCTTCCTGCGCGAGGTGGACGATGCCGTCCGTGAGGACCAGTTGCGCCATTTCTGGCTGCGCTATGGCCGTATCGTCGCGGGACTGGTCGTGGCGGCGCTGATCGGCTTTGGCGCCTGGCTGTGGTGGAGCAGCCATAGCGCGGCCAAATCCGGCGAGACGGCCGAGAAGATGAGCGGGATATTGCAGGCGGTGAGCGGTGGCGGGACGCCCGACGCCAAGCAACTGGAGGCGCTGACCAAGGCAAGCCAGCCCGGCTATCGCGCGGCGGCATTGCTCGCCAGGGCAGCGGCGGCGGCGGGCGCCAACAACCCCAAGGGTGCGGCGGCGACCTACAAGGAAATAGCGGCCGACAGCGGGCTGGCGCAGCCCTATCGCAACCTCGGTCTGGTGCGCCAGACGGCGATCGAGTTCGAGACGCTCAAGCCCCAGGAGATCGTCGATCGGCTGAAGCCGCTGGCGGTCGCGGGCGACCCCTGGTTCGGCAGCGCCGGCGAGATGACCGCGATAGCCTATATGAAGATGGGCAAGCCGCAACTGGCGGGGCCGATCTTCGCGGCCATGGCCAAGGATGAGAAGGTCCCTACGTCGATCCGTTCACGGGCGCGACAGATGGCGGGCCTATTGGGGATCGACATAGTCGAAGAGGAAGCGAAATGAAGGTGGGTGATCATGTGGGGAAAGACGGCGGGACGGGACGCATCATTATGAAGCCGCTGGCGCATGCCGCGCTCTTGCTGGGCGCGCTGGCGATGGTTGGGGGCTGCAGCACGCTGGGCCTCAAGAAGGGCAAGCCCAAGACCCCCGTGGTCGGCAACCGCACCTCGATCCTGACCCGTGACGATGGCGTGGCGGTGGAGCCGGCCATCGCCGACGTGGCGGTGACGCTGCCCGAACCCTATGCCAATGACGAGTGGAGCCAGCCAGGCGGGAACCCGTCCAAGGCGATGGGCCATCTGGCCTTGTCGGCCGCGCCGGCGCAGGCATGGACGGTCAGTATCAAGGGCAGCACGCCGCAGGCGCGGCTCGCCTCTTCACCGGTCGTCGCGGGCGGCAAGCTGTTCGTGATCGATGCCGACGCCAATGTGATCGCGCTGGACGCGACGAGCGGCGCGAAGCTGTGGCAGACGGCGTTGCCAGCCGAAGGCAAGGGCAAGAGCAAGGGCAATGGCCGCGCGCGCTTCGGCGGCGGCGTGAGCGTGCTGGGCGACCGGGTCTATGCCTCGACCGGCATCGGCGACGTCGCGGCCATCACGGTGGCGGACGGCGCGATCGCGTGGAAGAAGCGTCCGGGCGGTCCGCTGCGCGGCGCGCCGACGCTCGCCAACGGCCATGTCTATGTCATGAGCCAGGACAATCAGATCTTCGCGCTCAACCAGACCGATGGCGAAACGCAATGGACCGAGAGCGCGACGTTGCAGGTGACCGCGGTGTTCGGCGTAGCCGCGCCGGCGGCCGCGCAGGGGACGGTGATCGGCGGCTATAGTTCGGGCGAACTGACCGCCTATCGCTATGAAAATGGCCGGACCCTGTGGGGCGACGCCTTGTCGCGCACCAGCATTTCGACCTCGGTCGCATCGCTGACCGACATCGATGCCGATCCGGTGATCGACCGTGGCCGGGTGTTCGCGATCGGGCAGGGCGGGCGCATGGCCTCTTACGAACTGGTCAGCGGCCAGCGCCTGTGGGAAATCACGGTCGCGGGCATCGCCACCCCCTGGGTGGTGGGCGAGTGGGTGTTCGTCGTCACCAGCGACGCCAAATTGCTGTGCATCGCGCGCGCCACCGGCAAGATCCGCTGGATCAGCCAGTTGCAGCGCTACAAGAAGCTGAAGAACAAGACCGGCGCGATCCGCTGGACAGGACCGGTGCTGGCGGGCAACAGGCTGGTTCTGGTATCGACGCTGGGCGATATGGTCTATGCCGATCCCGCGACTGGCGCGGTGCAGACGACGAAGGACCTGAAACGGCCCATGTCGCTCTCGCCGGTGGTGGCGAACAATATCCTGTATATATTGGCCGATGACGGCCGCCTGACCGCTTTCCGGTAAGGGCAGCGCGAAAAGAAGGACCTGGCGCACATCATGCTGCCCACCATAGCCATTGTCGGGCGGCCCAATGTGGGCAAGTCCACGCTGTTCAATCGTCTGGTCGGCAAGAAGCTGGCGCTGGTCGACGACCAGCCCGGCGTCACGCGCGACCGGCGGGAGGGCGACGGGAGCCTGGTCGGCATCGATTTCAAGATCATCGATACCGCCGGTTACGAGGACAAGGACGCCGAAACGCTGCCCGGCCGGATGCGCATGCAGACCGAGGCGGCGGTGCTGGACGCCGATGTCGCCTTGTTCATGATCGACGCGCGCGCGGGGGTGAACCCGCTGGATGAGGAGATCGGCCGCTGGCTGCGGCAGGGCGATACGCCGGTCGTGCTGGTCGCCAACAAGGCGGAGGGCAAGGCGGGCGACGATGGCGTGCTGGAAGCCTATGGGCTGGGTTTTGGCGACCCGGTCGAGCTGTCCGCCGAGCATGGCCAGGGGCTGGTCGAGCTGTTCGAGGCGCTGCGCCCCTATATTGAACGCGAAGAGGGCATGGACGCCACGCCGGAACGCTATGCCGACGAAGAGGACGCGCCGCTGAAACTGGCGATCGTCGGGCGGCCCAATGCGGGCAAGTCCACGCTGATCAATCGCATATTGGGTGAAGAGAGGCTGATTACCGGGCCAGAGGCGGGCATCACCCGCGACAGCATCGCGATCGACTGGCTGTGGACCTCGCCCGAGGGACAGGACCGCGTCGTGCGGCTGATCGACACGGCGGGAATGCGCAAGCGCGCGAAGATTCAGGACAAGCTGGAAAAGCTGGCGGTCGCCGACGGGCTGCACGCGATCAATTTCGCCGAAGTGGTCGTGTTGCTGCTGGACGCCACGCTGGGGCTGGAGGGGCAAGACCTGCGCATCGCGTCGCGTGTGCTGGAAGAAGGCCGGGCGCTCATCATCGCGGTCAACAAATGGGACGTCGCCGAAAATGGCTCTTCGCTCTATCAGGGCATCAAGAAGGCGCTGGAAGACGGCCTCAGTCAGGTGAAGGGCGTGCCGCTGCTGACGGTCTCCGCCGCGACCGGCAAGGGGCTGGACGAGATGATCCGCGTCGCCTTCGAAACGCGCACGACCTGGTCGCAGCGCGTGTCGACCGGCGCGCTCAATCGCTGGTTCGAAAAGGCACTGGAAGCGAATCCGCCACCCGCGCCGGGCGGCAAGCGGATCAAGCTGCGCTATATCACGCAGGTCAATACGCGCCCGCCGACTTTCGCCTTGTTCGGGACGCGGCTGGACGATGTGCCTGACAGCTATACCCGCTATCTGGTCAACAGCATGCGGCGTGACTTGGGCTATGGCGCGGTGCCGGTGCGGTTGATGCTGCGCAGCCCCAAAAATCCCTTCGGTGACAACTGAGCCGGTCCTGATCGATGCGCGCGGGATGCGGTGCCCCTGGCCCGCATTGCGCGCGGCGCGGGCGCTACGATACGCGATGAGCGTGACGATCATCGCCGATGACCCGATCGCGCCGGGGGAATTGGCGGCGCTCGCCGCGCAGCAGGGCTGGACCTTTTCCGCCATTACGGGCCATGCCGCGCCCACTTTCCTGTTGGCACGAAAAAAACCTATAATTTCCGCTGCGTAACCTTCTGTTTACCCTTCGTCTATTACAGATGGGTAACGGATTTAAATGGCTAAAGGGAGCGGCGAATGGCACATCTGGACGCCAGCCTGATTAACTGGACGGACTTCGCCCATGCCCGGTCGGAGCTGGGCGCGGGTTTCGTCCGCATTCTCGGCTATTTTCGGGAAGATGGCACAAAATCGGTAAGCGCGATCGAAACGGCGATGCGCGCGCGCAATGCGGCCGCGCTGGTGCTTCCGGCGCATACGCTGAAGGGCGAGTCGCGTCAGTTCGGCGCAGAGCGGCTGGGGCTGATGGCTGAGGAGATCGAGACGATCGCACGCCGCTGCGTGGAATATCATGAGAGTCCCGAAGAACTGATCGAGATCGTCGTGGCACTGCGCAACTGTTTCGAGGAAACGATGACCGCATTGGAGAAAGACGCCAACCCGCTGGTGGCGCGCCGTCCGGCGACTTTCGGGCGCAAGTCCGAAGCACCGAGTCCGGGGTTCGGCCGCCTCTGAATTTCCGGTTTACAATATCGGCTTCTAAAAAAAAGCCCCGGTCTTCCGCAAGACCGGGGCTTTTTTGTAATGCGACGCCCGCTTTCAGCTTTGCTCGGCCGGCTCCGACTGGAGCTGCACATAATTTTGCAGACCCATGCGCTCGATCATTTCGAACTGGGTTTCCAGCGTGTCGATATGCTCTTCCTCGCTGTCCAATATCGTCTGGAACAGGTCGCGGGTGACATAATCGCGCACAGACTCGCAATGGGCGATGCCGTCCTTGAGCGCGGGCAGCGCCTCATATTCGAGCGCCAGGTCGGCGCGCAGGATTTCTTCCACCGTCTCGCCGACCTTCAAGCGGCCAAGTAGCTGGAAATTGGGCAGGCCATCGAGGAACAGAATGCGCTCCGCCACGATGTCGGCATGCTTCATTTCGTCGATCGATTCGCCATATTCGAATTTGGCGAGCCTGTTCACGCCCCAATGTTTGAGAACGCGATAATGGAGGAAATACTGGTTGATCGCGGTCAGCTCATTCTTGAGCACCTCGTTCAGATATTCGATGACCTTGAGGTCGCCCTTCATGGCATATGCTCCGCATGATTGAATGCGCGCGGTTTACGCCGTATCGCCAGAGAAGTTAAGACGAAAAATGGCGGTTTTCCAAGGCTTTCCGCGTTGCGATCGTTACGCAGTCGCAAGCTCCGAAGCGATAATGGTTCGCGCGAACGAAACGCACTGGCCGCATTTGGGGCGGCGGCCGAAGCGCGCATAGGCATTGCAGGGGGTGTCGGCACCCTCCCGCACGGCGGACCGAAGGTCCTTTTCCCGAATCGCATTGCACACGCAGACGACCATCACGCTCTCCTGTGAGGAGGGGAATAGCGCTAATGCTAATAGGTCGCAATAGTCAATTCAGCCGCCCCGCGCATTTCGTCGCATGGGCTGGAGCCGACCGCGCGCCAGGCTGCGCCACACCCATTCGATCGGCCCATAGGCGAATCGGTCCAGCCAGGGCTTCGACCAGAGCAGCAGGAGCATCCAGATCGCAGGCACCACCACATACAGCAAGGCGCGGTCGATATGGCCGAACAGACCCAATCCCCAGCCTTGAAAGAGCAGCGCCATCAGCAGGCTGGTGACGATATAGTTGCTGAGCGCCATTCGGCCCACTGCGCCCGTTCGCGTGGTCATCCAATAGCCGGGATGGCGCTGGATCAGCAGGATCGTCAGCGCGGCATAACCGACCGTCAGGGGAATGCGGAACGGGAAGGACCAGGCGATCGCGATACCGAAGACCGTCAGCGTCTTATAGCCCGAGAGGATCGCCCAGAGCGTCAGCGCGAGCATCGGCGGCAGGCCGATCAGCAGGCAGTGACGCGCGGTGCGGACATAATGCGCGGCGTCCCACCGGCCGGTCAGAAAGCCGACTTTCAGCATCGCCATACCCAGCAGCATGAAGCCGAGCGTATCCAGGCCGGCATAGAGCAGCAGCAGAGCATGGTCGGGCAACAGGGCGATCTGTGCGGCGACGATCGCCCCGAAACCGGAGCGGAACAGCGTAAGCTGTGCGGCGATCTCCGGCGCGCCGGGCTGGCCGATCGCGCCGGCGATGGTGGCTGGCGGCATCGCGTGAAAGCCCGCCATAAGCGCTGTCATGACAAGAAAGTGCAGCGTGAAGGCAATGAACGCCGCTTTGGCGAGATCGATCGGCTGGCGATGCGCGAACGGCAGCGCGATCAGGCTGACAATCGCATAGAGCATCAATATGTCGCCGCGCCACAGGAACAGGAAATGCGCAAGGCCGAAGAGGAAAAGCCAGCAGGCGCGGGCGATGTGGGCGTGCTGGCCGTTGCGCCCGTTCAGGTCGGCGCGGTCGATCACCAGCACCATGCTCGCGCCGAACAACAGCGAGAAAAGGCCGCGCATCTTGCCGTCGACCAGGATGAGGCCGAGTGCCCATGCGGCGATGTCGGCGGCGGAGGTGCCGCCCCATGCCTGCGGGTTGAAATAGGCGGCGTCGGGCATGGCGAAGCTGACGATGTTCATCAGCACTATGCCCATGACCGCGACACCGCGCAGGATGTCGAGGGTGGGGATGCGGTCGTCTTCTGGGGTAGGGGCGATGGACAGGGTCATCGGCCCTACCTACCGACTTTGCGGGGGGCGTCCAGATGTGGCAGGGCCGGAGCGAAAGGTAAGGCATGATCGACGCGCGCAAGGACAGGATCGGGGCGGCATTCGGCGCGGCGGCGGAGGCGTATGAGGGCCATGCCGGGGTGCAGCGGATCGCGGCGCGGGTGGTGGCCGATCTGGCCGAACAGGCGGCATTGCTGGCAAAGCTTGGCGATGGTCCACGCATATTGGAGATCGGCTGCGGAACGGGGCTGCTGACGCGAGAGATTGCGCGGCGCTGGCCGGGAGCCGATCTGATCGCGACCGACCTCTCGTCGGCGATGGTGGCGAAGGCGGGGGGCGATCCGTTCATAGCCGGGCTGTTCCTGACGATGGACGGCGAGGCGCCCGTCTTCGCGGATGCGCATTTCGACCTGATCCTGTCGAACTTGGCCTTTCAATGGTTCGACGATCTGGCGGGCGCGGTGGCGCGGTTACAGGGCCTGCTGCGGCCGGGTGGGAGCCTGATCTTCTCGACCATGGCAGAGCGCAGCTTTGCGGCGTGGCGGGCGGCGCATGTCGCGTGCGGGGTGACGGCGGGGGTGCCGGATTATCCGGGCTTGGAAGCAGTGCGGACGATGCTGGCGGGTTATGATGACGCCTTCGCCTTTGACGAGGACTATGGGCTGGCATGCGGAAGCGCGAAGGGGCTGATCGCGCATCTCAAAGGGATCGGCGCCGTGGTCCCGGTGGAGGGCCGCGCGCCGCTGCCGCCGGGGGATTTGCGCCGGGTAATGCGGGCGTTCGACGCGGGTGGCGCGCGGGACGGCTATCATGTGATGTTCGCGCGGGTGACGCGGGTTTAGCGCCTCCCCGCCGTCATTCCCGCGCAGGCGGGAACCTATTCCGCGATCTTACGCTTCGCTTTGTGGGGAGAGATGGGTTTCCGCCTGCGCGGGAATGACGAGGATTGTTGGATAGTTTTAGCCGTCCATCAGGGCGGGGAAGAAGCCTTCGTGCGCGGCGCGGAGGTCGGTGAGGGGAATAACCACCTCATCACGATCGGTAAAATCGATTACGAGGCGTGGATTTCCTTCCGGATTTTTGCCTCCAACGCGACCTATCAACTGAATTGGAACGCCTGCTGTTTCGCCCCTCGCGATAAAGTCCTCCGTGCGTTCGATGGTGCTGACGATATATAGACCCTGATCCTCAGCGAAAAGCGCTTGCGTTCCCAACCTGTCTTGCGGTCCGTCGAAAATGAAGGCGCCCACATTTCCCGCCAATATCATCTCCGTGATCGCTATCAAAATGCCGCCGTCCGCGACATCGTGAACGGCAAGCGCTGCCCCTTTATCTATGCAATCGCGCACAAAAGTGCCGACCCGACGCTCCTCTACGAGATTTACGGGCGGCGGCGAACCATCTTCACGGCCATGAATTTCGCGTAACCAAAGCGACTGACCTAAATGGCCACGGGGCGTACCTACAAGCATGATCCGCGCGCTTTCTTCATCGCCCGATACCGGGCTGATGGAGCTTTTGTCCTTGAACCCGATCGTCGTCATCTTGTCGATGTCGGCCAGCAGCCCAACGCCGCCGATCGCTGGCGTGGGTAAAATCGCGCTGCCGCCGCCGGTGGCCTTGCTCTCGTTGTAGAGGCTGACATTGCCGCTTACGATCGGGAAGTCGAGCGCGCGGCAGGCGTCGCCCATGCCGTCGAGGCAGCCGGTGAGCTGCGCCATGATCTCGGGCCGTTGGGGGTTGGCGAAGTTCAGGCAGTTGGTGACCGCGAGCGGGGTTGCGCCGACTGCGCTCAGGTTGCGATAGCATTCGGCGATCGCCTGCTTGCCGCCCTCATAGGGGTCGGCATAGCAATAGCGCGGGGTGCAGTCGGTGCTCATCGCCAGCCCCTTTTTCGTGCCATGCACGCGCACGACCGCGGCGTCGCCGCCGGGGCGCTGGATCGTGTCGGCGCCGACCATATGGTCATACTGCTCCCAGATCCAGCGGCGGCTGGCGATGTCGGGGCTGGCCATCAGTTTCAGCAGGTCCGCGCCGATATCGGTGCTTTCGGGGATGTCGCCGAGCGGCTGGACGTTGGCCCACGCCTTATACTCCTCCTTGCTCGCGGATGGGCGGTCGTAGAGCGGCGCTTCGTCGGCGAGCGGGGCGAGCGGGATGTCGCAGACGGTCTCGCCATGATGGGTCAAGACCATGCGACCGGTGTCGGTCACTTCGCCGATCACCGCGAAGTCCAACTCCCATTTGTGGAAGATCGCCTCGGCAAAGGCTTCCTTGCCGGGCTTGAGCACCATCAGCATCCGCTCCTGGCTTTCCGACAGCATCATTTCATAGGCGGTCATGCCGGTTTCGCGCTGCGGCACCATGTCCATGTTCAGGAGAAGGCCGACGCCGCCCTTGGACGCCATTTCGACGCTGGAGGAGGTGAGACCGGCCGCGCCCATATCCTGGATCGCGACGATCGCGTCGCTGGCCATCAGTTCCAGGCAGGCCTCGATCAGCAATTTTTCGGTGAACGGGTCGCCGACCTGCACGGTGGGGCGCTTGGCGTCGCTGTCCTCGCCGAAATCGGCGCTGGCCATGGTCGCGCCATGGATGCCGTCGCGCCCGGTCTTGGAGCCGACATAGACGATCGGGTTGCCGACGCCGGATGCCGCCGAATAGAAGATCCTGTCCTGGTCGGCGACGCCCACGGTCATCGCATTGACCAGGATATTGCCGTCATAGGCGGGGTGGAAATTCACTTCGCCGCCGACCGTCGGCACGCCGACGCAATTGCCATAGCCGCCGATGCCGCGCACGACGCCGGAGATGAGGTGGCGCATCTTCGGATGATCGGGCCGGCCGAAGCGCAGCGCGTTGAGGTTCGCTACCGGGCGCGCGCCCATGGTGAACACGTCGCGCAGGATGCCGCCGACGCCGGTCGCCGCGCCCTGATAGGGTTCGATATAGGAGGGGTGGTTGTGGCTCTCCATCTTGAAGATCGCCGCCTGGGGCTTGCCATCGGGTCCGGGACCGATGTCGATGACGCCGGCATTCTCGCCGGGACCGCAAATCACCCAAGGGGCCTCGGTGGGCAGTTTCTTCAAATGGATGCGGCTGGACTTGTAGCTGCAATGTTCGGACCACATGACCGAGAAGATACCCAGTTCGGTCAGGTTCGGCGTCCGCCCCAGCGCGTGCAGGACGCGGGCATATTCCTCTTCGTTCAGGCCATGCTCGGCGACGATCTGGGCGGTGATCGTCGGGGCGTTCTGGGGTGCGGTGCTGGTCATGGCGCGCGTTTAGCGGGCAGGCGGGACGGGGGCAACCATGGAGCGTCAGGCGAGACGCTTTTGCTACGGCCCGCACTTTTGCCAGAGGCGGCTCTGGGCTATGTTGGGAAAGGGAGGGCATTTTCCATGCGAATCATCATGGGTGGACTGGTCGTGCTGCTGGCGGGCGGACTGGCGGTTCCGGCGCAGGCGCGGGGGATAGACTGTGCCAAGGCGGCGACGTCGCTGGAAAAGACGATCTGCAAAGACCCCAATATGCTGGACTATGACGCGCGGATCGCGGCGGCCTATCAGCGCGCGCTGACGGCATGGCAGGGCGCGATCACCCCCTATGTGCGGCGCAGCCAGAAAATCTGGCTGGAGCGGCTGCGGGCGATCGAGTCGGGCGATGGCGAGGGGAGCTGCGCGAAGGGCGACAAGACCTGCCTGCGCGAGGAGATGCGGGCGCGGGTCGACGATCTGGAGAGCGGCGCTTTCGCCAATAGCGGAGTCTATCGCACGGCTGCGGGCCTGAAGCTGATCCTGACGCCGCGCAAAGCCAATGGCTATCATCTGCGCGTCTATAATCCCGCAAAGCTGCCCGATGCGCAGGTCACGACGCTGGATGACGATCGCGCGGCCTTGTGGGACGGGCCGGATTTCATGGTGTCGAAAATGGGCGACGGCAACGGGCTGCCGCTGCCAAGGCCGATGGGCGGGCCTGACCCGGACGGGTGCACATTGAGGCTGCTGCCCAAAGCGCTGTCGGTGCAGGTCTTTCAGATGGGCGCCTGCGGAGGCCGACGCTATGCGGGAAGCTATCAGCGCCTGCTCGACGAGGATCTGAGCGACTATGCGGTCGACATTCATTAGAATTTGATGCCGGCCCTACTCCCGTTTGCGCGGGAGCAAGAGGGGTCAACGTCCCGCGCAACTGTCCCCGTCGCCGGCGATCAGGTCCAGGCAGCGCCCGTCCATCTCGCCGGGCTTGATCGGCAGGCCGATTGTCGCGGCCAGCGTCGGCGCGATATCCACCGTCTCGACGCCCAGCGGCTGCTCGAACGTGCGGATGCCCTTGCGCCAGAACAGGATCGGCACGCGCCGGTCGGTGTCCCACGGGCTGCCATGCGTTGCGACATAGCCCTTGGTTGGATCGGCGATCGACATGATGCGGGGCTTGAGCATCACCACGAAATCGCCTGACCTCTGTTGGTCGAAACTGGCCTTCGCCTCCTGGAGCAGCGACCAGCTTTCCGGCGGTCCCGACGGCGCGGGCGCGGCGGCCAGTTGCGCCTTGGTAAAGACGGTCTGCACCTGCGGATGCGCCGCCCAGAGCGCAAGCGCCGCCGCGCTCGCCTTCGCGCGCTGCGCCGGGGAGAGGGTGGGCGCCAGGTAGAAATCGCCCGCCGCGCCGTCGCCATAGAGCACAGTTCCCGACAGCCCGGTCTTCGCCGCCACCGCTGCGCTCACGGCCTTCGGCTCCAGCGCGGCATCGACGCGCTGCTCCATCGGTGCGGCGTTCTCGCGATGCCGCTCGGGCAGGTCGTGGCCGCCATGGTCGGCGGTCAGCATGACTTCATAATCCAGCCCCTGCTTGTCCAGCCGGTCGAAAAAGGCGCCCAGCTCGCGGTCCAGCGCCATCTGCTGGATGCACATTTCCGCGCCTTCTGTCCCGTAGGTGTGGCCGATATAATCGGTGGCGGACAGGCCGATCGAGATGATGTCGGTCTGCGCCCGCCTGCCCAGCCCCAGATTCTCGATCAGCGCCGCCGACACCACCAGGGTCGCCGCGTCGATCTCCGGCGAGGCGCGGAACGCCTTGCCATCCCCCGCCGCGCGCGCGAACCGCCCCGCGCCGACGCTCTTGCCGTCGCCGACCGGCACCGCGAAATCCTTGACCGCGCAATTGTCGGGCAGGTCCATCGCCGGGCGGTCCTGCGCGATCAGCGTCGCGATACCGGCGTTGACCTGCGCCATCAGCGGCGTTTCCGCCACGCCCTTGTAGCTGCCGAAACTCTTGCCGTTCCAGAAGATCATCTGGTCGGCGGTCGGCCCGCCCATCATGATCGCCGCGCGATCCTTGCCCGCGACCGACACGACGCGCGTCGCCGGGTTGGCGCTCTTCATCCGTCCGCCCAGCGTCGGCACCTTCAGATGGACGGGCGAGGGCGCAAAATCGTCGGCGGTCGCGCCCGGCGCATTCTCGTCCTCGGCGCAATAGACCGACTTGTTCGCGCGCGGCGCGCTGAAATCGAACCAGTTGTTGGCGATGATGCCGGTGCGCGACGGCCGGTCGCCGGTCAGGATCGTCGAATGGCCGGGGCAGGTCTCGGTCGCGGCATGGCTCTGATAGCCGCGCGGGAACACCGCGCCCTCCGTCAGCCGCTTCATGCCCGCGAGGTAGCGCTGGCGATATTCGTTGAACAGGTCGCCGGAAAACTGGTCGACCGATATGACGACGATCAGCTTCGGCGGCGTTGCCTGAGCTTGCGCCAGTGCGGGCGCACCCAGCAGCGAAGTGGCGAGAAAAGCGGCGAAAAAGCGGCGAGGGGCCACGCAAACACTCCCGAAAGCTTGACGGACGGTTGATGCAGACCTAGCCCGCTTGCAACCAGGGGACCAGAGCGTGATGCGGATTCTTCAAGTCATTATGATGACGCTGGCGCTGTGGCTGGGCGGCGGCGCCGCCCTTGCACAGTCCACGGCGTTCGGCGGCAACGGTCCCGCCAATATCGTCGCGCGCCTGGTGGCCGAAAGCGACCGCCCCGCGCCCGGCAAGCCGGTGACGCTCGCCTTCGTCATGGAACCGCGCGCCGGATGGCACGGCTATTGGGAAAATCCCGGCGATGCGGGCTTGGGCATGACCGCCGCCTGGACGCTGCCGCCCGGTGCGACCCTGGGCAAGCTACGCTATCCCATCCCGCAGACACTGGTCGTCGCCGGCCTGATGAACCATGTCTATGAGGGGCCTTATGCGGTTCTGGTGACGCTCAACGTCCCCGCGACGATGAAACCGGGCGACAGGCTGCCGATACAGGTGAAGGCGCAATGGCTCGCCTGCACCCGGTCGATCTGCGTGCCCGGCGGCGGCGATCTGTCCACCGACCTCGTGGTCGGCGACGGCGCGGTCGATCCCGCGCGCCGCGCCGCCTTCGACGGCTACCGGTCGCATCTGCCCCGCGCGCTCGGCACGCAAGGCAGGTTCGCGCTGGCGAACGGCACGATCCGCATCGCCGTCCCGCTTCCCGCGTCGGTCAACGTGCAGGACGCGCATTTCTTCCCCCTGACCGAAGGCGCGGTCGCCTATGCCGCCCCGCAGAAAGTCACGCGCCAGGGGGACCAGTTGATCCTGGAGACCAGAGCGGGCGAGACAAAGCCAGCCACGCTCAGCGGCGTTCTGCGCACCGGCAAAGGCGCGGGTTTTGCGGTCGACGCCATCCCCGGGCCGATCCCGACGGCCAGCGACGGCAGTCTGGCCACCACCATCCTCCTCGCGCTGGGCGGCGCGCTGCTCGGCGGCTTGATCCTCAACATCATGCCCTGCGTTTTCCCGATCCTCAGTTTGAAGGCGCTCAGCCTCGCCAAGGCGGGTGGGGACCCGCGCGCCGCGCGACGCGAAGCGGTCGCCTATGCGGTCGGCGTGGTCACCGCCTGCGTCGCGCTGGGCGGTCTGCTACTCGCCCTGCGCGCGGGCGGGGCGGCGGTCGGCTGGGCCTTCCAGCTTCAGAACCCGGCGATC